>CAYPDM010000006.1:0-43078 GCA_964409485.1 uncultured Dehalococcoidaceae bacterium | reverse complement strand
ATGCGTTTCATCATGCGCAGCATGCGGATATCATCATCAACCACCAGAACCAGAGTTTTCTTTGGGAACATAGCTTTACCTCACTTCCCGGTGAATGATATTATATTCTGCAACAAGAGTTTTTTCCAGCGTACACCCTTGTTTTTACCATAATTATTGTCCTTTTCCCGCACCGGCTAATGGGAGAGCAAACTGGATGGTGCTCCCTTTGCCCACGGTACTCTCCGCCCAGATTCGGCCGCCGTGTGCCTCCACCAGTCCCCGGCATATATACAGCCCCAGCCCTATCCCGTCCCGACCCGGGGATAACCTCTGTTCTATTCTGTACATCCGGTCGAATATGCTGGTCAGTTCCCCGGCGGGTATCCCCGCGCCCTGGTCGTTAATACTGATAAGCACTTCGCGGCCAGCTTTTTTCGCTGATATCAGCACCTTCGTTCCCTGCGGTGAGTACTTTACAGCATTATCAACGAGGTTATCCAGCACCTGCCGGATTCGCTTGCTGTCTATGTTTACCCTGGGTAATCCGACTGTAGACTCCGTAATAATCTGGTGGTGATTAGCCCTGACACTCGCTTCGGTAGCCACTTTCTTGATAAGTAAATTAATATCGGTAGCAGACCTTTCCAGTTTGAGCAGTCCCGCCTCCATGCGTGAGGTGTCCAGCAGGTTATCGACGAGTTTGGCCAGCCTGTCCGTCGAGTTGTCTATGGATGCAAGGTAGTCTTTTATTTCATCAGAAGAGAGCCTGGTATAGTAATCAAGTATCATGGTAGAGTAGCCTTTTATCGTCGCCAGGGGGGTACGCAGCTCGTGCGATACCGTCGCCAGCAGGTTGCTTTTCATTTTGCTAAGTTCTTCGTATTCGGTTATTTTTCTCTCGAGATATTTACGTTCGGTGATATCCATGAGATTGCCGAGTATCGCGTCTCTGCCCTCGTAGTGGATGGGGGTGACAGTCTGCATAACCCATTTTATTCTTCCCGTCTTGGTGAGAATGCGGTATTCGCACGGGTAGGGATTTTTCTCCTGGATTGTGAACACCGTGCTGGACCTGACCACGTCGCTATCTTCGACAGCGATGAGACTAAGCAGCTCCCGGCCGGCTAGTTCTTTCTTGCTGTAGCCGGTTATTTTTTGAAATTGCGGATTGGTGTATTGCAGCCTGTCGTCCTGCATGATATATATACCCAGCGGTGACCCGTGGGAGACCGTTTGGAGTATCTCCTGGGACTGTTTTTGCTCGGTAATATCGGTTATGGTGTGCAGGCAGCACTCTTCGCCGCCGATGATTAAGGATTCGCTGGAATACAGCCCCACAATTATCACGCCCGTTTTATTACGTATCCTGATTTCCTTATTCCGGACCTTCTTATTTTCTTTTATAGTCTTAACCAGTTTAATATGCGTATCCTGGTCAACCCAGATATTCAGGTCGGTGGCGTTTTGACCGATTGCTTCCTTGCGGGTGTATCCCGTAATACGGGTGAAACTATCATTGACTTCAAGGAATTTACCGTCATCAAGCCTGTTGATAGCCACCAGGTTAGGGCTGGCGTTGAAGGCCTTGGAGAACTTCTCCTCGGATTCTTTGAGCGCTTCTTCCGCCTGCCTGTGCTCGGTTATCGCTCCCAGTCGCTCGGCCACGGCATCCAGCAGCAGTCTTTCTTCTTTAGAAAAAAGGCCGTTGCCCGTAACCGGCGGTGTTTTAGTGCAGCCGATTTCTACAGAACCCAATTTTTCCCCCTGTATGACGATATCAGCAGATATCTTCTGCTCGGTCGGCTGGTAATTATCAGTTTTATACTCATCTCTGTTAAGAGTAATCCTGACGGAGGTATTCTCGGAGTGTTGAAATCCCCGGGGGAGGATTCTCACTATCTCTGAAAACCTTTCGCCCAGGGTAAGGTGGGCAGTGCCGGTGATGTTGGCGATATCATAAAGACACCTAAGCTCGTTAAAGCTCTTACCCAATGCGTTATCCGCCATCGATTTTCCGGTTCGTTTTTCCGTTTTCTTACCGCTCATGTTACCTGCCTGTTCTCAACAAGCGCTATTATAATAGTAAGTAATCGCAGCAGTTACGTCAAGTGTCAATTAATAGTCCTATTCCTGCTCATTGTCCGTCCAGTATCTCCTCCAGTTCTTCTATATCGCTGCTCCGTGCCAGGGCTTCCTCTCTTTTTATTATCCCGCTGCGATAAAGTTTAACTAAAGACTGGTTAAGGGTCTGCATGCCGTATTGTGTTCCCGTCTGGATGCAATTTATCATTTGATGTGTCTTGCCTTCACGTATGAGATTTCTGATGGCGGGGATGGCCAGCATGACCTCTATGGCGGCGGCGCGTCCCGAGCCGTCGCTTTTTGGCACCAGAACCTGGTAGAGTACTCCTTCGAGCGTTATGGAGAGCTGTATGCGTACCTGTTGCTGCTGGTGCGGCGGAAAGACATCGATAAAACGGTCGATTGCCTCCGGCGTCCCCGGCGTGTGGAGGGTGGTCAGCACCAGGTGGCCTGTTTCCGCCGCCGTCAGAACGGCGGCTATGGTCTCAAGGTCTCTCATCTCTCCCACCAGCAGGACATCGGGGTCCTGTCTCAAGGCGTGTTTCAGGGCGCTGGAAAAAGCCCTGGTGTCCCTGCCGATCTCTCGTTGGGAGAAGAAGCACTTATTATCCCTGTGCACGAATTCCACGGGGTCTTCTATGGTGATGACCTTGCGCTTTACCGTCTGGTTGATATAGTTCACCATGGCCGCCAGGGTCGTCGATTTACCGCAGCCGGTCGGGCCGGTAACTACTACAAGTCCGCTTGATTTCAAAACCAGCGTCTTACATACCTCGGGCAGTCCCAGTTCTTCGATAGTGGGGATTTCCGCCTTTAACGGTCGGCAGGCCAGGCTTATACTGCCGGCCTGAAGGCAGACATTAATACGGAAACGGCCGGTTGCCCCGGTCTGGTAGGCAAAATCGGCCTCCAGTTCGTCGGCGAAGGCTTTTCTCTGCTCATCGGTGGTTGCTTCTGCCAGGAGTGCCTGCATGGCGTCTTCGGTTAGTATGGTCATGCCCTCCTGCGCAGCGAGTTCTCCATTGATGCGTAAAACGGGAAGGCTGCCTACTTTCAGGTGCAGGTCCGAGGCACCCCTGGAGTTTGCCATATTCAACAGGTCGTCTATATGCATAATTTACCCTTTTTCAATATTTACCAGGATTTCAAACGTAATCACGCTGACTCCTTCCGGAGAGGTTTCTGCCTCTTCGGTTTCAGGCGCGATTGAAATATCTTCGTCCAGTCTGGTAATACGTACCTGCGAGAATTCTTTTTGTCCCTCCAGAGCCGTTGCGTACTCGATAGCTCTGAACACGCTATCCGTTTCTCCCTGTGCAGTAATTGTATCGTTGCCGATTGTTATTGAAGTGAAAAAAGCCCGGGGCGGCAGCTTTTCAACAATCTGCTGTAAATTACTGGAGTAAACGCCCCTGTTGCCCAGGATGCTCCGTTTGGCTAAATTAAGGGCCTCGGTGCCGGCCAGTATTTCCTCAATAGCGTCTTCTGTCCTGGCTGTCTCTTCGGCGATGAGGCTGGCCAGGTTGACCTGCCGGCTGACGCTGTTTAGCTCGTCCCGTAGTCCGGCGTTTTCCGCGTTCAGCTGGCTTCGGCTCTGGTAAAGCGGGAAGAGGAAGATAACGGCGATTGCCAGGAAAACGCCCAGAATTATATATCCGGCGGGCAGCGGCCTGGCTTTGCTTTTCCGGTATTTGCCGGAGAGTATGTTTATATTGATGTCATGGAAACGGCTTTCCTCTCCTTTAGCTGCCGCCCTGGGTGGGGTATTTTTAAGGGCAAGGCCGATGCTGGCCGCGTAAGCGGCGACAGGCAGGTCTGGGGGGAGTTCTACCGGCGGGACAAGTGGCTCCACGGGAAATTCCACCTCGGCCTGGAGCAGTCCGCTTACCGGGGCTTCGGCGGCCAGTTCACCGGTAATCAGCAGGGGAGTGGTGGTGCTCAAATGGATTTCCGGGTGGCTGCTCTGGTAGAAGGTGACCGTTTTGGACAGTTCGTCCGCCAGGCGCCGGATATTATCCTCAAGGGTGGCTCCCTCGCTCCTCGGACTGATGGAGTGTATCACCGTGGGGATGCCATTAGCGATGAAGACGATATCAAAGCAATCGGGTTGCAGGTTGACGACTATGGCGTCTCCCCGGTTAGCCGCCCTGGCCAGCGCCAGCGGACGCAGGTCCATGAGATATGGCTCTATTTTTGCGACGCTCAATGTCTGGAGCGCGGCGTCGACGAGATTTTGCGGTACGCCGAGGACGAAGAAAGCCTGCTCGTCTCCCTTGCCGGGGAGAGGCTGCCAGGAGAGGTAAAGCTCATCCATGGGCAGTGATATTTCTTTCCTGGCGGCGCGCAGAATAGCTTCCGGGAGGAGGGCATGTTTCATCCGGGGCAGGTTCAGGAAACGGTAGGTAAAAGACAGGCCGGCCAGGGTGACAACGACGTTTTCCCTGGGAATTTTACTCGATTTAAAAAGCGAGTCGATTGCCTCGCCGACGGCCTGCGGCTGGAGAACCAGGCCGTCTCTGACCAGTCCTTCGGCAAGGGCGGCGCTTCCCCATCTCTTTACCTGCCTGCCTTTCAGCGAAAGGAGCTGAATGCTGCTGTTGCTGATATTCAGAGCGACACGCATTATCTCTTACTCGCCCTCCTCTTCTATATATGCGGCCGGGGGACGGGAATAGATGGCTATATCGAGCCTGGCGTCCACCTGCGTTGTGTCGCCGTAAACCCCTTCTCCTCCGAACGGGTCGGTTATGCTGTCAACGGTGAAATATTCCACGACCAGTGTATTGAATTCTCCGCTTTCCAGCCGTTTCAGAAAGCTCGATACCTGCGAGAAAGACCCCTTTACGGCTACGTTCAGCCGGAAAACGGAAATATTTACTTCGTTAATACTCTCTGTTGCCCAGGCCTGTGTCACCAGCGGTATCGCTTTCACTCCGATATCGTCCGCCAGCATGAGAACGGAATTGATTATACGCGTGCTGTTCAACCGTTCGGGGAGGGTCATATTGGCGGTTTGCAGGCTGGTTTGCGCATCGGTTAGCCGCTGCTCCAGGTCGGCGGTCGGCGCCGGAATCAGCGTCAGCGCCTGGTTAGCCCCGGCAATCCCGGACGCCAGCGTCTGGTGGTCCCGCCGCTGTTTCAGGTAGTCGGAGCCGAGCAGGTAATAGACCGCCAGCAGGGCAACCGCGAGTATTACAATGAGTAATTTCCTGGTTTTCACGGAGGTCTCCCTTTTCGGTTATTGTTTTCTGGAAAACTGGTAGAGTATCGCCAGTATTACCAGGTTGGTCAGGGCGATACAGGCCAGGAATATATTGCTTACGGTTGTCGAATCGAATGTCATTTTATTCCTCCTTTTTACCGAATTATCGGTATTAATCCCACGATACGATGCCCGTCCCGCCCCCGGGGTCGCCCATTTCCGGGCAGTCCGGGGCGGAGGGATACGAGCCGGTATAATTTTCGTAGACGTCGCCTAAAATATTGGACTCGCGGATGATGTTGTTTATGGTTCCGGTGGCGTAGACGTCTTCGTGGATGCGGGCGTTGTTGGCCAGTTGTATCTTGGTGGTGATACTGCCGCTGATGTACACGTTCCCCTCGATACGTGCATTGTTATCCATGATAATGGTGGCGATATCGGCGCCGACGAACAAGTTGCCTTTGATGATGGCATTGCCGTTCAGGTGAACGTTGCCGGTTGTGTAGACATTTCCGTAAATTACGGTGTTATTATAAAGATTGATATCGCCGCCGGCGCAGACGTTGCCTTCCACTTCGATGCTGCCGATTTCCGAGTTGTTATCGAGGGTAAGGTCGCCGCTGGTCGAGACGTCTCCCCCAATGATGGCGTTGTTCGAGAGTTCCAGATCGCCGTCGCTGACGACGTCGCCGGTTACCTCGGCATTGTTGCCCAGTGTGACATCGCCCGTGGCGTAGACGCTGCCGTCGACCGTGGCATTGCTGCCAATATCGGCATCACCTTCAACATAAACGTCGCCTTCGATATCCCCATCAATATCGCCGTCGCTGGTCCAGCCGCCGCCCCCGTGGCTTACGTAAGACTCGATGGTAGTGCTGTGGCTGTCTTCGCTGGTGGCCGTGGCGGTGACCATGTATATATCCGACCCCAAATTCTCGACGGTAACATCCACGGTCTTATCATTGAGGCTGAACTGCGGCAGCGCCTCTGTGGCGCCTTCCTCCACCTCCAGGTTGCCGCTCTGAAGGTCCCAGATGGCGTACTCGATGCCGGCATCGCAGGCGTACAGCTCGGTCAGGCTCTGTTCGTATACCTGCGAACTGATGAGGTTGCTGCTGGCGTGGCCCATGAACGGCGTTATTACCAGTGTGCCTATGGCCAGGGCCAGTATGGCGAGTGGAAGCGCCTGTCCCTTTTCGCCGTTCATTATTCCTCCTCCGATGGCCTAAGGAATACCCTGTAGGTCCCGTTTTCACTTACACTGTCACGGCCCTCCGGGGATGAAGTAATGGACATGGTGATAAGGCGATTATCGATTGAAAAATCGGCGCTGGATATATTCCGGGCCAGTATCGTCTGTGAATCGTCTTCCGTGCGGCACAGTTCGGTGCCCACCAGCGCATACGTAATCGACGTCGTTTCGGATATCGTCAACAGCAGCTCGCCGTTGACGCTGGCGGTGACGGCCTTCTGCCCGTCGAGGTTGAACCAGTGCGCGGCGTTCTGCAGCTCGTGCATGGCGGTAAGCCGGTCGTTTCCGTACTCGGAAATGGTAATAATCTGGTAAATGGCCGTTCCCAGGAATACGACGATGATGCCGGTTACGGCGATCGCCACCAGCAGTTCCACCATGGTCATGCCCTTCTGTCCGTTCATCGGTTCACCTTGTAGGTCTCGACTGTCAGCACGTTCTCTCCACCCCGGAATATACTGGCGGTAACTTTCTGGATATCGGCATCGGTGCCGGGCACGGAGCTGACGGCGACGGATATTGTATAGCCTTCCGGAGCCGCTATCGCGGGGTAAGTGCTGGCTCCGGTGTCATAAACGCAGCTCTTGGTATATTCCAGTTGAGCCTGTGCCAGTCCCTGCGCCACGACCTCTTCATCCTGCTCGGAGACAGCTATCGACCCCGCTGAAAGAGCGACGACGAAGGCGACTACGGAAGTGCCCAGGATAGCCACCGCCACCAGGGTCTCCACCAGCCCCAGTCCTTTCTGGCCCCGGGCCGGGTTTATTAAATGTGCCAGTCTGCGTTTTAACTGCTCTGCCATTTTTACTGCCTGTTATCGTCACTCAATGCATCGACTTTAGTATCGAATAAAGCGGCGTTATCATGGAAAGGGCGATAAAAATTACCACCACCCCGATAACTGCTGTTAGCGCCGGTTCTATCATGGATATCAGGGCATCTATCCTGCGGTCGACCTTCTTTTCGTAAAAATCGGCCAGGGTGGCGAGGGTGTTGTCCATGGTGCCGGTTTTCTCGCCCACGATGACCATCTCCACCAGGAGCGGGGGGAACATCTTTATTTCGCCCAACGGCTGGGAAAGTCCCTCTCCCTGGACCAGCCTGTCCCTGACATTGCTCAATGCCTGCCGGATAACCCGGTTGCGGTTGGTCTGGATGGCTATTTCCATTATCGTGGGCAGGCGGAGACCCGCTTTCAGCAGCATGGCAGACGTCTGGCAGAAATTCTGCACGCTGCGCTCTATACTGATATTGCCGATGACCGGCATTTTTAAAATAATACTGTCTTTCAACAGCTTTACCGAGGGTAATTTCAACAGGCTGATGATTAACATAATAATAATAAGTATGCCGGCGATGACGTAGTAGATACGGTCCAGGAAGAAGCTGGTGATGTTGATAAGCAGAGTTGTCAGCAGAGGCAGTTCCGCCCCCAGCGAATTGAACAGGGCCACCAGCGGCGGCAGCGCTACGGTAATGAGCAGGATGGATATTCCCGCGGCCATGAGCATGACGAAAGCAGGGTAGAGCATGGCGCGCTTGATTTTCTGGTTGGCGACGGATTGTTTTTCCATGTAACCGGCGGCCTGTCTCAAGCCGATTTCCAGGTTGCCTGCCTGTTCGCTGGCTTTTATCACCTGGCAGTAGGTATTGGAAAATACCAGCGGGTAATTGCTTAGCGCCTGTGACAGCGAGTTGCCGCCCTGGATTTCTTCGATAAGCCCGTATATAGTCTTTTTTAGCGATTTCTTGGTGGTCTGCCCTTCGAGCAGCTGCAGCGAGTTATGTATGGTGATGCCCGACTCAATCAGCGTGGCTAGCTGACCGGAAAATTCTATTACTTCCTGTGTTTTTACGCCGAAAAGAGTCGGTATCTGGCTCTCCAGGCTAAGTCCGTGCGGCACTTCTTTAAGACTGATGATATGCTGGTATCCGGCGCGGTACAGGGCGCCTTCGGCAAGACTCTCGGAAGTCACTTCAATCGTGCCCTGGACAACTCGTTTATCGGTGGTATAGGCCGTGTATTTATAAGACATCGCCTGATTCTTAAACGCCCCCTCGCTAATTGATAGAAAATACGCTGCGCATTACCTCGGTGATTGATGTTACGCCTTCCTTGACCTTGAGCAGTCCGTCCTGTTTCATCGTTACCATGCCCTCGGCGATAGCCTGTTTCCTGATATCGCCGGCACCGGCGTGGCTGCGCATTATATTTCTGATTTCATCGCTTATAATCAGTAATTCGAAAATGCCGGTACGGCCTCGATAGCCGGTATTGGCGCAGAGATTGCACCCCGTGCCGTGATAAAATGTGCCGATTTGCTCGCGCATCTCGATATTTATGGTGAGAAGCTCCTCATCGGGCGGCTGGTAGGGAGAGCGGCAGTTGGGGCAGATACGCCGGACCATGCGCTGGCCGACGATGCCAATGAGTGTCGAGGAGATTGAAGCTGGTTCGACATCGAGGTCCAATAGCCGGAAAAGTACGCCTACGGCGTCATTGGCATGGATTGAGGACATTACCAGGTGGCCGGTCAGGACGGACTGAACGGCGGTGGTTACCGTGTCCGTGTCTCTTATCTCGCCGACGAGTATCACGTCCGGGTCGTGCCGCATTATGGCGCGGAGACCGCTGGCGAAGGTAATGCCGGCTTTTACGTTTACCTGGGTCTGGTTGATATCCATGAAGCTGTATTCTATCGGGTCTTCAATGGTCATAATATTGCGCTCGTTGCGGTCCAGCTCGTTTATGGAAGCATAGAGCGTTGTGGTTTTTCCCGAGCCGGTGGGACCGCTTACCAGTATCATGCCGAGAGGGCTTTTCAACATCATCTGATAATTCTTAAGAACACCGGATTGAAAGCCGAGCTCGGCCAGCGTGAAAAGGGCCAGGGACTTGTCCAGAATTCGCAGGGTAACCCTCTCGCCGTAGGGCGTTTCCATGGTGGCGGCGCGGATATCAACCTCGTTGCCGCCCAGCTTGATGGAAAATTGACCGTCCTGGGGGCGTCTCTGCTCGGAGATATCCATCTCGGACAGGATTTTTACGCGCGATACCAGGGCGCTGTGGATATTGAGCGGAAAGGAAAACATGTCATGCAGGATGCCGTCAATCCGGTAGCGGATGCGCAGCCTGTCCTCCTGCGGTTCTATGTGGACATCCGAGGCCCGGTCCTTGACGGCCTGGGTAACCAGCAGGTCGAGCGTCTCCGCAACCGGCGTCCGGGCCGTTAAGGCCTCCGTATCATCGGTCTTGTCAGCCGCGGCAGGGGTGAACTGGCTTACCTGTTTCTCGATGGCGCTGCTCGACCGGTAGTTCAGGTTGATTGCCCGTTCGATGTCGGAGTGTACCCCCAGCGCCACCTCTACTCTCATCTTGGCCTGGGCCTTCACGTCTTCTATGGTGCGGATATCTTCAGGGTCAGCCATGACTATCATCAGGGAGTTATTAACAATATCCAGCGGAATAAGCGTGTGTTTACGGGCCATGTCCTCGGGGATAAGCCGCAGTGCATGGGATTGTATCGCATGTCTTTTCAGGTCGATTAACGGCAGGTTGAGCTGAATGCTGCGCACTATAGCCAGTTGTTCGTCTTTAACCAGCCCTTGTTTCAGCAGGATATCGCTAAGTTTACCTCCCTGTTGTTGCTGCAGCGCCAGGGCGCCCGCCAGCTGCTCCGGGGTAATGAGGCTCTCCGCGACCAGCATCTCGCCCAGGCTTTTCTTGGCGACCCTGTCCGTGGAGAGGGGCCTGTTATTATCGCTGTCCACTCACTTTCTCCTGGGATGTCGGGGTCTGTTTCTTTTGCGCCAGCAGTTTTTCTACACGACTCACTATTTCCGTCGGGGAGGCCGGTTTGGCCAGGTAATCATCAGCGCCGACTTTCAGCCCGGTGTTCTTATCTATCTCCTGTGCTTTAGCCGAGAACATTAATATGGGCAGTTGGGCGGTATCCGGTTCAGCCTTCAAGCGGTGACAGATTTCAAATCCGTCCAGGCCCGGCAGCATGACATCCAGAATCACCAGGTCCGGCCTTTCATTATTTGCTTTTCTTATGCCTTCCAGGCCGTTTGAAGCCTGTATTACCGCATAGCCTTCATGTCTCAAAGAATAATCAACCAGCCTTGAGATAGCGGGATCGTCTTCGATGACCAGTATCTTCTTTTCCATGTTCATTGCCTCCTTTATCGTTAAAAGGCAGGGTCAGGTTGAAGGTGCTGCCTTCTCCCAGTTTGCTTTCTACATTGATATGTCCGCCGTGTGCTTCTATAATCTGCTTCGTAATATATAGTCCGAGTCCGGTGCCGCCCCTGTCGACTTCATTTTCGCCTCTGTAAAACCTTTCAAAGAGGTGATTTAGAGACTCACGGGATATGCCGATACCTCGGTCGGAAACTTGAATAATCAGGTCTTCTTTATTTTGCCCGACCTTAACGTCTACGCTGCCGCCGGGGTCGCTGTACTTGATGGCGTTGCTGACAAGGTTAATCACCACCTGCCTTATCCGTTCGCCGTCTATTTCCATTTTCGACAGTGCCGCGGGTATGTCTTCATTAAGCGAGATGCCCTTATCGCGGGCCAGGGTATGAAAGCTCATCACGGAATCGGTGATGATGTCCCGTATCGGCACCAGCTGCTTGTTTACCTGGAAACGACCGGATTCCAGCCGTGACAAATCCAGCAGGCTGTTGATGAGATTCCCCAGGTGCCCGGTCTCGCGGTCTATTATCTGTAAAAATTCCTGTTGAGTATCGGGGTCGGGTACTTTGCCGTTCAGAATCAGCTTGGTGAAGCCGCTTATCGATTGCAGCGGCGTGCGCAGCTCGTGCGAGACATTGGAAAGGAATTCGGATTTCATCTGGTCGATTTTACGCATCTTTTCCTCCGCCTCTTTGCGTTCCGTGATGTCGCGGAAAATAGCGCGGGCGGCTACTACTTTTCCTTCCTTAAAAATAGAATTAACGTTTCCTTCGACCTGTATCAATCTGCCGTCTTTAGCGACAAATACCGTCTCAACATTTTTGACTGCTTCACCTGACATAACTTTCAGGAGGGTCTCCTTACAGTGAGCGAGATGGTCGGGATGTATAATATCCCAAAAATTTAGATTGGCGACTCCTTCCTCACTATATCCAAGTGCATCCCGCCACGCCCTGTTAACGTAGATAAATCGGCCTTTTGCGTCACAGTTCTGGATAAGGTCGCTGGCATTTTCGAAAAGGTCGCGGTAGCGCTCCTCGCTTTCCCGCAGCTTTTCTTCCGCCTCTTTACGTTCCGTGATGTCTCTTATTATGCCGGTGATGATGTAAGTGTCTTCGGATTTTCTTACGGAAATAGAGAGTTCAGCAGGTATTTTATTACCGTTTTTTTTCTCGCCTACCACTTCTATTACATTTCTGGGAAGCTTTCCTTTACCGGTCTTGTTGATATGACCGAACTCCTTGGCCATCTTTTTACGGTCTTTTTCAGGGATTATCTTCATAATTGGCTGGCCCAGCATCTCTTTTTCCGTGTAGCCGAATATTTTTTCAGCTCCCCGGTTCCAGATGATAATCCTCATATTTACATCGGTAGATACTATGCCGTCGATTGAGCTGCTGATGAGCTCGCGGTATTTTTCCTCGCTCCGTTTTAGAGCTTCCTCGGTAAGCTTGCGCTGGGTTATTGCTGAAACCAGCGCCACCCAGCCGTAGCGTTTGCCCTTGTCCTCTATCGCCTGTATGCTCATATCGACCCATACTTCGCCGTACCTGGTGCGGTGCAGTTCTTCTTCCTGGAAATACCCATTGTTTTCAAGGGCCTTGATTCTCTTGTTGTTTTCACCGGGATGGGTCTCTACTATCTCGATAACTTCAAGCATTTTTTTACCGATAGCCTCGGACGCTTTGATTCCGTAAATCTGTTCGCTTATATCGTTCCAGCTGGTGATAACGTAATCCGTGTCCATGGCGATAACGCCTTCGTGGATTGATTTGAAGGCGGCATCGGAGAAGCGCAGCACTTCTTCCGCCTTCTTACGCTCGGTGATATCCGTTGTGACGGAGAGTATGCACGGTTCGTTGCCGATATTGATGATTTCCGCCGAGAACAGCCAGGTGCGTATTTCGCCAGATTTCATGCGGAATTGATATTCCTCGTTGTTGACTATGCCCTTTTCTCTCAATATGTTTATCATCGCGTCGCGTTGTTCCGGGTTAGCCCAGAGATTCAGCTCCGAGGATTTTTTACTGATAATTTCTTCCATGGAATAGCCGGTAAGCCGGAGGAAGGTATCATTGACCTCCACCATGGTACCGTCTTTAAGACTGGAAATAACAATTACTTCAGGGCTGTGCCGGAAAGCCTTGGAGAATTTTTCCTCTGATTCTCGGATAGCCTCCTCGGCGTGTTTCCGTTCCGTGATATCACGATGTACTGCTCTAGTTCCGACAATGTTGCCATCACTGTCATAAGCAGCAACGGCCTTTATTTCACAATATATTTCATTTCCCACTTTAGTTAGAAAAGTAGTTTCAAGGCTGGTTTCTCCATTAGTGAGGAATTTGCCCCAATTTGGTTTGAAATCTTTTTCCAGAGATTCTTTGCTTAAAATCTGGGTAATATGCATCCCAATCAGTTCTTCTTTGGAATATCCTAAAGTCTTCGCCATTGAATCGTTCACATAAGTAAATATTCCATCTTTATCTGTAATATTCATTAAGTCACTGGCAGTTTCCATAAAAACTCGTAACTTCTCTTCCGATTCTCTTAGGGCTTCCTCTGCCTGTTTACGTTCCGTGATATCCCGCAGAGAAGCCAGGTAGGCTGGTTTGCCTTCCCAGTCGATTTCTACCACGTTCATCTCGGCGACGGTTTTTCCATTGCCGGGGCGGGTAATTTCAATCTCCGATTTCTTACTTATACCCAGTGGAAAATCGAAAGGCTGGTTTAACAGCTCTTCCTGTTTACGTCCCAGCAGTGACTCAACGGCCGGATTGGCGAACAGTATGCACTTGTCCGTGCCCACCACGACGATGGCGTCGGCGTTATTTTCCAGGATTTTATATAGATTTTCCTGGATGCTGCATATTTCCTGGGTATGCTGCTCCAGTTCGTTCTGCAACCTGGCCCGCTCGATAGCATAGGAAAGAGACCGTTCTATCTGGGAATCCTCTATCTGGCCTTTTACCAGGTAGTCCTGGGCTCCGGCCTGCACGGCCTTGATGGCTATGGCTTCATCATCGAATCCGCTTAATATAATTAGAGGTACGTGCGGGGCTCCGCAGAGAAGCTTGGTAACGGTATCAAGCCCGTGGCTGTCGGGCAGGCCGAGGTCTGATAAAATCAGGTCTACATCCTCACTGTCAAGGCATTCCAGTCCGGTCTGTAGCTTCCTGGCCGTTGTTACGGTATACCGGTTATTGGCAGACCTGGAGAGTTTCCTTTTTATCAGCTCAAGGTCGTCTGCGTTATCTTCAATAAGCAGGACTCTCGTTGTTTTTTCTTCCAATTTGTGTCACCTGTTATATAGCGCTGTCAATCTGTATCCGCTGGCAGGGCTCAATCCTGAATAGGCGATTCGTTTATCAGCAGCCAGTAGAGCCCGATCTGGCGGACGGCTTCGACGAACTTGTTGAAGTCCACCGGCTTGCGCACATAGCTGTTGGCCCCGTTCTTATAGCTGCTGACGAGGTCATGCTCCTCTTTCGAAGAGGTGAGAATAACCACCGGAGTAAGCCTGGTGCGCTCGTCGGCGCGCAGGCGTTCCAGTACCTGCAGGCCGTCCAGTTTGGGTAATTTCAAATCGAGTAGAATAAGCTTCGGGGTTTTCCTGCAATCCCGGTCGGTAAAAGTACCCTCACAAAAGAGATAGTCCAGGGCTTCCACGCCGTCGCGGGTTACCACCACCTCATTGGCGATTTTGTTTTTACGGAAAGCCCGCATGGTTAGTTCTACATCGTCGGGATTATCTTCTACCAGCAATATTGTCTCATCTCTTATAACCATTACTGCGCTCCTTTAAGCTAAAGTAAAATAGAAGGTGGCACCTTTCCCCTCGGCCCCCTCGGCCCGGATTGTGCCGCCGTGGCGGTTGATAATTCGCTGCACCGTGGCCAGGCCGATGCCGGTGCCGGGGAATTCGGTACCATCGTGGAGGCGCTGGAAAGCGCCGAACAGCTTATCGGCATAAGTCATATCGAAGCCGGCGCCGTTGTCTCTCACGAAGTAGGTCCGTTTTCCATTATTTTTACTGGAGCCGAACTCTATTTTTGCCTGTTGCTTTTTACCGGTGAATTTCCAGGCATTGCCAAACAGGTTCTCTATCAGGACTCTCAACAGTTGAGGGTCTCCGTTGGCGGTCAGCCCTTTATCTATGACGAATTTCGTCCGGCGTTTCGGCTGTGTTTCCTGGAGCCTGGTGGAAACTTCCTCTGCCAGTGAACTCAAGTCAACCGGCTCCTCGTGCATTTCGCTTCTGGTCAGTCGGGATAATTTCAGTAAACCGTCAATCAGCTCTCCCATTTTCTGGCTCGCGACGCGCAAACGTTTCAGGTAGTCCTGACCGTTATCATCGAGCTTCTCGTTGTAGTCCTCCAGCAGCGCCTGGCTGAAACCGTCGATGCTCCGCAGCGGCGACCGCAGGTCGTGTGATACCGAGTAGCTGAAAGTCTCCAGCTCTTTATTGGTGGCCGTAAGTTTTGCGCTGGACTGCTTCAGCTCTAACAGGGCTCGTTTTAACTCTGCTTCCGCCCGCTTGCGCTGGGTGATATCAGTGGCAAGCACCACCCTTCCGTAAAATTCGCCGTTTCCTCTTATCTCCTGCATGTGGACATCCACCCAGATTTCTCCATTCGGGGTACGGTAAAGCTGCTCATCCTGAATGTAGCCATCGGTCTTAAGGGATTTCAACGCGTCATCGAATCCGCCGACATTGCTTTCCACTACCTCGATAACATCCGTGAATTTCCTGCCTATGGCCTCTGATGATTTTATGCCGAATATTTGTTCACATATTTCATTCCAGTGCGTTATGGTCTCCTCCGTATCTACGGCAATAACTCCTTCGTGGATGGACTTGAAGGCGGCGTCCGAAAAGCGTAAAGCCTCTTCCGACTCTCTGCGCTCGATAGCTACGGCAGCTATATGGGTCGACCATTCCAGTACCCGGAGGTCGCCGGGAGAAGGCTCGCCTGTTTTTTCACTGTAGTTGGCTATGGTCCCGAGCAAGTCCCCGTTGGATGCGATGATGGGCTGTGACCAGCAGGCGAACAGCCCGTTAGCAATGACCTGCTCGGCCACTACTTGCGGGAAAATGGTGCCGTTTTTAACATCCGGTTCAATTACTCTTTCCCTGGAATAGGCTGCGGTTCCGCAGGTTCCCAGGTTCGGTCCTACGGGTATCCCGTTCTCCATCAACTTGATGTAGTTTTCCGGCAGACTCGGGGAGGCCGCCGGGAACAGCAGTTCCTTTGAGGAGTCGTAAAGCAGCGCCGAGCCCTTGATAGCCGGGTTATGGGATTCTCCCAGCAGTACGATGGCATCCAGCAGTACGTTTATCTCTGCCCCCTGCCCCATGAGAGTAAGCACGTAATTTTCATCCTTCTGCAGCTTTTCCGCCCGCTTGCGTTCGGTGATGTCCGTAGTAATGACGATGGAACACGGTTCCCCGCCGAAGTTGATTATCTCCGCTGAAAACAACCCGGTACGTATCTCCCCTGACTTCGTACGCATTTGAAACTCTTCATTACGAACGCTGCCCTCTTCCTTCAATATTTTCATTATCCGGTTGCGTTCCTCTATATTTACCCAGATGCCGAGTTCGGATGCCGTATGACCGATGACTTCTTCACGCGGGTAGCCGTTATACCTGATGAAGTTTTCATTAACTTCAACAAATCTGTTATCGTTCATGCTCACGATGGCGATAACGTCGGGGCTGGCGGAAAACGCTTTATAAAACTTCTCCTCTGACTCCCGCAGGGCCTCCTCCGTACGCTTTAATTCGGTAATATCGGTAGTTATCGAAATCAGACAAGGTTCCTCGCCGATATCTATTTTTTCGGCGGAGAATAGCCAGTTGCGTATTTCGCCCGACTTCATGCGGAAATCGAATTCTTCATTGAAGACCCTGCCCTGTTCTTTCATAATCTTCAACATGCGCTGGCGGTCTTCTGCCTTTGCCCAGAGGCCAAGCTCGATTGCCGTGTGACCGAGCGTTTCTTCCAGGGTGTAGCCGGTAACGGTAGTGTGGCTGTTGTTAACTTCAATGAATTTACCGTCTTTAACGGTGGTAATTGCCATGGTGTTGGGACTGGAAAGGAAGGCAGCGGAGAATTTTTCCTCCGATTCTTTAATTTCCTCCTCCGCCCGCTTGCGTTCGGTAATATCGCGGACAAATACGAACATCTGCCCCTCGGCGCCTGTATTCCAGTGATTTACGCTGATTTCAATATCAATTATCTTGCCGTCTTTTCGCCGGTGCTTTGTCTCGAACCGGGCCGAGCCGCGTCCTAATATTGCCTTGATGCGCCCAGCGGCTTCCCCCTGATTTTCTTTGGCTTCAACGTCCCAGACATACATTTCAAGCAGCTCTTCACGCGTGTAGCCGGTCATCCGGCAGTATGAATCGTTAACTTCGAGGAATTTGCCCTCCAGACTACTGATCCAGAAGCCATCGATGGCCGTCGCCAATATCGCCTGCTGTTTTTCCTCGGCCCGCTTGCGTTCCAAGATTTCCCGGTTAAGGTTATCTATGGAAGTCATGCTGGTATTCAGGCTCGCCGTCATCTGGTCGAAGGCCCTGGAAAGCTCTCCTATCTCATCTCCGGCGTCGGTGCCGACTTTATACTTGAGATTCCCCTGTGCAATTTCCTTGGTCCCCTGGCGCAGGGCGAGTAGCGGGCGCACGATTGACCTTGTAGTAATAATGGCAGCCGCGATGGTGATGAGAGCAATCAACCCGGCGCTTAGAAGAAGAGAATGCACGCTGGAGTTATATACATTATTGAAATCTGTCTTGACTTCCTCTAGTTTTTCATCATATTGTGTTCTTATTTTATCAATCTCCTGTTGCAGGGTGTGTATTGGTGGTATATCGGAAGTATTATTTACCAAGGGCGGCCAAGCGCTGATTTCTTGTGTTTCTGAATCCATTAATGCAACAATAAAAAGAGAGAAATCAGTGATTATCCCCTCCACTCTCTGGGCTGCCTCTAATCTATCCTGCTCCATTTCGTATCGGTAGTAGCGGATTTCAATCTCTTTAAGGTGCTCCAGATTGAGCAAAGCAGCTTCTTTCATTGCGGCGTCATTACTAATCACATAATTAATAGCTTCTGCGAAAGCATCGTTAGCGTATTTCTCCGCTTCATTCAAGGCCGATGTCCCGGGAAGAATTTCCTCTTCTATTACGGCAAACTGTTTATCAAGGTTCCCGAAATTGTTGACCGCGTAAAGGGCAATCAACCATAGTAAAGCCACGATAACCGTGAAACTGATAATTAACTTTGTCTTTACTTTCATTTTCTACCTGTACGTGGCCGGAAATGAGAATGCTCATTTACCAGCCGGCGTTAGTATTTTATTCCCTCCGCTATTACGATAAAGTCATGAGGGCGGCGGAGGAGCCGGATGAACCTGATTTCTTAAACTGCCCGATTCAACATCAAGTTACCAGAGTATGCTTCTAGTAGCCGGTACTTGCCTGGGCGACCAGCCCGGTCGTATCGCAGGCATAGGTCCCTTTGGTCGTGGCCGTCCTTAAATAGGTGGGATACAGCGCGTGCCCCGTGGGGAAAGACGACATATTACTGGTCGCACTCATGGCTGTAACCGAGGTGATGGAATTTTTAGCCATCATCGTATCCATGGCCGTCTGTACGGTGACCAGTTCGGCCTTGGCGGCCTCTGTCTGCCCTTCACCGGCAAGTCCGGTTACGTTGGGCAGAACGACTGCCGCCAGGACTCCCAGGATAGCCACGACAATAAGTATTTCCACCAGGGTAAAACCTTTGCTGTCTCCTTTAATTTTTTTTAAAAACCTGACCATTGTAATGCCTCCTGAATTGAAATCATTGCTAACCATTTTCTTCCCGGGTGATTTCAGATATTAGTATTCACATATTAAATCTGCCCCATAAGCACTTGCCTCATCTTTTTTATATCAATAAAGTATATTGCCGCGGTCTTTATTACCCGCTTTTATAATATGAACCCCGTACCGGTATGCTGTAATTCGCCAGGAATTTAAAGAAGTTGTTTCTCTCGATGCGGTAATGTCCGCCGGGCAGTCGGAAAGCATCCAGCTGGCCGGTGCTTATCCAGCGTAATACGGTAGTATTACTGACTCCGCAACGCTTGGCAACAAAGCCGACAGAGATAAATTCCGGTGCCCATTGCTCGGATGTATTTTGCAAACTAACCTCCGTTTTCGCGTTACTGAAACCTTATTATTAGCCTGGAAACCGGCGCTGTTATCACATTCGGTGTTAGCGGTGCTTGATACGTTTGAAGTATATGAAAGTTGTATCACAGCAGGGTCACAAAGCTATTAAAACACTTCACAGAACTGTCACAAGCGGTTTATGTTTACATGTGTTTTGAGGTTGGAGGAAAGGATAATAACAGGGTTATTTGTTATTTTTTTTAAGAAATTATTGCTGACAGATTTACCGCGTGAATAAACCGGCTCCCCCTCCCCCCTCTTTCGGGGAAAGGGGAAGCCGGTATGTGGATGGGTAGTTCTTTTTAGTAGGTTTTTCTACGGGCGCGAGTTCGCCAGTAGACCAGGCCGATAATGACAGCACCGGCAGCCAGGGCATAAAGGAAGATGTACCAATCTTTAAACTGTGTCTGTGCCGCCGTGGTTTCGGATACCTCGGGGACAACCGGTGCTATATCGGCAGGCGCTTCCGGTTCCTCTGAAGGTAGCGGTTGGACTTCGGCGGGCGCCGGTGTCTCCTCCGGTTGTTCGGATTCTGTCTCTGCTGGTACCGGCGGTGTCCCGGCTTCCGGTTCGACCGGCGCTTCCGTAACGACCAGCGTAGCCGTTATACCACAGATATCTATCGTGTAGGTGCCGACTTTATCGGGTTTCAGGGTGAAGTCGACCTCCTGGCTGGTGTGTCCTGCCAGGTTGATTTCCTCGGTTGCGGTTATGCTATCGTTTACTGCGAGTGTCACCTCATAGCTGCCGGAGAGATCGCCGTTATTGGTGATGACGGCGCTGACGGTAGCGCTTTCATCAGGATGAATTTCAGCCGGTGCCAGTGAAAGCTCGGTGACTTTAAAATCGGCCGCAGCCGTGGGGACGATAATGGTATATATGCTGAAGTGGCTAACGGGAACGGTGAGTGTATTGTTCGCCGGGTCGACAACGCTGTCCTCGATTAAAACCCACTTTGTATCCTGCCACGTGGCCATGACCAGGTTCTCCTCGGAAACTCCAGCCGGTAACATCGATTCGAGGTACGTAAAGACAAGGCTTATCGGCGGGTCGAATGTGGCGCCGCTGGGGCCGATATCGTAAGTAGAACCGACGAATCTGGTATCAACGGGTGCCGGCGCCGGTACCGGGGAATCTTTGATGGATATCGTGTAGAGCCGCTGACCTGCCTTGTTCAGGCCGATAGTATCCTTGTGTATGATAATCTCGGCCCTGCCGTCCGCGGATTCCGCGGTGACTTCGGAGATGAACCGGCCTTCGTTGGTGATATAGTCGGCCAGGCTCGTAACGCCGCTGGCGCCGCCGCCTCCGCCGCCGCCACCGGTGACCGGGTATTCGGTTACCACTTCAGATTCGGGTGGTTCCGGTGTGGCAATCAGCGTCCACGAACTGAAGTGGCCGGGCGAGGCGTAGGCTATCTTATTGGTGGTGTCTATGGTGGTGGTAACCTCGGTCCAGGCGCCGGTATCGGGATTGAGGTAGGCTACCTTCAGGTTCCCTTCATCAAAGCCGGCGGCTGAAAGGTTATCGGAGTCGAAGGGGAAGCCGATATTCCACTCCACGCCATCGACGGGAGAGCTTGACTCGATATTGGTAATCCTGCCCAGCATATCCGAGGAGCCTTCCGGCAGCGTAGCCAGGGTATTCGGCTCTACATCAACCTTGGACGGGGTGATGATACTGGCTTCGGCGCCATCGTTGATGATGCCGTTGATAGTGATTTTATCCCCCCAGGGAGGTTCCATATCCATCGGAGTACTGGATGTAATGGTGGTCGGGTCCAGGCGAGGAGAGGCATATTCAGTAATCGTCGTGCCTGAAGGCATACAGATAACCATGACGTCGGTGTTGTGCGACAGGGCGTCGCTGGTTCCGGTGATTCTGAATGTCCAGTTACCGGGTTGGGCATCGGCGTTCGCTGTGAAGACTACTGCCTGCTTGCCCAGACCGGTATTGGTAGAAGGTGTTACGTTGCCGGCCGTATAGCTGATACTGGATGGCCAGGTGGCGTTCGAGCTGGCCATGGCAACGGTAAGGTTTACGGTTCCGGTGAAGCCGTTGATAGCGCTTACGGTAACCGTGGTATTGCCGCTGGAGTTCGGGCTGACGGGTACCGTATTCGGGGCCAGGTTGATACCGAAGTCGGGCGTATTGGCCGGCGGTACCACGTTAAGCTTGATATTTCGTGTCTTGGTAATGGCACCGCTCGTACCGGTTATCACCAGCGGGTAATTACCTGCTGTGGCTCCCGCCGGTATATTAAAGGTCACCGTGGCAGTCGTCGGTGTGGCGATACTCGGTGTTATCGTCGCCGAAGGCGCGATATTGGCCGTAGCGCCGCTGATGGCACTTAGCCCGGAGACACTGAGGGTAACGGCGGACTGGAAGCTCCCCATCGGCTCTATCTTGATTGTAACCGTGCCGCCGCCGTCCTTGGCAATATCAACTTTCATGGGGTTGGTATAGAGCACGAAGGAATTGACCGCCGAAGGGCTCAGGCTGAACGGCCTGTCTATGGATATACCACTCGTACCTCCGGCAACTCTTATCGGGTGGATACCGGCGTTCACGGATGGTGCCGTAATTAGGGTGGTAAAGCCGCCGTCTTGCATTACTGTGATGGTACTCGGGACGGTGGCAATGGCGTTGCCGCCAAACGTGACTGTTACGGTCTCACCGGGGGTGAAACCCGTCCCGGAGAGCATGATATCGGTGTCGGCCGGGCCGCTCATTGGAGAGATAACCATACTGGCTCCGGGCGAGACGACCATGAAGCCCAGCGGAATAGCCCGGTAGACTGAACCGGAACCTGCCTCGAGGGCGACATCATAGGGTCCGATTGGTGTGTCGGCATCAACGTCCAGGAGTACGGTAACGGTCACGTCCTCGCCGGGGATGGGTGTCTGTTCTATCGGGGCGATTATCTCCCTGATACCTCCCGGAGTTCCCGTAAACTTACTGATGATAGTACCGGTGGCATTTGTAAAGGTAGCGGTGACGCCGGGCATAAGATGCCCCACGGTGAACATTACGGGTTCCTGGAAGCCGTTCTTGGAACTAAGCGTCATCGTGGCGTTGCCGCTTTCACCCTGGACTACTTTGAGGAACTGCGGCGATACGTTGAGGAAGAAATCGGCATTGGTCGCCGGGACGATGCTGAAAGTATTCTTGGAGGCCTTTACCCCATCGGTGGCTTTGATTACATAGGTGCCCGGTGGTACCTGGTCGGCGGGGGGTACGGTAATCTCCGTAGCCCAGGTCCCGTCGTTCTCAACGGTGAGTGTACCCGGGGTGATATCAATCGCCTGGGGTGCGCCGGGAGGTGCCGCCGTTACGGTAATTGTATTACCGTTGGTGAAACCGGCACCGGATATGCCGATGTGTTCGCCGGGTCTTGCCCGTGCCGGATTAATAGTAATGGTAGCATGGCCCTCACCGGCACCGATATCGGGCATGACACCGAAGCCGAGTGGTACTACGGCCGCTTCACTGCCGCTGACGCCGCGTACACTGACCGGGTAAGGTCCTGGAGGTGTACTGGTGCTGACGTTAAATGTCAGTGTGGCGCTGCCGGAGCCGCCGGGGGCTACCGTTATGAAATTACTCGGGGAGAAAATAGCCGTGATACCCGGTGCCAGACCGTCAACATATAGTGTGACATTTGCCGATGTCGTGCCTACCGATACTGTGTTCACGTTTATGGTCGCCTGGCCGCCCTGTACGACAGGAGGCAGGTAGGGCGGTGATAACTTAAGGATAAACTTGGCCTGGGCGTCTCTGATGGAGAAAGGCCGCGAGTCATAGATATGCCCGCCTGCGAGAGTTTCCACGGCAACCCTGACATCGTAGGTCCCCGGGGCAAGCCCGGTAGGCATCTGGAAGACGCCGTTGAAATTGCCGAGTGCATCGGTGCTAAGGTCGGCGGGTATAGCCACCGACTGTGAGCCGAAGTCCAGACTGGTAACTCTCTGGCTCGCCGGGAATCCCGTCCCGGAGAATGTTATCTTATACGTCTTGTCGGTGTAACCTGCCGGGGCGTAATCGGGTTCGAGCGAGAATTCGGGCATCAGGAAGTTGGCCGGCGGTGTAACGCCGAAGCCGAAAGGAATCATCCTTTCCTCGTTGCCGATAACGCCGCGTATGGTTAGCGGGTAGTGACCGGGTGGTGTCGAAGCCCGCGTGGTGATGGTCAGCTTGGTGCTGCTGGAGCCGCCCGGAGGTACGGAGATACTATTATTGTCGAAGGTACCGATGACTCCCGGCGGCAGGCCTTCGATGTACAGCTGCACGGTGACAGCCTGGCCGGTCGATTCCACGAAGATGGTCGTATTACCGGAGTTCCCCTGCTCTACGCCGGGGATGAAGCCCGGAACGACATTCAGCTTGAAGGTCACGCCGGAGTCCTCGATGAAGAACGGCTTGGCAATGAATACCGGATATTGCATATCCTGTTTCTGGGCTTCCACCTCGACCATGTATTGACCCATCCCGTAGTTGCTGGGTACGTTGAAGACAAGGGTGAGGTCACCATTGCTGTCGGCTTCTGTGTTGTCCGGTACGGGCAGTTCCCTCCCCGCGAAGCGGAGATGCGTTACCGCGGCCCCCACGGGGAAGTCGGTCGCTTGTATAGTTACCTTCGTTTTCACCGGTCCGGCCATCGGGTTGAGGGTTATTTCGGGGAACCAGATACCCTGCTGCTCCATCCATGTTGTATCCATGAACATCATGGGCGGTTCTACATTGAACTCGATATGAGTATAGAAGTTCTTTTCGATGCTGTTAATAACGGCGGTGCCTTTAATCTCGGCGCCGTAGTGCCCCGGCGGTATACCGGCGGGCATCAGCGTAAGGGTGGCGGTGCCGGAGCCGCCGGGTGTAACGTTCACGGAGTTGCTGGAGAAAGACGTGGTAATACCCGGAGGAATCTTATCAACGGACAGGGTGACGTTGGCGGCCGCGCCCGTCGACTTAATGCGGATAGTGGTGTCGCTGCCGGTGGGCGGGATAGGCGGCAGCCAGTCCGGCTCGGCCCTCAAGGTAAAGGCGACGTCGCCGGTGGTTACCTGGAAGGGTTTCATGATAAAGACCGGTTGTTGGCCGTTCGTATAAGCCTCCACCTCGATATCGTACCAGCCGGGGCCGATAGGCGCGTTCCACATGGTCTTGGGTACGTTGAAGACGAGGGTGAAATCGCCGTTTTCATTGGCGGCCGTGCCGTCGGGGACGGGGAGGTTCATGCCGGCGAAGCGCAGTCGTGTCACGTTGGCGCCCACGGGGAAATCAGTGGCGCTGATCGTAACCTTATTGCCGGCCTGTCCCATGTTGGGATTAAGGACGATTTCCGGGAAGTAGAAGAGGTACATATCATCGTTGGTCATGCCCATGTCGTCCATCATGGTGTTTCTATCCCAATTCATGAATCCCTGGGGAGGCTCGACGTCGAACTCGATATGGGTATAGAAGGTTTTCAGCACGCCGCTGACAGTAGCGGTGCCTTTAATTTCGGCGCAGTAATGTCCGGACGGTAGGCTGGTAGGCGTCAGGGTAAGGGTGGCGGTGCCGGAGCCGCCGGGTGTAACGTTCACGGAGTTGCTGGAGAAAGACGTGGTAATACCCGGAGGAATCTTATCAACGGACAGGGTGACGTTGGCGGCCGCGCCCGTCGACTTAATGCGGATAGTGGTGTCGCTGCCGGTGGGCGGGATAGGCGGCAGCCAGTCCGGCTCGGCCCTCAAGGTAAAGGCGACGTCGCCGGTGGTTACCTGGAAGGGTTTCATGATAAAGACCGGTTGTTGGCCGTTCGTATAAGCCTCCACCTCGATATCGTACCAGCCGGGGCCGATAGGCGCGTTCCACATGGTCTTGGGTACGTTGAAGACGAGGGTGAAATCGCCGTTTTCATTGGCGGCCGTGCCGTCGGGGACGGGGAGGTTCATGCCGGCGAAGCGCAGTCGTGTCACGTTGGCGCCCACGGGGAAATCGGTGGCGCTGATGGCAACCTTCTTCCCGGCCTGACCCACGTTGGGATTAAGGACGATTTCCGGGAAGTAGAAGAGGTACATATCGTCGTTGGCCATGCCCATGTCGTCCATCATGGTGTTTCTATCCCAGTTCATGAACGACTGGGGAGGCTCGACGTCGAACTCGATATGAGTATAGAAGGTTTTCAGCAAGCCGCTGACGGTAGCGGTGCCTTTAATTTCGGCGCAGTAATGTCCGGGTGGTATGCTGGTAGGCGTCACCGTAAGGGTGGCGGTACCGGAGCCGCCGGGTGTAACGTTCACGGAGTTGCTGGAGAAAGACGTGGTAATACCCGGAGGAATCTTATCAACGGACAGGGTAACGTTGGCGGCCGTGCCCGTAGACATGACGCGAATTAAAGTTGAGACGCTGCCATCGGACGGGATAGGCGGCAGCCAGTCGGGGTCGGCTCTCAAGGTAAAGGCGACATCGCCGGTGGTTACCTGGAAGGGTTTCATGATAAAGACCGGGGGCTGGCCGTCGGCATAGGCCTCCACTGCGATATCGTACCAGCCGGGGCCGATAGGTCCGCCCCACATGGTATTGGGAACATTGAGGACCAGGCTGAAATCGCCGTTGCCATCGGCGGAGGTCCCGGTGGGTACGGGCAGGTCCATGCCGGCGAAGCGGAGGTGAGAGACGACGGCATTAGCCGGGAAATCTGTGGCATTGATATTTACCTTTGTTCCGGCCTGACCCATGTTGGGATTAAGCACGATTTCCGGGAAGTAGAAGAGGTACATATCGTCGTTGCTCATGCCCATGTCGTACATCATGGTGTCCATGTCCCAGCTCTTGTAATCCGCGGGAGGCTCCACGTCGAAGTCCAGAGGTATGCAGAATTCCGAATCTGCCTCCGTCGGTATATGTTTATCCAGTATCTGGTTGCCGTTGCTGTCTATCCAGCCTACGATAGTTATCATGTAGTAGCCGGGATTGGTCCCTTTAAGATAAAAGGTCTTGGAGGTCTGACTTCCGCCGGGGACGGTGGCATTGGTGGTAGCCGGGCCATCCGTGGTATTCCAGTGAGCCTGGGCTCCGCCCGGTATACCCCAGCCGTTCATCTCCTCCATTACCGCCAGCGTCACATTAACGCTGTTATAGCTAAGGGCTCCCAGCTTGATGATAGTCTGTCCGTAGCTGTCCGGCGGTATCGGTGGTATCCAGTTCGGGTTGGCTTCCAGACTAAAGACGGCATCTCCCCTCATAAGGTTGAAGTCGTTGCCGATATTCTGCCACCAGGTGTCATTTTCTACGTGGAAGTCAACCCAGTACATGCCGCCGGGGGCCAGGCCCCAGGCCTCATTGACAACGAATGAGCCGGAGAAGCCGCCGCTGTTGTCGGCGGTGAGTCCGCCGGACGGTAGCGGTACCGAATATCCGGCGAAATTAATGGCAGTTACGTTGGCGCCAGCCGGCAGGTTCATGCCGGTATAACTTACCTGCGTGCCGGCCGGGCCGCTCCTGGGTGACAGGAATATATCAGGGAAAAAGACGCCTTCCTGTGCCATCCAGTCCGTGTCCATGAATCCGGCGGGTGGCCCTACCTGGAATTCCATAAAGAAGTCACGCCGGTTCTGGTTTGCGTCGATGGCGATGATATTAAAGGGGTAGGGGCCGGGCGGTAAATTCTCTGACGCTATTAGTGTCAGCATTGCCGTGGCGCTGCCGCCGGTGCTGGTAATATTAACCGTTCTGGATACGGGGTTCCAGTTCCGGGTGATGGTGCCGTAGGCGGCGAACAACCCCTCCGTGCTCAATGTGACTGTCGGCGTCTTGCCGGGCAGGGCTGTAATCGTAATGGCAATCTGCCGTCCGTTGGGGTCGCCGGCGGAGATGGGTTCCAGCCAGTTAGGGCTGACCTTCAAAGAAAAGGCATCATCAACACCCATGATATTAAACGGCATATGCCTGATGGTGTTCTGTACGTTGACCTCTAGGGGGTGCGTTCCCGAGGGTAGCGAGGGTACGGTAATTACCGCCGAGAAGGCACCGGTCTCATCGGTAGTGGCATTCACGCTGGTTGGCGTTACATCGTAAGGCCCGAGGTGTATGAATGCCAGGTCCTGGCTCTTGGGGAAGCCGTAGCCGTTGACGGTTATCTGTTCGCCTACGGAACCGTAATCACGCGATAGTGTTACCATGGCCATGCCCATGTCCATAAAGTCTGACGAGGGCGTGACTTCCAGCGTGAAATCAGTCCACATTTCTTCTTCAGGGTTCGCCGCGTTATAAGCGCGGATGGAAATGGGGTAGTTGCCCATCTGGCAGGAACCGGAGATATTCAATAGCAGTTCGCGGCCCTCCATGCCGCCGATGGGCGGCGTTACATTAGCGCTTGTATAGCTGGCGGTTACGCCGTAGGGCAGCCCTTCGATTCTTAGAATCACGGTAGGACTGGGCGGGTTCGTGACCAGCGACTGTACGGATATGCTGACGCAGGCGGTATCGCCCGCCGGTCGCGCCAGCCAGCCCGGTGAAGCGCTGACGTTGAATTTCTGGTCGGTGGAGACTACCTGGAAGTCGAATCCGCCCATGCGGTCGTCGGGATAAGTGCCCACGATAACGTCAACCGGATATCGTCCGGGGCCGGTGGACATGCCGAAGGCGGTGCTGGGCACGGTGAATATGCCGGAGAAAGTGCCGTCCCCCGCGGTGGTGATATTAGCCGTCAGTACGTCCGTCTGGGCGAATGTCAGGCTTGTTACGGTAGTATTGCCGGAGAACCCGGAACCGCTGAAGGTTATCGTGTCGCCAACCTGACCGTAGGTTGGGGTAAGCGAGAGCATACCCATGCCGTACCCCTGCGGGGGCATAATCGATAGCTCGAGGTTGACGCGGGCAATCTTCTCATCGCTGTCCCAGATGTTGTTCGAGTTGGTATCCACCCAGCCTTCGAGCGTGGCCGGGTATTGCCCGTCGGCTATCATATTGGGTAAGACCAGCATCAGCTCAAAGTTGTTCTGGCCTCCCGGCGGGGCGCTGATGGTGTATGTCGATTGGTCGCTGCCGTTCCATAACGTGCTGACACCCGGCGGCAGACCTTTTACCGCCATTTTAATGGTCGGCGAGGCGCCGCCCAGCGCATTAAGTACGCCGGAGGTCACCGGCGTACCGCCGGGTTCGCCCTGGAGGAAGTTGGGTGAAAGCGTAAGCGTAAAGGTATCATCACTGCCGTATATGTTAAAAATAGCCTCGGCCTCTGCCTGTCCCACGTATACCCTGATGGGATACGAGCCGGGGGCGATAGGCTGTCCGCCCAGGGTGGCGGGTACACTAAAGCCTCCGGAGAACGTGCCTGTCGGCGACGTGGTGATTACCTGCGACAGGCTGATGCTGGCGTTGCCGAAGCTGATACCAGTAATATTGGTGCTGGTGGGGAAGTTGGAGCCGCTGAAGGACACGTTTGTGCCCGCCGTGCCGGTGTTGGGATTAATCGAGAATATAGGCATATCATAATCGGCGGAGGCCCCCACGTCCAGCTCCAGGTTGCGGATTTCTATCTGCTCTCCGGCTGTTGCCTTGACCACCAGAGAGTAATGCCCCATAGATGTAGAGGCCCTGGGTTGAATTTCCAGGGAGGACATCAAGTTGCTGCCTATGGGCGGCGTCACTATCGCATTTGTCTGCCATGCCCCTCCGTCGAAACGCCACTCGATTGTCGGCGGCCCTTCGACCCGCAGGGTGACTTCGGTTGAAGCCGCGCCGACCGATTGAATATTAACCGAAGTGTTTACGGGCGTGCCGGGGGCGGCCTGTATCATTGACGGCGAGACGTTGATATTGAAGCTCGCCGTATCGCTGATAAATGTAAAGTAGGCCATGGCCCGTTGGTCATCAGGATAAACGCCGACGACTGCTTCTATCGGGTACATGCCGGGAGTGAGGTTGGCGGATGGGACCTGGAACACGGCGGAGAAAGCCCCGTTCTCATCTGTGGTAATTGCCGGCAACGTGCCGTTGGCAATCTGGTCGTTTTCCGCGTTGGGCGGGCCGAAGAACAGGTTCGTCAGAGAAACACTCTCCGAAAAGCCGCTGCCGCTGATGGTTATCCATGTCCCGACCTGGCCCATGTTAGGACTCAAGTATATCGAGGCCATGTTGAATCCGGAGGGCGGCACTACGTCCATCTCGATAGAGATACGGTGTACCTCGTCGCTGCCGGACCGCTGGCTTTTAACGGTGAAGGAGTAGTGGCCGGAAGGCATCCATTCGCTGATAGTAAGATTAAGGCCGGTACTGGCGACGCCGCCCGGAGGTGCGGTGACATTACTTGAAACAAAGCTGGCGGTAATATCGGCCGGGCAGCCTTCTACCGAGAGGCTGACCGTAGGCGAGGTAGAGCCTACCGCCTGGACCTGTATCATGGTGGATATCTGGGTGCCCTGCTCCGCCCACAGGAAGGGCGGTGACGCATTAAGCACGAACGTATCGTTGCTTCCGGTTATTGTAAATGACTCGGTGATAATAGTATCCGTGGGATAATCGCCCACGATGAGGTTCACCCAGTAGGTGCCGGCGGGGAGGTTCGGGACGCGGAACGTGCCCGAAAGCCTGCCGGCGGAGTCACCCGTGGTAGGTACGTTGATGGTAGCTATACTCTGTTCGGTAAGTAAATTAACCGGGCCGAACCGGAGTTCGGTAACCTGGCTCGGTGTGCAGCCCAGGAAATCGGAGCCGGAAAAGTTCACCAGCTGGTTGACCTGGCCGAAGGTGGGGCTAAGGTTGAACTGTGACATACCGAAGTCGGCCGATGGCTGGACGACCAGTTCCAGTGATACCCATTGCTCGGCGCCGTCGGTTATCCAGGCCCTGACGGTAATTGAGTAATTTCCGGGCGGTGCCGTCATGCTTGCGGTCAATAAGAGGTTCCTTGAAGCCGAGCCGCCCGCCGGCACCGAAATAGCATCACCGCCGGAAGCGGCGGTATTGACCGGCAGTGAACCTATCCGGTACGTAAGCCAGTTGGGTGCGCCTTCCAGCGCCAGGTTGACGGTAGGACTGCTGCCTCCGATTGAGTTTATATTTACCGTGACCGATGAGGAATTTTGTTCTGCCTCGGTGGTTACGGTTGTTGACTCCTGTGAGACCCCCAGGGAAAACGTTTCCCCGCTTGACAGAATCTGGAAGTCCCTCTCGGCGAACTCACCGCAGCTTTCCACAATGGCTTTGATGCGGTAATTGCCGGAGGGAATTCCGGAAGGAACGGTAAACGTTCCGGTGAAACTGCCGTTACTGACGGTAATTGTCGCCGATGTTTGTAATATATTACTGGAGAAAGCTTCCATGATAGTAACGTTGGCTCCGTTACATGCGGGCGGGAAGTTAGAGCCGGTAACCGTTATTGTATCTCCTGCCTGCGCGTAGGACTGCGATAAGGAGATACCGGGTCCCCACTCGGCTGGAGGCTGGATATCGAGATTAATGCCCGTGACCTTGTTTATAGATGGGTCGGTGCAGGAACCATCGATATTCAGCTGGTATACATCGGGAGATGCCCATTCGGCTACGTTGATGGTGAGAATGACCGAGGCGGTATCTCCACTGGCGGGCGTAACGCTGGTGGCTGATAGGCTGCTGGTAACGCCCGGGGCTGTTCCTGCGGTGAGAGATACAGCCGAATTGAACTCGTTAATAGAGGATACGTAAACGGTGACATTGGCGGAATGACCCGTTGTGATGGACATAAACTGCGGTGACGTCGAAAGCAGGTAATCGGGGTCGGAGCCGGTGGTTACGGTTATGTGGCAGACGGCGCTGGCTTGCCCTGCAAACGCCTTAATAGCAAAGTTGCCGCCCGGCGTTTCTGCCGGTATGGTCACCTGTGCATTCCACGTACAGTCGCCGGAAACCTGGCCTTCCGCTATGGTCTGTCCCACGCTGGGACCGGAGTCCCATTTCAGCGTGATGTTGCTGCTGGAGGGGAATTGCGAGGCGAAGAAATTGATCTGTCCGCCGGCGGCGATTACCGGGGGCGAGGCCGATAGCAGCGGCTGGCCGGCTACGCCGATTATTACCGTAATAAAGAAACCTTTCTCCTGCCCTCCGTAAGCGGACGTCTGCCCGCCCATCCCGCACTGGTAAGTGCCGGAAGGCATGGAGGGGCCGGTGCCGATGTTCAGAGAAATCGCCTGTGTCTGGCCGGCGGTGAGGGTAATCTGCATGGGCGATACGGTGGAATAATTTTCTATCCCGGGAGGCCCGCCGAAGCCGAAATTAATGGTCCCTTCGAAGTCGTTTACCGAGGTGACGTTAATCGTTTCCGTGATATTATCCCCGGCGGCGAGCATGAAGGAAGACATGCCCTGACTGTGAGTAATGGTAAAGTAGGGCGTGAGCGGCGGCGTCGAGGTGTTAGCCGATACCGGATTTGACAGGCCGGACCATAGATTCATGTCGTCTTTGGTCTTAACGGAAAAGAAATAGGTGGTATTGGCGCTCAAGCCGGGAACCGTAAAAATCTCGGCGTCGCCCGCGGGATGGGGCGGGGGGATATTGAGTGCCTGATTGGCGCTATCAAACTTGGAATTATCATCGATAATAGAGGTAGCGTAGCGGATATCGTACTGGGTGGCCGTTCCGGTTGTGCCGTCGTCGCCCGGCGCCGTCCAGGTAAGGACGACAGTCTCATGAGTTGTGTTGGCGGTAGCGAGGTTGCTGATATTGGCCGGCGGCGTGGTGTCCTGCTGTTGCAGCGTGATATCGACCGTAGTAGGTGTCCCTAATACTGCGTTCTGCCCCGTTGCGTTGGCGCTGTTGTAGCCGGCTGCGGTGACTGCTATGGTGTAACCTGTGTCCGGGGGTACGGTAATAGAATACCCACCGAGGTCATTGGTGGTAGCGTTGTAGCTTACCGATGGCGTTTCGGGCTTGTAAGCCCGGACCACTGCATTTTCAATTGAAAAGCCCTCCACGCTATCCGTTATTTCGCCGGTGAAGGCGCCTCCCTGGTACAGAGAGAAGTTCAGAGTGGTATCCGGGGTGGTAGCTACGGAAATACCCGTTACCCTCTGGGTAAAATATGTTGTCTTCTCCGCGACTACTTCATAGCCGGTGCCTACGTCGGGATAAATGGTGTACATGCCGGAAGCATCGGTGTTTGTAATATGGGAATATTCTTGAACGCCTTCTTCAAAAAGAAGTACGTGGGCGTTTGCGATAGGGTTGCCGGTGGCGTTATCGGTAACCTGCCCGGTAACGGTGCCGCTTTCCGCTGCCAGCACCGGGATTGGCAGTAACCCGATGAGAAAAATGGCGATAACCAGGATGTGAAGAAGAGAACTAAATACAGGAACGGATAATTTCCTCGATATAAACATTGCTGCTTGCCTCCTGATAAAGTTTTAAAATAATAAAAGCGGCTGGTATCTCCTGCTAGCCGCCTCTAAGCGGTATTTTGTGTTTTTCCGCAAAAGCATAGAAGTCATCCCGGTGTATCCGGTTCTGGCCTCCGGGGAGTCTGAAGGCTATCAGGTTTCCCTTTTCAATCCATCGCAAGACCGTTACCTTGCTAACACCGCAGTGCCGGGCCACGACACCGGTAGTAAGATACATGGGGTAAGTATTTTCTGTTTTTATTTCCAAGACATGCCTCCTTTTAGTCGCTATAGCTGACGTGTCCAAAACCCGGTTAAGCGGGTTTATAATTATTTCCTTATCGAAGTTAATTTCATTATTAACGCGCTTAACCTTGTTAACGAAAGTGCTGGGATTACTTTAGTACCAAGGAGTAACAACCAAATCACAAAGTAAGAGGCTAATCTTTACAAAAAAATCACATTGATATAAAAAATCCCCCTCCTCGCCAACCGGCAATATTTGCCGGCCTGTGACACAAATTGGCCGGAGGGGGAACGAGGCAGAGGGAGATGGAAAAAGTGAAGTATATTCAGGTAAATCAGGACGTAATGAGTTCAAAAACGAAAGGGAAGATAAAGACGGGGGATGGATTGATTAGTGGGGGCTACCAGTAGCCGGAGTCGCGCTTGCCGGTTACATAGGGATTGTCCCGGCGCTCGGCTCCGATTGTTGTCTCGCGGCCGTGCCCGGGATAGACTACAGTGTCATCCGGCAGCACCATTAGTCTGGTTTGGATGCTGTTTATCAGCTGGCGGCGGCTGCTGCCGGGCATCATCGTCGTGCCGATACCCCGGCGGAAAAGCGTGTCCCCGGTAAATACCCTGTAATCGGTTAGCAGGCAGATGCTGCCGGGAGTATGGCCCGGCGTATGTATTACCGAGAAGCTCCAGCCGCCGACTTCGATGGTATCTCCTTCCCGGAGCAGCCTGTCCGGCGGGGGCGGAGTTTTATAGGAGATGCCGAACTGCGAGCTGACTATACCCCGCCCCTCCAGGAAATCCGCGTCTTCGATGTGAATGGCTACCTCGGCGCCGGTCGTGTCCAGGGTCTCATGGAGAGCGGCGATGTGGTCGGAGTGACCGTGGGTCAGCACGATTATTTTGATATCCAGTCCGGACTCTGCAATCGCTTTCTGAATAACCTCGGCGTTGCCTCCGGGGTCGATTACCATGCCTTCTCCGGCGGTTTCCGAGCCGACTATCCAGCAGTTGGCCGATAGCGAGCCTACTACCAGCCTTTTGATATATAACCTGTCGTCCATGGCAATGAGATACGATGCCTGTTACGAGGCGGCCGATTTTTCGGGTCGGTGGCTGACGCGCGACCGGCCATTTCCAAAATAGCAGAGATAAGTGAATTAAGCAAGTGTACAGAGGTGGGGCAGGCGCGTTCTATTGATGGGTTAAAATCCGGGAATCATGCCCTTATCAGCAGGAGCGGCGTGTTGCCCCCGAGCAGGACTTTCTGCGTTACGCTCCCCAGGGACCAGAGATTGATACCCGACTGTCCGCGCGTTGACATAATGACAAGGTCGCTGGCGAGTTCGTCGGCAAGGTCGATGATTTGTTCGGCGGGAGAGCCGGACCTTACCTCGTATTTCACGGTGATGCCTTTTTCTTCGAGCTGACGGCACCAGTCGCCAAGATAGGCATCGGCGGCGGCAAAAGAGCCGTTGTTCTTGGTGATTACTCTAAGTAAGGTGAGTTCCATCTGTAGACTCCGGGCAGCCTCGCTGAAATAGGGGATTACGGCTTCGCTTGTAGTAGAGCCATCCAGCGGTATTAATCCCTTCTTCAGAATTCGCTTGGCGCGTACATCCGGATGGGCGCCTTTGGCCCGGATAAGCAGCAGCGGCTGTCTTGTGGTTGACCTGACGACCTTATCCGCGACGCTGCCTACCGCCCAGCGCCCGACCCCGGAACGACCGTGGGTCGCCATGACAATCAGGCACATATTGCCCTTTTCGACATAGTCCAGAATACCCTCGGCGGGATTGCCGGTCCGGGTGGCCGTGCCTACTTTGATTGATTTATTACCCGTATTCTCGGAGTATTTATCTACCTGCCGCTTGGTGATATCGACTATTTTCCCCGCGTAATTCTGGTGGGCCAGGTAATCGTCCGGCTCTTCCGAAGCGAGAACCGTTAACAGCACTATGTCAGAGCCTATCTTTCCGGCTACTTCTTCGGCATAAGGCAGGGCTACCTCGGCCAGGGGAGAGCCGTCCAGCGGCACCACTATTTTTTTATACATGTTTTGCGTTGTCATATTCGTTTATTCCATATGTCGTTAATCAGTCTTTTTCAGGCTAGAGGCCGGCAGTCACGGGTTGACGGGCGGGGGTGCGTTGCAGCAGGGAGCTGATTCTCGCCAGGAACTCCAGCGGGCCGAAGGGCTTGCGCATAAAGTAATCCGCGCCGGCATTGATTGCCTTGACACAGGTTTCGGTGCTGGCGCCGGGACTGATGACGATAAGGGGAATGCCGGTCCGCTCTCTTATCTTTGCGCAAAGTTGCCGGATTTCCGCATACGGACTTTCCTGCACGATTGCTACGTCGTGAGCTTGATTGTCCAGCTCTCGCAAGCCTGCGGCGGAGTCGTACACGACATCAACACCGTAACCCGCCCTTGTTAACAGTTCCGGGATTATCCTGCGGGCGTTGATGTTATTTATAAATAATACTTTCTTGTTCATCCTTGTAGGTTTAATCTATTACACAAGGTGGCCGCTGAAAAGCAGAAAACCCTCTATTTTGTTTAAGGGTTCACCACCATTATTGGCGGAATTGAGGGATACCCCCCAGTGGAAATAGTTACTTTTATTCATGTTATAAATTGAGAATACTATTACATTAGTACTATAGCACCGCCGGTACCCCGAATCAGTCGACAAGGCGTGCTAATCAAGGAAGATGCAGGATAAACAGGCAACCGGTTTTTTTCTGGAAATTTGTATAATTGTGGCCGTATTTAGCGCTCTTGCGGCCGTGGCTATCCCGCAGGTAGCCCGAATGATAGGCAAAGCCGAGGCGGGAGCGCAGGACTCCGAATTTCACAATATCCAGACGGCTGTGGTTGAAATGCTCTGCGATAGTTCTGCAGGCACCCTGGAGGCCGTGGGTCCCACCACCGATATGAGTGAGGTCTGCACCAGCGATACACCGCCGCTGTTTTTAGCCGTCTATCTTCATGGTCTTGACGCCGATTTGTTAAAGTCGGGGTGTCATTATATTTTCACCGTTAACGGGACGGTGATGCAGATACTGCCTTGACGGTTGCCGGCCCGCTGCCCGCCGCGTGTCCCTGTATACACCGGCACATATATCTTATAACTTCTTGACTGGTTACGTTTACCTTTAAATGGGGAATATCATGTCATTATGATATAATGGCGGTATTCTGTAAATATGAGCTGGTTAGGAAATGTTTTAGGGTGACCGGTCAAGAAAACTTCCCATCCCCGGAGACACAGCAGAAGTCTATCCACGGCTATTTCGCAGTCGGGGCCGCCTTTATCATTATGGTAGTTGCCTTTGGACTCTATATTGTCTACGGGGTATTTTTCAATTCATTCCTGGAGGAATTCGGCTGGACCCGCGCGGTGACCTCCGGGGCTTATTCGCTTTCCTCGATTATCTCCGGCCTGCTTGGTATCATCATGGGCGGGCTTACCGATAGGTTCGGGCCGCGCCTGGTGGTGACGTTTTGCGGTGTGCTTCTGGGCGCGGGTTATTTCCTCATGTCCCAGGTAGGGGTGGTCTGGCAGCTCTATTTCTTCTACGGCGTGATTGTAGGTGTTGGCATGAGCCTCTGGGTGCCGCTGCTGTCAACCGTTGCTAGGTGGTTTTCGGCGAGGCGGAGCTTGATGACGGGGATAGTCATCTCGGGTCTGACTATCGGCCAGATGATCTGCCCGCCGGTAATAACCCGGCTTATAGCCGCATATGGATGGCGGCAGTCGTACGTTATCCTGGGTATTGCCGTTTTTGTTGTGGTGGTACTGGCGGCGCAGCTGTTGAAACGCGCCCCCCGGATGGTTGAAAAAATCAGGGGTGGCGTGGATGGTAAAGAACCGGTGACGGGTGTTGACGTTTCTCAAGCCCTTTCCCTGAAGGAGGCGGCTCGTACCGCCCAATTCTGGCTGGTGGTCGCGATATTTTTCTGCTTCGGCTTTATCGCCTATGGCCTGACAGTACACCTTGTGCCACATATAACCCGACTGGGAATATCGGATATCAACGCCGCCAATGTGCTGGCGGTCAACGGCGGCATCGGCATCGTGGGTAATTTCGTGCTGGGCGGCTTTATCGGCGATAGAATCGGCAATCGCAAGGCCTTCATTATCGGCTTTGTCCTGGCGGTTGCCGCCCTGGTCTGGCTGGTGCCGTTAAAAGAGTTATGGATGCTTTACCTGTTCGCCGTCGTGTTCGGCCTGGCTCTCGGCAGCATGGGCACGTCGGAATCGCCTCTGGTGGCCAGGCTCTTCGGGCTGACTTCTCACGGCCTGATTTACGGGGTCACGGGTCTGGGCTTTACGTTCGGGGGCGCCGTCGGCCCGGTAATTATCGGCTATATCTGCGACGTAACGGGCAGCTATCAGAACGCGTTTGTGGTTTGCGTCGCCTTGAGTATTATCGGCCTGATATTGATGATAGTCCTGAAACCGACCAAACAGCTGGGCAAATCCCTCTAGTCTTCGTAGGGCTCCGGTGGTGGCGGCGGCATGGTGTTTACCCTGTCTTTATTGTACGGCAGGTGGTACGTGGTGGGCTTGTCCGGGCTGTTCTCCGGCGAGGCGGCGATGCTGGCTGCCTGGGGGTTTTCCACCCAGCCTTTTTCATACGGGCACATGAAGCCGAGACGGTAGACGAACTTCAATATCTTCCACTCCCCGTCCTCTTTAACATACTCCATGTCGTATTTGCCCAGGCACAGGAACTGGGTAAGATTCCCGCCCCTCCCCATGGAAGCGAACCCGTGAGAATGCCAGATGCCTTTCGCCCTCGTCCCTTCTTTATTGATTTCAATGATGGGATTCACGGTCATGTGTATGGCGAGAAATCCCGGCGTCATGTGGGCTTTCTCGCTGAATATCGTGCCCCAGAGTCGTTTAACGCCTTCGATGCCTTCGTAAACGCCGCTGTCTTCTATTTCCAGGGATACCCCCGGGGTCTTGCGGGCGAAAAGCGACGGTATCTCCGACCTCCTGCCGATGTAGTACAGGTGTGAGTAGAGCGACTGTAGCTTCCATATCTCCAGGTAGTCTTTAGCCCGGGCGCCGTCGGCCACCTGTTCTTTCAGGCTTTTTACCTCGGCTTCCAGTTCTTCCATTGTCATTGGCATCGGTTCTCGCCTCCTTTATCGTATAAGTCTCTAGTAGCCTTTCTTCTTGTCCACCACGTTCAGCAGTCTTTTCCCCTCCTGATAGCGTTTGATGTTTTCGCAGAATATATCGGTGGCGCGTGCCATGTAGTCTTCCATGCCGCCGGAAACGTGGGGACTCAAGATTACGTTATCGAAGTCCCAGAGCGGGCTGTCGGGGGGGAGGGGTTCGGTGTCCACTACGTCCAGGCCCGCCCCGGCTATCCGTTTCTCCTCGAGGGCGCGGACGAGCGCTTCTTCATCGATGATGCCGCCCCGGGCGATGTTGATGATACAGGCAGAGGGTTTCATGGCGCGCAGCTCCTTTTCGCCGATAAGTCCCCTGGTATCGGGAGTCAGCGGCGTGGCGACCACCACGTAGTCGCTCTCCGCCAGTAGCCGGTTTTGCTGCTCGACCGGCAGCAGCAGGTCGACGTACCTGCCGCGCGTCGGCTGTTTAACCGTCCGCCGCGTGGCGATGGTCCTCATGCCGAAGGCTTTGGAAAGCCTGGCTATCTCCCGCCCGATATTGCCCAGGCCCACGATGCCCACCGTCTTGCCCCGCAGCACCGTCGGCATATACCTTATCCACTCGCGGTCTTGCTTCATCCGGAAGCACTGCGGCGCCCCCTTAGCGAACATGAGCATGAACAGGAGGGCAAATTCTCCAATCGGGGTGGTATGGATGCCGCTGACCCCGGTTAATATCACCGGGCTGTCCCAGATATCTGTTTTCGCGAAGCGGTCGACGCCGGCGGACATTGTCTGGACCCATTTCAATCCGGGCGCCCGCTTCAGGATGTCGCGGGGCAGGATAAGCCCGTAGATAACCTCTGTCTCGGCCAGCATGGCGTCCAGCTTGCTTTTAACGGTAGAGTCGCCCCAATATTCGGCGGAAGCCAGTTCGGAGGCGTCCCTGACGTTGATGCCGGCGCCGGCGAGGGCAATCCTCCGCATGGTCTCCTCGTCGGCATGCGGCAGAGTCCTGTCGAATGAAGGCGCCATGACCAGCACATTGAGCGGTTTCATAGAATATGTCCTCCTTTCTATCCTCGTTTACCATCAGACGGCCGGTAAAGATAATATACTATTATTGTAGCGTATGGCTGATAATCGTTACAATTATATATGATGGTGCTTAACGGATTATTATCCTCTTCGCTTCTATTTGACATTGCCGGGACAGCCGCTTAAAGTATGCAAAAGTAAACAATGTAATAGCTTCAAACATAGTAGAACAGGCTACAAATGAGGGCCACATCGTCAAGAACCCCGCTAATTTTAGGCATGTTGGGCGGATTAAAAGGCAGTAAGGCTAGGGCTGAAAAATTACCATAATCAAGACCATCAGAGATAGTCAAGAAAGCAGCGTTGGCTAGGCGTGGTAAATAGTTATGGGTGAGGAGTAATCACAAAAATCGTGATTATACCTTGAATAGGTCCATAATACCAAAGGAGTCTATAAGCTCCGGGAGTATTTTGCTCTACATATGCCTCAAAAACCTTTTCTCCACTAGGTCCTTTGAGACTCGTAAATTCATGGGTTTGAAGACTCTGATGCCGGGGGTTTTGTGCTAATAATTTAATTGCTTTCTTGACAGCTTTGTATTGTTTATTCTGAGACTTATTAGTTTTAAGAGAATTATAGGTTTCTTTAGCTGTATCTGCCCAATTTAATGCAAACAAGACATAACCCTATAAATTGTCAAGGTCGATTTTTGAAATCCTGCCCGCTTTAACATCAGAAAGACCTTTTTTAATTAATGCTAGAATGTCTGGATTATTGAATACCCATACTTCAGAAGCTGGAATAGTAACTTGCGGGTCAAGGATAATTTGCCCAACACCATTAGCATATACGTGAAACGTAATATCTTTTTGTACTAAAGCTGGCGGTAAAACTACTCGCCTCTTACCATCTACCTTCACGCTTTTGGCTATGTCTGTAAAATCTTCATCTTTTATTATAATTGCCATCTATCTACCTATCTATACATAAATTATAGCGTCTATAATAATTATAGGTTCTATAGGCATTATAGCATGGTGGGATTGTTTGTCAAGTGGGATAACCCCACTTTCCCATAAATATGTGCTTATATTGCCCCATATACCATTACCTTGGCTTGACATTGCCGGGACAGCCGCTTAAAGTATGGGGTAACCGATATATCAGAATATAACGTGTCGCCTCGTAAACCGCTCAATTTCCTGCGAATATAGAAAGGGGAGTCATATGCAAAAAATTACCGATAATGTTTATGTTGAAAGCCGGTTAAGTGTCTGTAATACCAGCGTCGTGGTGACGAAGGACGGGGTGGTGGTGATTGATACTCCGATGGTGCCCGCCAATGCGAAGAAAGTGGCGGCTGAAATCGCCGGGTTCGGCCCGGTGCGTTACGTCATCAACACCGAGCCCCACGGCGACCATATCGCCGGCAACTGCTACTTCGGGGGCATGGTCGTCACCCAGGACGGTACGCGCGACGCCCTGCTGGCGGCGAAGCCGGAGGAAATTACCGGCATGCTCCGGATGATGTCCCCGGAAAGCCTGCCCCTCGATAAGGAGTTCTACTTCCGACCGTCGGATATTACCTTCTCCGAGGCTCTCACCCTCTATCTGGGTGACCATACTTTCCATCTCATTCATACGCCCGGCCACACTCCCTATAGCCTGGCGGTCCACGTCCCCGAGGAAAGGATAGTCTTTACCTCGGATAACGTTAATCTGGGTATGCCCATCTTCCGCGATTCCCTGCCCGACGAATGGCTGAAAACCCTGAAGCGACTCGAGGAGCTGGACGTCGATAAGGTGGTGCCCGGTCATGGCGAGGTCACGGATAAGAGCTGCTTCTCGCTGATGGCTAAGAGCGTTAAGGACTGGATGGACGCTATGACCGACGCTATCGATAAAGGAATGAGTCTGGAAGAAGCCCGGGAAAAGATTCCCCGGGCCCCGCAGTTCGCCCGCATGCCTACGGAAGGCCCGGCGGCGGGCTTTCTGCGCATGAATATAGAAAGCCTTTACCGTTACTATAAAAAATAGTATTTCCTTCGGAGGATATTAAGTATCAAGATGAATGCAAAAGAAGTGGGGAATATGCTCTGCGGAGGCTGACGCCTCTTTTAACTGCCGTAAATGAAAAGTACCCCCAAGCGGATTCGAACCGCTGCTGCCGGCGTGAAAGGCCGGTGTCCTAGGCCTCTAGACGATGGGGGCGCGTACCTGTTAAGTATAACAGAGAAACCACTGGCAAACAATATATCGTACAGGTCTGTTGTAGCTGGGTTAGCTTGCCTGTGAGGCGCTAATCGTGTACAATATTATATAGTGGATGAGTTTGCGAGGTGATATTCCATGCCCATTTATGAATACGAATGCAGCAAGTGCAGCCATCGCTTTGAGCTGAAACAGAACTATAGTGATAAGCCTCAAGCGGAGTGCCCGCAGTGTAAAGAGATAGCCAAACGTATCTTTCACCCTGCGCCCATTATTTTCAAGGGAAGCGGTTTCTACGTAACTGACCATCGTAAAAATCCGGCTCCTGAAGCCGCCAAGGGCGAAAAGGAGACCGGTAAGAGTAAAAATGAAAGCGCTCCTTCAGCGGGTAAGTAAAGCCTCTGTCAGTGTAGCCGGGGAAGAGGTGGGGAGGATAGGAAAAGGGCTGGTGGTGTTCCTCGGTGTGGCTGACGGCGATACGGAAAAAGATGCGCAGTATTTGATACAGAAAATTATCAACCTGCGCATTTTTGCTGATGCCGCAGAGAAGTTTAACCTCTCCGCCCTGGATATCGGCGGGGAACTCCTGCTGGTAAGCCAGTTCACGCTCCTGGCCGATACCCGCAAAGGGCGCCGACCCAGTTTTATCGGGGCGGCCCCGCCGGAGCAGGCGGAAAAGCTGTTTGATTATTTCGTGGGGCTGGCCCGCGGGAGCGGACTGAAGGTGGCTACGGGGCGTTTCCAGCAGTATATGCAGGTGGAAATCCACAACGACGGTCCGGTAACGGTCATGCTGGACAGCCGGTAAAAATACGGTTAGATTATTATTAAGGAGATATTGTATGAGCAATGGCGAAAAGGAAAAGCTGAAGACTCTGCTGAAATACTGGATAGAGCATAACCAGGAACACAGCGAGGAGTTTAAAGAATGGGCGGAAAAGGCAGCAAAGATGGGAGAGGCGGAAGTAGGCGGGGAGATACTGCAGGCGGTCGGCAATATGGATAAAGTTACCGAAATACTGTCCGGTATATTAAGGAAACTGGAGGAGGCTTAAGGCGATGTGTTTGGCAAAGGCGTACCTCGGCGGGAAGAGCGATAACGAATTTCTGATGGAGGAAATCGCTACTATCAAGGCGGAAGACGGCAAGCTCATCGTGACGTCGCTCTTCGGCGAGCAGAAGGAGATAGCCGCCAGCATCAGGGAAATCGACTTCAAGTCGAGTCGCGTTTTCCTTGAGAAAACGCCGATTTGACAGCAGCCGGTTATCCCTGCATTATTACAAGCAATTGCAGTTGCAAGTAGTTGATATATTTCGCAGATGATTGTAAAATGAGTGGGGGTGTGGGGCAGGGGATATAAATTTTTTTAAACATTTAATGCAATCAATTGCAAATGCATGGAATTGTAATAGCTATTTAGAGTCTGATACAGGAAGGAATAACTCACGATGAAAAAGGTACACATTATTTCCGCGGCTTTACTTTTAATCACACTTCTGGCGGTATCCGTGTTGAGCGGGTGCGCCGATGAAAACCAGGACAAGCTTAAGGTCGTCACCAGCACGTCACTGATATCGTCCATTGTCGATCGGATAGGCGGCGACTTGGTCGACGTGGTTAACATTATTCCCCCCGCCCAGTGCCCGGGACACTTCGATATTTCACCCGGGGACGTTCAGAAATTAGCCGATGCCGCCTTATTTCTCATGCACGGCTGGCAGGGTGAAAAATTTACCGAAGACCTTATCGCCTCGGCAGATAATCCCGACCTTACCGTGGTCAGTATCAACGTACAGGGCAACTGGATGACCCCGCCGGTGTATCAGCAGGCCGTGGATACCATTACCGCCGCACTCGTGCAGGTGGATGCGGAAAATGCTGCTAACTATGAGAAATCGGCTTCCGGATTAAAAGATATTATTAACAGCAAGGGCGCCGAGATACAAAACAGGCTGGCGGAAAAAAACCTCGCCGGTGTCAATGTGATGTGCGCTGACCAGCAGATGGAGTTTGTCAAATGGACGGGACTGAATGTCGTCGAGATATTCGGTCGACCCGATACGTTCACCCCCCAGGTGACGAAGGAGCTGGTAGATAAGGGCAGGCAGGAAAACGTGAGCCTGATTATCGATAACCTCCAGAGCGGACAGGATGCCGGGGCCGGACTGGCCGA
>CAYPDM010000005.1:0-46504 GCA_964409485.1 uncultured Dehalococcoidaceae bacterium | reverse complement strand
GATGACCAGGATGGCGACGATGATTACTACGGCGATGATAGCGGCGGTTTCCATGGCAGGCCTCCTCTTTAACGGGGGATACGGTAGGCGGGGGAATATTTCATCCCGTCTTCGACTTACTGCTCCCCGGTTTCACCAGCGGGATGCCCCCGGCACAGAGCGGGCAATTCCCGGGAGAGTAAGTGACCGCCTCCGTGCTGTGGCAGCTGTAGAAGGGTACGCCGAAGTCTATCTTTCCATTAGAGCGGTCTACCAGCACGCCGATTCCCGCCACCCTGCCCCCCGCCTTTTCCACCGCCGCCACGACATCGCGGACCGAGCCGCCCGTGGTGAGGATATCGTCGACGATGAGTACGTTTTCGCCGGGGTCGATGTTGAAGCCGCGACGGAACACCCTGCCGCCGGATTCGTCTTTTTCGGCGAAGATGCCCCGCACCCCGAGCTGCCGGGCGGTCTCGTAGGCGAGGATAATGCCGGGCGTGGTAGGACCGGCCACCACCTGCACGCCGGACTGGCGGAAGTGACCGGCAATCATGGCGCAGAGCTTCTCCGTGTATTCGGGAAATTGCAGGACGCGCGCCTTTTCCCAGTAGACCGGCGAGTGCCGACCGGAAGTCAGCAGGAAGTGTCCTTTAAGTAGCGCTCCCGACTTCTCGAACATCTGCTCGACGCTATCTGTCATCTGCAACTCCGGACCGTGTCCTTTTAATTTTCGGCGCTGGCTACCTGATTGCCGAGGGAATATTCGGGCACGACCCCCCAAAGGTCCGGCGGCCACGTAGACAGCCAGGCTTTGCCGTGAATAGCGGGGCGGTCAACCAACCAGTTGTTATGCGAGTCGTTGCTGTGGTTGCGGTTGTCGCCGAGGACGAAGTATTTGTCCTCCGGGACTTCCCTTTTCGGCATGATATAAGTAGGCTTATTCATGATATATGGCTCGTCCAGCGCCACGTCGTTAATGTAAACGGCATTATCCTTCACCTCTACCGTGTCGCCGGGCAGACCGATAACGCGCTTGATGAAGTCCTCGTTGCTTCCGTTGGGCGCCCTGAAGATAATAACGTCGCCCCTCTCCGGTTCACCCACCCAGTCCCAGTAGGCGGCTTTATTGACCACCACCCGCTGGCCTTCGTAGAAGCTCGGCTCCATGCTGGTCATAAATACCTCGTAGGTCTGGATGGTCCCCCGCGCCACGAAGAATATCGCCAGGGCCAGTATTATCGTTATCAGGATTTCGCGCAAGAATGTTTTCATCGTGAATTTCCCCTCGGCTTACGCCCAATTATACCCTATTTCCCATCGTCCCGCCAGTGTCGGGATTCGATTGTTATTATTATCGTCCTTGCTAAAATGCGTCCCAGGTATTAGGATAGATAAAGACCGTTCCGGTCAGGACCAGCCGTGCATAAATTGATTAAAAAATTCTCCGACCTGAAAAATTCCCGGCGGACGACCCGCGTCCTGCTTGCCCTGTTTTTAGCGCTGATAATATGTATTGTTTTCGTTGGACTGGATAATCCCACCGGCATCATCCTCGGCTGGGTAGCGGTTACATTATTATTGACCGCACTGGTACGCGGATGGCGTAAAATAAGGAATTTCCTGATTCTCCTTTTCGTTTCCTTTGTCGGCGCCATCGTTCTGTCATTCCTGTATATGGAAGTGGCGCTTCCTCTGACCGGGTGGTTCGGGGGCACTGACGCGACGCAGAGCGTGCCCTGGCGTATTTTCCACGTGATAATATCCGATGTTATCCTTCTTTTTACTCCTACGGGCATCTTTGTCGGCATTGTGGGTAGTGTCTGGCTGGGTATTTCACGACTGTCGAATTTGCGGAAACGCGACTGTACCGGGGCCACTTGACGTCCGTGGTGGTTTTGTTTTAAGTTATACCAAGATACTCAAGGTATAACGATTAAACGGGGAACGATAAGGTATGGAAGCAATTAAGACGTCTTTGCTGGCCGTGGCCGCCTTCGGTCTGGGGTCTATCCCGTTCTCCATAATCGTCGGTCGCTGGTTCCTGGACAAAGACCCCAGGGACTACGGTGACGGTAATCCCGGCGCCTTTAATGTTTTCCGGGCGGGCGGTCAGAAAGCAGGCTACCTGGCTATATTCCTGGATGTAGCCAAGGGAGTGCCGTTCGTTTTCCTGGCGCATACGGTCTTCGGCCTGTCTGATGTCGCTGTCGTGATTGTGGGCATGAGCGCTGTTTCAGGTCACGCTTTCTCGCCTCTTCTACGGTGGCACGGCGGCAAGGCCGTGGCCGTTGCCTTCGGCGTTCTTCTGGCGCTTCCCCAGCACGAGGTATTGCTGGCTTTCATCGTCTGCATGGTCCTGGGTGCGCTCTTGATAGAAGTGGATGCCTGGACAGTCATCTTCGGGGCCGCCGGTTCGCTGGCTTATCTGGCTGTCACCCGGGGGAGTTCATGGGAAACTCTCCTGATGCTCTGTATACTGGCGGTATTTGCCGTAAAGCACTTTAATGAGCTTCGTACCTTTCCCGGTTTCCGGGGGAGACTCGTCCGCTGGCTGCAATCGATTATTCGCGGGACTTTATCAATCATCTAGAAAGGCTGGATTATGTTATACCAGTTTATAATAGCAGCAGGTCTGGTGGTTTTCCTGGTTAATCTTATTCTTAACTTGAGGAGCCTCAAGAAGCCCAGTCGAAAAGCCAGGGTACCCGGTCCGGCACCCCTCATCTCCGTCATGATTCCGGCGAGGGACGAAGAGGCGAATATCGCCAGCTGCCTGAAGTCCCTCCAGGAACAGGACTATCCTAACTATGAGGTGCTGGTGCTGGACGATAACTCGGTGGATAATACCGGGGCCATCATTGGCGATATAGCCGCCCGTGACGACCGTATCCGGCTTTTCCGGGGCGAACCCCTCCCCGCAGGGTGGGCGGGCAAGCCTTTCGCCTGCTATCAACTGGCGCAGCAGGCGCGCGGCGACTGGTTTCTTTTCGTGGATGCGGATACCACCCACGCCCCCCATATGCTGCGCAGTGTGCTCTCTATAGCTATAAAACATAAAACATCGATGCTTTCCGGCTTTCCCCGCCAGCTGGCTACCTCACTGTCCCAGAAGATTGTCATACCCGTCATGTATTTCATCATTCTGGGCTGGCTGCCGTTGTGGTGGCTTCACCGGTGTAAAAACCCGAAACCATCGATGGCTATCGGCCAGTTCCTTCTCTTCTCCAGGGACGAATATTGGAAGATGGGCGGGCATAAGGTGGTGCAGTCAAGAATCGTTGAGGATATCTGGCTGGGCATCGAAGTAGGCCGTCGCGGTGGCCGCCATATCGCCATAGACCTGTCCCCGGTAGTCTCCTGTAATATGTACCGGGACCTGGGGTCGGCCTGGTACGGACTGGGCAAGTCGATTTATTCCATTGTGGCTATGGCACCGGTAGCACTGGTCGGATTGGTTCTGGCAGCTTACTTTTTCTATATCGCGCCGTTTTACTGGCTCTGGAACGGGTTTTTTGTAACCGAGATGCCTTACCTCTACCGCGGGATTGTGGTTTTTCAGTTGGCGGTTATTCTATTCATGCGGTGGCTGATAGACAGGCGCTTCCGGGAGCCGGCCATTTCGGTCTGGTTCCACCCCGTCGGGATGTTGTTCTACTTTATGAACGTTATCTATTCCGGCGGGCGGTGGATTATCGGTGCTGGCGTAACCTGGAAGGATAGATTCTACGGCAGGGAATCCACGGTGGAGTGAAACTATATAACCTCCTGGTTCCGAAACAAAACAGGCTTCCCCTGGTAGCTGACCTTCCTCACAGCGGCACCTGCGTTCCACGAAATATCGATAAGCAGTTCAAGCAAGACTCCCGCCCGATTTTAACCGAGATGGACCCACATCTGGACAAGTTATACGATTTTCTCCCGGAATTAGGCATTACCATGCTTCAAGCTACCCACAGCCGATATGTAGTTAATTTAAACCGTGGATTAAAGACACCGTTATTCGGCCCCCAGACAATATCCGTTATTTCTCAAGAGAATTCGTGGAAAAGCGCTCTTTATGATGTAAGGCCAGAGCAAAACGAAATAGAAAAACGAATTAATAGCTATTACATTCCCTATCACCAACGACTGACGCAAATACTGAATAAAATGATTCGGGATTACAGTCGAGTTTATCTGCTCGACCTGCATAGTTTTGGGACACACCTTGCATTCCCCCTGGCAGATGTCTGTCTCGGTAATGTTAACGATACTACCTGTTCGGAGCGTCTTATAGCATGTTTCGAGAGAGCATTACGCAAGCATGACTTTACCGTGACCAGGAATGAAAGGTTTATTGGAGGATACATTACCCGGCATTACGGAAGGTTGGATAATATAGAAGCCCTGCAAATTGAGCTTAGATTTTCTGCGTACCTGGACGGGGATGATTTCGGCGAGGAGGAAATTACAGAATGGGATTCAGCAAAATTCTGGAACACTAAAAAGAAGCTTCGTAAGGTATTCGCTGACGTTATAGAAGAGTTGTTTTAACCCCGCCCCACCTAGATATCTTTTCCCACCCGTGCCGCCCTGTATCATCATCTGCGGCTTATCCCTTTGTTATCCCCACCCCCTGGTGTCATTCCGGCGAAGGCCAGAATCCAGTGGATTACTATCGTCCAAAATGGCGGGATTGACAAATATGATAAAAGGAGTATAATCGTACCCATGCGTAATAATCCTGACCCGTAAAGAACAATACCAATGAGCTGGTTTGGCGCTAAGCGTCTTATATGGGCACCGGCACTGCTATGTAAATACTGCGGTAGCTGGCGCCCTTTTTATTTGGCTCCGGGGGATAATTTAAAGGGGGGTAGTGCCTATTGAATAAAAGGAATCAGTATATCATTTAGGTAGTATATGCTTAGCCTATAAAAATCTCCCCTCACGCTCATACTCGCGACAAAACCCCCAACTTTACAATAATTAACTACCAAAAACAATTCTCACTACTAAAAGTCAACCCCTCGATGTCGCAATTTTACGCTCGTCCAAAACCCGGTTTGCAATTGCGTAAATTGCAAATGACATAACTCTAAAAACAATCGCAAGCTAACACGGCGCTTTTTACGATGGAATTGTATCCCGTTATTTTTAGTGGTTGGTTCTGTTCTGGAGCATGTGCTCCCGCGCCTGCTGGATAAACGCCTCAAACCGTATTGATTCTCCCGGGTCTTTGGTGCCCTCCACCACCACGTTCAGGACGGGCAGGCCGTAGTCCTGGCGGAACTGGTGCAGAAGCAAACTCACAATCGTCCCCGGCATGCACCCGAACGGTATGATATTCACGATTCCGTCAAAGCCGTGCTCGGCGTACTCCACCACTCTCCCCATGCTTAAGATAGCTTCCCCTTCCACGGCGGGCGTCAGGTAGGTATGACCCCGGTCGATGATTGCCTGTGTCGGCAGCTCGCGTTTGAACGACTCTATAGAATCGTCGAACTGTTTTCTCAAAGGCTCGGCGACGTTCTCCTGCACGATTTCGGTAAGCTTCTGCCGTGCCCAGTCGCGCCAGCCGCCCTCAAGGTGGAGACGGTTCCGCCGCTTGCGCTGGTGGTCGATGTAATCCAGCCATTCCTCCAGCGGCGGCACGCCGCACTGCGCCCCGAGCGCTTCCAGCTTGCTGATGAGCGCGTCGTTGGCAAACTGGTTGCTCCGTACGAATATCTCCCCGACGATGCCGATGCGCGGCTTGGGAACGCCGGTGTCTAACTTTACAGCCTCGAATGCGTCTCTGACGCGACCGGAGAATTCTGTTAATGCGCCGCTGTCCTGCCCGGTGTTTTTAATCAGCCGGTCCAGCCATTCCTTATAGACGGCGTCGGTTTCGCCTTTATTTACCTCGTAAGGGCGTCTCTCCAGCACCATCTTCTGCATGGAGTCGAGGATGGTGATTGCCCGCCAGGCGTGAAGCCGGAAGCCCCTCCCCAGCGACGCCATGTCCTTATGATAGCCGCCGGTCTGGTCGAAGACGAGTATGGGCACCTGTTGAAGCCCCAGCTCATCGAGTATCAGGCGGTGAAGTCGGTTGTACTGCCCGAACCGGCAGGGGCCGCTGGCGGAGGGCATGAAGAAAGCGGCATGGTCGGGGTCGAAGTCCGGCGTCATCGTCTTTTTGACTATATCACCGCTGGTAATGATACTGGGGTAGCATTCCTTGCCGGTGGTGTATTTCCGGCCTATTTCCAGGGTAAGCTCGTCCGACTCCGGCAGGGGCTCGGCATCTACCCCGCACCGCCTCATGGCGGCGGACAGAACGTAGCCGTGGTCAATCATGTAGGGCACATATACGCGTCTTGTGTTGGTGTGATTCGACGAGATGCTGACGAGAGGTATGAACTTGCTGGTGCCGCGTGTACTGGCGTTGCGTATCGTATCGATGAAAGCCTCGCAGCGGGTGATAATGCCGGCGTCCGCGGAATGCTCGTCGATTTCTATGGTCAGGAAAGGCTTGCCCTCGGTCTCCTTGCTGAAGTATTTTGTTAAATATGAATCGGGGCCGCAGGCGAAATTGGTTACATATAGTCCGAACAGGCGGGGGTCGCGGGCAACCATTCTGCCCGCGCAGAGTATTTTCTGGCCGGCCTTCCAGTACATGTTGGGGTGGTTTTTGCTGACCTCCCCGGCCATCGATTTCAGCGGCAGAAGGTCCAGCGGTATCGCCAGAATATTCAAATCCCGCAGTTTCTCGGACAGGTTCAGCGTTATGGCTTCGTCATAGGTATTGTAGGCGCGTCCGACGATGACAATGGCTTTCTCATCGGCCTTGAGGTTGTCCAGGACCTCCCGGCCCCGCCGCTGCTGCCATTCGTTAAAACTATCGAAAGCCTCAAACCCGGCCTGAATGGCTTTATCGATGGCCGTGTTTGAGGTAATTCCGGCGTCGAGGGCGACTTTCCTTAAGATTTTCTTCTGCCAGGCTCGACCGCGATCGGGGTGGATGACCGGTCTTAATACTTTGGGTTGTTTGCCTTCCGGCGAGGCCAGCAATTCCTTGATTCGCTTGGAACTTAGCAGGATATAGGGCAGGCTCTGGGTGAGGGGGCAGTTCCACGACTTGCTCCAGTCGTCGGAGAGTTTTTCCATAGTGCACTGGACGGGCAGGAAGATAAAGTCCGGCTCCTTTTCCAGCAGGTTGAGCATGTGCCCGTGGGCCAGCTTGATAGGCAGGCACGGCTCTTCGACGATATTTTCTACGCCCCGGCGGATAATATGCCGGTTGGTGGAGTCGGAAAGTACCACCTGGAAGCCCATCTCGGTGAAAAACGCTTTCCACAACGGGAAAAGTTCGTGGAAGAACAGCACCCTGGGAATTCCCACCGTCTTGCCGTTAGGTGTATCGGGTTTGTCTTTGGGATAGATGCTAATCAGGGCCTGGGCGCGCTCTTCAAACAGGCGCGGTATTTTAGAAGACTCGCGTTTCTCCTTCTGTTCCGTGCTGTCCCACTTACCGCAGCGTGAGCCGTAGAAAAGCGGTTTCTCCCCCTCGAAGACGACCTTGTGGATTTCACATCGATTGGAGCAGCTCTGGCATTCAAAGGAGGAGAGTTCGTATTGCCGGCCTGCCAGGTCGAAGCCGCGGAAACGCGTTTCTCTCGCGCCGCTTTCCTCCATCACTTCCCTGGCCAGCATGGCCACGCCGATGGCGCCGAGGATATCATGGTGCGGCGGCACCTGGACTTTCTTGCCCAGGATGCTCTCGAAGGCCGCTTTTACAGCCCGGTTGAAGGCGGTGCCTCCCTGGAACAGAATACGGTCGCCGATTTTACGGTCTTCTACCACTTTGGTCAGGTAATTTTTCACGACCGAACAGGCAAGACCGGCCACCAGGTCTTCCTTGGCGGCGCCCCGCTGCTTGAAGTAGTTCTGCTGCGATTCCATGAAGACGGTGCAGCGTTCGCCCAGGTCCAGCGGCTGCTTCGAGGCCATGCCCAGCTCGCCGAATTCTTCCTTGATATTTATACCCAGTTTTTCCGCCTGCTCTTCGAGGAAGGAGCCGGTGCCGGCGGCGCATACCTTGTTCATGGCAAAGTCGATTATAGTGCCGTTCTGAAGACTGACGTACTTGGCGTCCTGCCCGCCGATTTCAAAGATAGTGTCAACATCGGGACACTCGAATGAAGCGGCTCTGGCATGGCTCGTAATTTCGTTGCGGATAACATCGGCGCCGAAGAACTCCCCGGTCATATAGCGTCCGGAGCCGGTGGAGCCGGTGCCCTTAATGATAACTTTGCCTTCTAATTCCTTTCCGACCTCAAAAAGCCCCTTTTTCACGGCTTCTATGGGCCGGCCGGCCGTCATCAGGTAACGCCTTGCCAGTACGTTATTGTCTTTGTCGATGACGACGACATTGGTGCTGATGGAGCCTATGTCCACGCCGATATAGGCTTCGATGGGTTTATCGGTATCTATTTTCACCGGTGAGATTTCTATCGGGTAGTCGTCGCCTTCAAGGGGCGGCAGGGTAACGAACCTGTATTCCCGCCGGGTAAGATAGTCACGCAATCGCTGAACGGTATCTCCGGGCAGGGCGTTTTCCTTACCGGAAAGGGCGGCGCCCAGCGCCCCCAGCACGGCAAAATGCTCGGGAATTATCAGGTCAGCTTCTTCCAGTTCTATGACTTCCAGTACGGCGCGCCGGATACCCTTGTTGGCGGCCACTCCACCCTGGAAAGAAACGGGTTTGCCCATGTCGCGACCGCGGATTACCTGTCCTTTGAAGTTGCGTATCATGGCGAAGCACAGGCCGGCGACGATATCGTGTACCGGGGTGCCTACCTGCTGAAGGTGAATCATATCGCTCTTGGCGAAAACGCTGCAGCGTCCCGCCACGCGGGGCGGGTGCTCCGATTTTAAGGCGACATCGCCGAATTGTTCGATGGGTATCCCCATCCGCGAGGCCTGCTGGTCCAGGAAGGAGCCGGTGCCGGCGGCGCAGGCTCCATTAAGGGCGAAATCGGAAACTCTGGGGAGGGCTTCTTCCGCTTCCTTTTTCAGGACGATGAGCTTGGAGTCTTCGCCGCCTATCTCAAGGATTGTCTGCACTTCCGGGTGGAAACGGGCAGTCCCGGCTGCCTGCGCGGTAATTTCGTTGACAAAGGATATTCCCAGCAAGTTGGCGATGAGCTGTCCGCCGGTGCCGGTAGCGGCGGCTGTCTGAAAAAGCTCGGGCGGGTATCCGGTAAGTATGTCCTCCAGGATAGCCAGGATGGTCTCCATCGGCTGACCCATGGTACGGACATACCTGGATTCGATTATATTATCGGAATCGTCCGCTACGACCACCTTGGCGGTTACCGAGCCTATATCAATGCCGAGTTTCATGCGAAAATTCACCGGTATAAAACATTCTGGTCAGGTGTATGCGAGAATAATATACCGTTTATATTATAGCCGTGCAAGGCTGGCATGTAAACCTGGGCTATCGGCGGCGACCGCTATATACACGGTGAGACCTGTACCATTATAGTAAATGACCGCGCAAAGCACTTTCGTGAAGTCGTAAATAGGCCTGAAAAAAGAGGCGAGGGGGAAGCCGTAATGCCCCTTAACAGCTTCCCCCACATCTTAGAGAGGAGGGAAAAATAAACTAAACGTACTTATAGTGATATAGGAATTCTATTACATTAATTGCTTTGTGGAAATCGGCCAAAATACCTAAATTCCAGGTTCAGGTATAACATTGGTAGTGTAAAAAATTTGATTTCTCCCGCGGTTACGGCTAGTGGAGAGAAAAATAAAGGTCCATGAGGATATTGAGAGTCCTCATGGAATTTACCAGGTGGGCCGTATCACCCTTTGGAGCGGATATAGCTCCGATACCTTTTTCCAGGTCATCGGCCAGGTCGGATATCATCTTGCGCAGTTCGTCAGCCCCTTCTCTGGTTTTCATGGCGTTCACTTCCTTCACGATTTCCGGCGCGGCTACTGTCTTGAGCTGCTCGATAGCCATGGAAATATTAAGGTCCTTAAGTCCCTGGAGGACGCCCTGCACCTTTTTATCCTGCTCTTCACGCTGGCGCTCTTTTTCGTCATGCTCTTCCTGCTGTCGCGTGAACTGCTGTTGCAGGCGCATTAACTCGTCGAATCCGCTTTCTTCTTCTGCCATCTATTCCGCCCGTATAGGCTGACTCTATAATAAGTATACAATGAAAAACGGAATGGCACAAAAGAGGTTATTTTAAGAAGGTCAATACATCCCTTTTCGTGCTTACGGACTTACCTGTTGGGAGCTTACAGCTGCGATAGCATACGGGTGGTGATACAGTATCATACCAGATGAAAGAGGCCAGGCTAAGCCATAACTTCCCTTAAAGCAGTCTTAATATCCTCCGGGCCGGGCAGGGCATATTGCTCCATAGGCGGACTATAAGGGATTGGTACATCCAGGCCGCATACGCGCCTGGGGGAGGACTTTAGACGTCTGAAAATTCGCTTATCTTCAACCACCAGAGCGGTGATTTCAGCGGCTGCCCCGCAGGTAATGCAGGCTTCATCGACCACCACCAGTCTGCCCGTCCTGGCCACCGAAGCCTTGATGGTTTCCCTGTCCATTGGGACAAGCGTGCGGGGATCAATTACCTCCAGCGATATTCCTTCCTGCTTCATCTCTTCGGCTATTGCCAGGACCTCATGCACCATCTTGGCCAGGGCTACCACGGTTACATCCGTTCCTTCCCGCCTGATTACAGCCTGACCAAATGGAATAGTATATTCATCCTCCGGCACTTCTCCCTCCATGGTTTCCAGCGCCATGTGCTCAAAGCAGATAACCGGGTTGTTATCCCGGATGGCGGTCTTCATCAGTCCCTTAACATCATACGGGGTGGCCGGCAGTATAATTTTAAGACCAGGAACATTCATATACATGGAATAAGGGCTGATTGAATGCTGGGCGGCGAATGATTTACTGGCGCCTACGGTCATGCGGTATACGATTGGGAATCTGGCCTGACCGCCGAACATATAAGTTATTTTAGCCGCCTGGTTGACGAACTGGTCCATGGCGACGAACCCGAAAGTCGCCATCCTGATATCAACTATCGGTCGGAAACCCGAGCCGGCCAGGCCTGTTGCTGCCCCGACAAAAGACGATTCGGAAATAGGAGTCTGCCTTATTCTGGCTTCGCCGAATTCCTTTCTTAAGTCGGGGGGGACATCCGTGGCCAGGTGGATGGTCTTTTCATCCCGGCGGAACTCCTCCAGCAGGGCCTCCGAGGCCGCTTGTCCGTAACTTATCTTTCTCATCTTTCGATACCTCGTATTATCGTATTAATCAGGAAGAGTAAACATCCTCAAGGGCATCTTCGGGTGCGGGGAACGGACTCGCTATTGCGTAGCTGACCGCGTCCTCAATCTGCTGCATCACCTGGCCGTTAATTTCCTCGAGCGTCTGCCTCGATGCAATTTCATTATCCAGCAGCACCCGTTCAAAACCGGCCACGGGACATTTCCGCTTCCACGCTTCAAGTTCTTCAGCCGGGCGGAGGTCCGGCAGGCCGGGGGCTTCGTAGTGGCCGCGCCATCTGTAGGTCATAAATTCCAGGAAAACGGGCCCCCCGCCGGCCCTGACCCCGGCTACTGCCTTTTGGGTTTCTTCGTAAACAGCGATGACATCGTTGCCGTCAACGACGACGCCGGGTATGCCGTACCCGCCGGTAGCTCTCTCCGAAACATGTTCCAGACCGGTGGCGTATCGTACGTGAGTATTCACACTATAAAGATTGTTCTCACAGGCGAAAATAAGCGGCAGCTTCCATATCGAGGCCAGGTTCAGCACTTCATGAAACTCGCCCTCGTTGGTAGCGCCGTCGCCAAAAAACAGCACCACCACCTTATCGCCTCCTTCCAGCTGGGCCGCCAGCGCTGCGCCCCCTGCGATGGGTAGACCGCCGGCTACAATCCCGTTGGCCCCCAGCATCCCGATGCCGAAATCCGCGATATGCATCGAGCCGCCTTTTCCTTTACAGTAGCCGGTTTTCCGACCGTATATCTCCGCCATCATGCGGTTGAGGTCGGCCCCCTTGGCGATACAGTGTCCGTGCCCCCGATGATTGCTGATAATGCGGTCATCCAGTCGTAAATTGGTGCAGACGCCGGTAGCTATCGCCTCCTGACCGATGTATGAGTGTACTATGCCCGGGATAGCCCCGCTCTGGTAGTCTATAATCACTCTTTCTTCAAAGCGCCGGATGGTCAACATCACCTGATATAGATGGATTAGTTTCTCCCTCTCGATTTTCATTCGTGATTTCATTTTTTCACCCTCTTTATTCTTAGCTGTGATAGCCCCGGAGGTCAGGCCGCGTATTTCGTCGAAAGGACGTACCCCGAAGGGGTATGTTAAAATACAGGCTGGACTCCAGACAGCGATGCTACTAATCACGGAGGAATGTCAGGTACAACTACCGGGGGAGTTAATATCTTCATGGATTCAGGGACCGGTTAAATCCCCAAAAACGCTTCCCTGACATAATCATTTCCCAGGAGTTCTGAACTTTTCCCCTCCAGAGTTACCCTGCCTGTTTCCATAATGTAAGCCCGGTCAGCAAACCTCAAGGCATGATGAACGTTCTGTTCAGCCAATAAGATGCTGATTTCACGTTCCTTAAGCTTCTCCAAAGTTTTAAAAACCTCGAGGGCCATTCTCGGCGATAGTCCCTGCGAAGGTTCGTCTAATATCAATAGTTCAGGATTGGACATGAGGCTACGGGCTATGGCCAGCATTCTCTGTTCACCGCCGCTCAACGTGACGGATAGCTGGTTTTCTCTTTCCTTCGACAGAGGAAATGTTTGATAAACCGCATTGAGCATTTCTTTGGTATGCTTTTTCGCCCTGGAGCAATAGGCGCCCAGAAGCAGATTTTCACGCACCGAGCAGTTGGTAAACAATTTCCTGTCCTCGGGTACAAATGATATACCTAAATTCACATTTTTATAAGGAGGGAAACCGCCTATTTCCTTCCCATGAAAAAGCATCGTGCCTGACGACGGTTTAAGCAGTCCGACCAAAGTGCTTAAAAGCGTTGTCTTTCCGGCTCCGTTGGAACCTAGCAAGGCTACAATCTCGTTTTTCTTTACATTGATGGAAACATCCCAGAGAACCTGCAAGCCCCCGCGGATTACGTTTAGATTCTCAATCTTTAACATAAGCCTCTCCTAAGTAAGCCTCAACAACGTGAGGGTCTTTACATACTTCTTCAGGGTTTCCGTCTGCTATCTTCATCCCTTGATCAAGCACAATCACGCGGTCGGATACCCCCATCGTGGCGCGCATATTATGCTCAATCAGTAGAATTGTAATTCCGTCATCACGCAATCCTTTTGTAATATCAGTTATCAGCGCGGTTTCTTTGGGATTTAAGCCGGCCATTACCTCGTCTAATAGTAATAGTCTGGGCTTCGTGGCCAACGCCCTGGCAATTTCAAGCATCCTTAGCTCGAATACGGCCAGGTTTGAGGCCTTTGTTTCCCTCTTGTCCGCCAACCCGAATTTTTCCAGTATCTGGTCGATGTCCCACTTAACGCTGGAAGTCTCTTTATTTTTATCACATCCAAAAATTGAAACCGCAAGGATATTTTCATATACACTCATGCTGGGAAATGGTTTAGGTATCTGGAAAGTCCTGGCTATTCCCAGCTTACATATTTTATAGGGTTTAAGCCCGGTGATATTCTTCTCCTCAAAATTGATCATGCCGGAGGTTGAAGGAAACGTTCCGGCTATCACATTAAAAAGCGTGGTCTTTCCAGCCCCGTTGGGGCCTATCAAACCAACAATTTCACCCTCATGTACGTCAAAGTCCACGTTCTGAAGGGCGACGAGTCCCCCAAAATGCTTTGATATTTCTTTGCCTTCAAGTAGCTTCATAAGTTAACTCTGTAATATGTATTTATTTGTATGTTAAAGGGCCGGTATTTCCCCGACGTTGTAGCTTGCAGGGCCAGCCCCGGGGCTTATGGTATTTTACCATTGTAAGTATGTCAGCACCTCCCGGGATGGTCGGATACAATATATATATAGCATAATCTGCATAGCTCTCGGTCTCAAGTATTTTTCTTAAAAAGCTTGCCGGTCATGCCCTCCGGTAGAGCAAGGATAATAATTATCATTATTCCCCCGAGGATTATCAGGAAATAGTCCTTAAAAGTGGTGAGTAACCACTCCTCTAACAGTGAAATAACTATAGCCCCCACAATAGGCCCGAGGATCCTTCCCGCCCCGCCGAATAACGTCATTATGGCAGGCATAAATGAATATAATGAGTTAAAGGCGATGCCGGAGTCTACGTATCCCCATCTGGGGGCAAATGCGGCGCCCAGTAAACCCATGAACATACTACTGACGGCAAACCCCAATACCTTATACAGAGTGGTGTTCACGCCGAAATGAACAGCCGCATCCTCGCTTTCACCTATCATTCTCAACCCAAGCCCCAGCTTGGTTCTCCTTAAGATGATGACAGATAAAATTATGATAAAAGTAATTATTAATATTGGATAATAAACATCGATTGGGGTAACGAACCTGCCGCGCGTCCCGGTTACCTGCATCTCCCAAAATAAAATGGCATTATTCAGAAGTTCGGCGAGTCCGAAGGTAAGTATGGCGAAGTAGATGCCTTTCAATCTAAGAGTCACAAGGCCAACCAATAAAGCAAAGAGGAAGTTAATTGCGGCAGCTAAAAGCAGAACGACCGGGAAAGGTAATGACTTGCTGAATATTGCCGTGATGTATACTCCTACCCCGAAGAAGGCTGCGGACCCTAATGAAATATACTTTGTGGTACCACTAAAGAAATGCCAGCTTACGGCCAACCCAATCCAGCACAAAACGCTCGTGAGCAACGCCAGATAGTAGGTCTTGGTGAAGAGCGGAACAAACGTTAGCACTATAAAAATTATAATAGGACTAAATTTTAAGAGTGTTGAAAATTTCATGTTAGTCAAGTTCAAACAAAATCACCTCGCGAAAAGTCCTTTAGGCTTGATCAGAAGTATTAATATTAAAACAGCGTAGACGACTACCAGCGTTAAAGCCGGATGTATTACCCTCATGGTAATGTATGAAAGATAGCCAAATACAAATCCTCCAACAATATTACCTTTGAAACTGCCGATACCGGCTAAAATCACCATTACCAGGGCAATTAGAGTATAAGGAGCACCCATGAATGGATTTATCGTCGAAGATAAAACACTTAATAAAGTGCCGGCCCACGCAGCCAATAAAATACCGAGACTAAACGATAAAGCGCAGATGTTAAAAATGTTGACCCCGACAAGCTGCGAGCCTACAGGTTGGTCAACTGTGGCTCTCATGGCTACGCCAACTTTCGTAAAACGTAAAAAGAGATAAAGGAATACGTTGATACAAATAGATATCAAGGCAATGATAATTCTATTCATCTCGAAATTCACACCTAAAAAGTCGATCATTCCTAACGAGGGTACCTCGTAGCCTCTGTAGTTTGCCGTCCACAAAACCACGGCCAGGTTCTGAATTACAAAGGAAAGGCCAAAGCATAGCAGTAAAGACCTGAACTCAAGTTCTTCTCCTGATTTCGACGACTTTACCATCCCCCGGAGGAGCGTTGTATAGACCACAAACCCGATTAAAAACATGAGCGGCCCGATAACGATAATGGAGGCATAAGGATTCAGGCCGAAAAGTGTAAAACAGAAATAAGTCAGGTAGGCACCGATCATTAGGAATTCTCCGTGGGCCACGTTAAGTATCCGTGTAACCCCGTACTGCAAATTAAGGCCAACGGCTACAAGCGAATAAACCGCTCCTAAAATGGCGCCTCCGATAATTATGTCCAACGTAAGGTGTAGAATCATCAGCTTACTCCATATTTTTAGGCCACGTCAGACCATCTGCCGAATTATCAGTGATGGGGTTGTACACAATCTGATTTGTGCCCCCATCTGCTGGCTGACGCAAACAACCTCAACTGCAAATCTGATAAGGCAGCTTGTCTTTCTGTGGTACTCCACAGCTGGCTGTGGAGTACCACGATACTTTCAGTAAGATATCTTCAGTAACCTGTTTTTATGGCCAATCAGGTTTCGGAATCCAGTCGGCGCTGGCCCTATCTAACGGCCAGACTACTTTCAGCATCTCCTCACCCTGCCACTGAGCAAGGTAACCGGCGCCGGGAACGTCCAGGTAGACTTCTTCCCAGTTCCAATGCGCGGGCCCGAGCACCGTATCGAATGTCTCGGTAGCGAGGGCGTCCCTGACTTTCACCCTGTCGAGGCCGTATTTTTCGACAGCTTTGAACAGCGCTTCATAACATACATAGGCGGCTATAGTGTTGCTGCCGGGATAACCGCCGGCGGCCGCGTTATATTTTTCGGCAAGCGCCAGCAGTTCGGGAGATGAATTAAAGTCAACCTCGAATCCATGGTATTCCATGATTCCCGTCACAGCATCTAAACCGAAAGTTGGTAGCATTACCAGCGGATACTGCGACCCCGGGCCCATAATCATTATCTTCGGAGAATAGCCAAGGTCCATGCACTGCTTTACCAGTAATCCGCCGTCCGCCGGATAGGTGGAAGCCCACAGGGTGTCCACTTCGGCTTCTTTAAGCTTCTTTATTATGGGAGATAGGTCCGAAACGGTTAATGGATAGAGTTCCGGCCCCACCGCAACCGGTATATTTCTTGCAGCCAGCGCCGCCTTTACTTGTCCGGTAAACTCAATGCCGTGCAGGTCGCTTATGCCGATAATCCCTATCTTGGATGCACCAGCCCATTCGAAGAAATCAGCCACATACTGGGCCACGAAAGGCGGTTGGCATAGTACCGGGAATGCCCATTTCGCTCCCCCGGATTTTATAAGGTCCACTATCTGGCCGCTGCCCATGGCATGGGCAATGAACGGGTATTCGTATTTTTCATATAGTGAAAGGAGGGCAAAGTTCTGGGATGTTCCCCACGGAGCGAACATCAAATCAGCCTCATCCTCAACCATACATTTCTCGGTAAGCCTGATTAAAGTTTCCGTGTCGCTTTTTGAATCGTACTTTATCAACTCAATCGGCAGTTTTTTACCGTATTCAGGAATGTAGAGCCCTCCGTCGGCATTGTAATCCGCAATAAGTGTTTCCATCCAGATGGTGCCCCATAGTAACGGGGCTGGCGCGAATATACCTGTAAACGCATCCACATTCCCTATGACAATTTTATCTTTTGGCGCCGGTTCTGGTGCTGGTGCCGGTGCCGGAGCCGGTGCCGGGGCTGGTGCCGGCGCTGGTTCTGCCGCTTTTTCGCCGCAGCCGCTTAAAATCAACATGGCTGCCAGGATAACTGTTACGGAAATCAACATTAACTTCTTCATTTTGTTACTCCTAATTTATGAAGTTTATTCGGCCTGTGTTTCCCTTTAAAACTACATAATTACTCCCTTCCCTGTAATGTTCCCGAAGCGCCGATGTAACAGAATTTATTTTGCTTAGTGTAATCCTTCTTCTTTTAAATTTTCAAGACCGGGTCTCTTCCAATACTGGATGAGCCTGAAGAGGGGAAGGAAATTCGTTTATAATTGTGTTATGCGACTGGTCATGAACTATAAAGGGCTTCAAACAATAGAATAGTATTGGCGAACCAGGCCAGACCTATTTGCCGAAGGTATCACCCCCTTTTTACGATATAATAAAATTATTTAGCAGTTCCTCCACCGCTAATCGTGATTAATTCTTAAGTATATTCACGCCAACGGCTCCGGATTCCAGGCCGGTAACCTCGCCGCCGACAACGTGCGCCAGTGCGACTTTCGCACCGGCAACCTGGCGCCCGTTACCCTGGCCCCTTAGCTGCCAGACGAGTTCGGCTATTTGAGCCACGCCGGAGGCGCTGACGGGATGCCCCTTTGAGAGGAGCCCGCCGCTTGGATTCACCGGTAATTTGCCTCCTAATTGAGTAACGCCGTCTTCAAGCAGACGGACTTCTTCACCCCTTTTACAAAAACCCAGTTCAACATAATGCTGCAGCTCATTCATGGCAAAGGCATCATGCAGCTCACAGACATTGATGTCTCCAGGGCCGATGCCGGCCATTTCATACGCGCTGCTGGCGCATTTATAGGTCATATCAGAGAAGGTTATATCCTCCCAGCGGAAGGCGTAATCTCCGCTTTTCAATACCGAGGCCGCAATAAATACAGGCTTGCGAGTATATCTCCTGGCCAGGTCAGCGGAGGCCAGTATCACCGCGGCGGCCCCATCCGTTGCCGGACAGCATTGCAGCAGGGTAATAGGCTCGCAAATAGGCCGGGAATTTAAAATTTCTTCAACGGTCAGCTCTTTGCGGTACTGTGAATAAGGGTTCAGGCATCCGTGCCGGTGGTTTTTCACGGAGACCCGGGCAATCTGTTCCAGGGAAACGCCAAACGTGTCCATGTATCTTCTTTGTGAGAGGGCGAATCTCGCTACCATGTTCATACCCAGTTCCCCGGTGATATCACCTTTAGCGGGCGGTATCAATTTACCGGCTATAGGACTGGTGGTCATGGATTCCACACCAACGATTATCCCGAGGTCATAGCGTCCGGATGCGATATCCCACCAGCCTTTAGTGAGGGCGGCGGCCCCGCCGGCGCAGGCGTTCTCAATGTTGGTCAGCTCGATGTCCGTAACTCCTGTTTCTCCCATAACCGCCTGCCCGATGACCATACCCCCGTAGAGGTTGGCGCAGTAGGCAAACTGTATCTCTCTGGGGTCGATGCCGGAATCTTTGACCGCTGCCCGGCCTGCTTCGGCCCCGAGCTGGTAGGTCAGCGTTTCCGGGAATTTACCAAAAACAGTGCTGCCGGCACCTATAATAGCTACATCTCTCATCCTCTCAAGCTCCTCCATTTGTAGACGGTCTAAAGACGTACCCGAACACCTCTTTTTCCTCTTCAGCCCAGAGCTTTTCAAAGTGTAAAGTCATATCCATCCCGGTTGTCAGGGGTTGTTCCTGCCAGCCTCTAAGCTGGCTGAATATCCTTAACCCCTCCGGCAGCTCTATCCAGCCGACGGCATACGGAGGGTCGAAATGCTCACTCGGCATATGTACGATGGTATAGCTGTAGAGCGTTCCCCTCCGGCTAAGATGTATCGGCTCCAGGTCCTCTCCCAGGCAATTAAGGCAGGTGTCTCTATTTGGAAAAATTACCTGCCGGCACTTGCGGCACCTGGCTCCGACTAGTGACACCTCGCCAGTGATTTCTTCAAAGAGTCCTTCCCTGAACGGGACTCTGGTTTTCATACGATTCTCCTCACTTCTTTGTTCCGCGATAATCCCTGAATTAAAGTTCGACCTCCTTCAGGTCGTCGGCTATTATCAACTCCGGTTCGGTTTCCGCCTGAATCTCTTCAGGAGTCAATCCGGGGGCCACTTCTTTCAAGACCAGTCCCGCCGAAGTAACCTCGATAACGGCCATATCGGTAACCACCAGCGATACGCACCCGGGCGCGGTTATCTCGTATTTACACTCTTTAACAATTTTAGGATTGCCGTCCCTGGTCGTATGCGTCATGGCGACAATGATTCTGTTTACCCCCGCGGCAAGGTCCATAGCGCCTCCGATAGCCGGGGGGAACCTGCCTGTTTTAATCCAGGCTACGACATCTCCGTCGTATTCCTTCATATTACCTATCGCCCAGTTAGCCAGGTCGCCTCTCTCGGAAACCTCCAGTGCGCCGAGAACGCTGATATCTATATGGCCGCCTCTAATCATGGCGAAGGCTTCTTCGTGACTGAAAAAGCTCATTCCCGGCCGAGGCGTAACCGGCTGAAAGCTGGCGTTGAACAGGTCCCAATCGGCTTCTTCTAGAGAAGCCGTGCCGCCGTAGCCGAGCGCTCCGTTCTCCGTGTGGAACAGGACATCTCTGCCCTCGGTCGCGAAGTTACAGGCCAGACTTGGTATGCCGCCGCCCAGGTTTACCACCATGCCGTCCTGAAATTCCCTGGCGACGCGCATGGCTATTGTCTGCTCGTCCATCCTGCCTTTGAAAGTACTCATCCCGGTTCTCCCTGTCTGACGACGATGCGGTCTACGTGTAAACCCGGCGTGACTACCGTTTCCGGGTCCAGCTCGCCAAGCTCTACGACCTCGGCCACCTCCGCGACGGTAATACCGGCCGCTCCCGCCATGGTGGCATTAAAGGTGCGGGAGGTGCCTTTATAGATGAGGTTGCCGTAGCGGTCGGCCTTGTAGGCCCAGATAAGCGCAAAATCGGCTTTAAGGGCGTATTCGAGGAGGTAAGGCTTGCCGTTAATTTCTCTGATTTCTCTGTCTTTCTCCAGGAGCGTTCCTATACCCGTATTCGTATAGAAGGCGGGGATACCGGCCCGGGCGGCCCTTATCCTTTCGGCAAGAGTGCCCTGCGGCACGAGTTCGATTTCGATATCCTGTCCTTCCTGCAGGGCCTTGACGATGGGGAAGGGTTCCTGGAGTTTATGGATAGCCATCGCCGGGACGGATGCAATCAGCTTGCTGACCTGCCCGTTTTCTAATAACAGCGAGCCGTCGGCGTAGGACTCCGGTACCTTCATGGTCCTGGCAGCCGTCTTCTGGGCTTCCAGTCCGAGCGCCGGTGCGTTGCCGACCAGTGTCAGGTTCTTTACCGGCAGCTCTGAAAGCGCCCGGAGTAGCGTCGACGGCATGCCACCCACGCAGCCGAAGCCGCCGCAAAGCACCACGGCACCGTCAAAGATATCGGCCAGCGCTTCCCTCGCGCTTGCTACGATTTTATTCATTCTTCTGATACCCCGACCAATCACCAAAATACGAGAACGATTCGTACCTGGTTTCCGGCCATGCGCCGTAAAATTCCAGGGTTTCGTCACTCGGTTTTTTCTTCAGCCATTCTTTTTCAAACTGCGCAAACTTCCGGCCTACTGTCTTTCTGGTCTTTCTTTCCTGCTCGCGCAGCTCTCCGGTTTTTTCATCGTCAACCGCCAGTATCTTCTCATTGTAAACAACCTTATAGACATTCCTGGCTGACCAGTGAGAGATAGCTCCTTTCGCCAGGTCCTTCATCACCAGCGCCGGGTCACGTTCGATCGGGTCACCAAAGCCCCCGCCCCCGCCGGTACCGCCGGCGACCAGGTCTCCCTCTTTAGTAGGTTCGGCCACGCAGGGATATCCCCTTATGGTATAGCGCCCCTTAATGGCCTGTTCCCGGTAGAGCATCCTGGCTGAACTCGGTATGTTCGGGTCTGAATTTTGCAGCATATCATCCAGATTGGATTTAGATATCGCTATGAAGGGCAGCGCCGGCACGCCGTAACCCCCGAAGAGCCCCTGTGATAACGTTATCTTGGAGCCGAAGCCCCAGGTACCCAGTGCCGCACTGGGTACGGCGTGGATCTTTACGGCGTAGTCCATGCCGACTCCTCCCCGGTATTTGCCGTGCCCGCAGCTGTCCTGGTGGAAACCGCGGTATAGATAAAGAAACGGCAGGTGCGATTCCAGGCTTTCAACCTCTCCCGGCTCCGAAGTCATCGGTGCAAAGTAGGCTCCGGCTACGTCCACGCCGTCTTTATAACTCCTGGCGCCGAATCCGATTCCGTTCATCTCCGCGCCGGCATCGGCGAAGGGTTCCCCGTACTGATTCACCCCTCCGTAAGACAGCGTATCGAAACCGCGGTTGCCGGCACATTCCGTCCGGTCCGGGCTGGCGGCATAGACCAGGTTTTGCAGTACGTATTGCACCGCCAGGGAACCGGTTTCGTGGACGTAAGCGCAGCCGGCCTTCGGCGACTCCCGGCTGGCATTGACGATACTGCCGTCCGGCATCTTGAAGGACATCGGCTCCAGGATGCCCGAATTATGAGGCAGGTCATAAAACAGGTGGCCCAGCAGATACACGGTATTGACGCCGATAACTCCCGTACTGGGGGAGTTGGCCACGCGGTCCTTTACCTCCGGCGAGGTGCCATCGAAATCAAAGTAAAGGTGGTCTCCCTTCTTATCCAGGGTGAGCGAGGTCTTGGTCAGTCGCTGGAATATTCCCACGGCGTCAGCGAACTGCACGAACCGGTACCTGCCGTCGGTCCACTCGCTGATACGCTTGTGCGCGGCTTCACCGGTAAGCTGGATAACGTATCTCAAGACGCCGGTCATATACTCCGGCGAATACTTTTCGATAACCTGCAACAGGCGTTTTTCTACCACTCTAAGACAGGCCATCCTTGCTTTGATGTCCAGAGTCATCGCCCTGGGGTCTCTGACCATATGGTTGAAATAGTTGACGACATCTTCTTTGAGCCTGTAGTTCTCCGCTATTTTCATAGCGGGGACCTGCAGTCCTTCTTCGTACATGCTTCTGGAGCCGGTCGGCATGCCGCCGGGCTCGCAGGCGCCGCACTCTCCGGTATGCACGACAGCCCCTATCCAGCAGATAAGTTTATCTTTGTAAAATATCGGGGAGTATATCCCCATGTCGGGAGGATGTGTTCCGCGAATATAAGGCGAGTTACAGAAAAATGCATCTCCCGGTCTTATACCGACACTGGGGTCATTCAGCCAGTATTTCATGATGTACTTGACATCCGTAGAGCCCAGCACCGAATGAAAGTACAGCCCCGAAGCGCAGACGGCACTGTCTCCCTGCTTGGTATATATAGCCGCAGACGTGTCTCCCCAGCGGCATCCGGTACTGGCACCGAGCTTGACGAGGGTTTCATTGCCCTCGGATGCTATGGTGAGTAGCTTGTGGAGGAAAATCCCGGCCGAAGTAGGCTCGATGTCCTTCATATTTTCAAGTTCTTCTTCCGTTGGAGGTTCGGGATGAAGTCTTTTACCGATTTCGTAATCTATAGCACCTGGCATTGAAGTCCTCCTCTTTTATATTCAGAACCCTGCATTGATTTAGAGATTATAGGTAATCATACCGTAGAGTTCCGGGGCCATCTTAAATGTCCAATCAGGCTCGATGACTACCGTGGTGTTCTCCGATTCTATTACCGCAGGGCCTTCAAATGAGTCACCGGCTTTCAGCAAATCCCACTGGTAAATATTTGTCTTATGAAAACCGCCGAGTTTTTCCCAGTAAACATCTCTCTGTCCCTTAATGGCCGCCTCCGGTGCTGTTTTACCGGCGGTTTCATGTTGCGTTAACTCGAAGTGCGGCAGCGGCAGGTGCGCAAAAAGGCGGTACGTTTCCACCTCAACGCCTCCCTGGGGAAACGCGGCTTCGGAGCTGTACATTCGGCTGAATTCTTCCGTGAAGCGGTCGCACACCCTTTTGACATCATCGGTGCTGTGTATCGTCAGCAGGGGAGATTCAACCGGAGTGTAGCGCCACTGCATACCGTATCTCATTTCAAGTTCCAGGCGGAAAGTCGCGTCCTCCTCTTTGAATCCTTCTAGTATGATATCTTTGATGGCCTTTTCTTTTAGCTCCTCTACAATAGCGTTGAATGCGTTGAAGTCATCGAAATAGGCGCCCTTGGCGTAGTCGAACATTCTGGTGTTCCTGGATTTTTCATAGCTGTGAACAACATCCAGGGTTGACGCGCCGTAAGCCCCGGCCACGGAGGACATCGGCGAGACGATGATATTTTTCATTTCGCCGGCGGCAGCTACACCACAGCAATGCCCCGGGCCGGCACCGCCCCCGGCGAAGACGGTGAACTCGGAGGGTTCGTAGCCTTTAAGGGCTACCTCTTTGAATATCTCGTTGCCCATCTTGGCGTCGACTACCTTCTTAATCATCATGGCCGTGGTAACTTCGTCCCAATCTGATTGGCTGCCCAGCTCTTTAAGCACATTTACAGCCTTTTCCTTGTTTAGCTTGAACTTACCCCCCAGAAAGTAGTCCGGATTAACATAACCAAGGACAACATCGGCATCGGTAACCGTGGCGTTTTCTCCGCCGAGGTCGTAACACGCCGGGCCGGGTAATGACTTGGCACTGGCCGGTCCCACCTCCAGGCGATTTCCGAGCAGCGGATTCAGCCAGGCTATGGAGCCGCCGCCGGCGCCGATTGAAGCTATTTTAATGGCCGTCAGTTGAGTTCTCCAGCGGTCGACGGTAGGGTAAAGGTCATAGTGGGTAATACTGCCGTCGGTAATAAGCCCGATATCAAAACTCGTGCCTCCGGTATCACAGAAGACGATGTCCGGCAGGCCGATGCCGGTGCAGAGATGGGCGGCGCCGCATAGCCCGCTGACCGGACTGGCGCCATAGGTGGCAATTGCCTTGGTCCTGGCCACCTTAGCAGCCCCGCCGACATTATCGCAGAGCAATAGCGGCTTCTTGTATCCACGGTCCAGCAGGTCGCTGCACAGGGCTGATATTTGCTCCACAAAACCGATGTGTATATAGGCGTTTACTATGGCCGTCATGGTTCTTACGTATTCGCCTTCTTTGGGTGAAATCTCGGAAGAAAGTATAATAGGCATATTGCCCAGGTAAACCTCCGGGTATTCGTCCTCAATAATGCTTCTTATTTGCTTCTCATGCTCCGGATTGATAAATGACCACAGGAGATTGACCACAAAACCCCGTACCCCCTGGTCTACCAGGTATCTAAGCTGCTCCAGAACATCCTCCCTTACCAGCGGCATGACTATGTTACCGGCATAGTCGGTTCGCTCTCTGACGCCCACGACCAGGTTGCGGGGTATAAGGGGCACCGGCTTATCAATCGACGTAACATCCTGGACATCGGCAGACGGCAGGCCGTCAGCCCATTGTCTCCCCCTCCCGATGAATATTGTATCCTCAAAGCCGCGCGTGGTAATCAGTCCCAGTTTGGGCCCGGTATGCTCAATGAGTATATTGGTGCCGATGGTCGTGGCATACTTGATAACATCCGTATCCGCCAGGAACTCTTCCAGTGTCCGGTTATCTTTTTCAGCACACTCTTCGAGTCCCCTGACAAAACCGACACCAAGTTCGTAGGCGGTAGTCGGTACCTTGGTGGTCAGGTATTTATCTCCTTTGGCCACAAAGAAGTCCATGAATGTGCCGCCAACGTCAACGTTAACGATGTATCCCATCCTTTTTCCTCCTGCGTTACTTTTTATGAACTCCGTATTTTAGCTATCAACTCGTGGAGAGTTTCCGGGGACATATCATAAGGCACATCCCCATCGCTGACGTAGAAAAAACCCGCCGGATTATGCTGACTCACGTACCGGTTAATGACGTCAAATTGCTCCCACAATCTGGAAGTGTCCTGCAACGGTAGTGGCAGACCGAAAGAAACCTTCAGCGAGTCCGAGAGTTGATGCAGCTGCGCCAGGTCGTCCCCGTTCAGTTTCCTGCCGAGAAGGATTATCCCGCCCGGTGTTATTATCCGGTGCAAATCGTTGATTGATTCCATCGCGGTGTCTCTTACGATAAGCACCGGCGAGCCGTTATAATGCTTGATGAGGTTAAATAATGTAGTGTAAACATCCGCGTATAGTTTTTCATGTGACATGAGTTCATTAACGTAGCCTGCGCCGGTGAGGTCTTCCCGGAAGAAAACGGCGTCAACCCGCAACTCGCCCAATTTCATCGCCAGCTTTTTCAATAAGTCGCCGATAATTGGAACCGCTTCTTCAATACCTTCATCCTTATCACCCGTTAAGGTCTTTACCAGGGAAACGGGCCCGGTAACCGTGCCGATAACGGCGACTTCTTTGCCCTTTGATATGACGGTGCGACTGGTAGCTTCGAGTAGAACCTGAATTCGGTGGCTATCTTCGGGATTGACCTGCCGCAGTTTAAACCGGCTGCAGTCTGCCACTTCCGGAGGGGCATAATCATCGGGCCACGCCGCTTCACAGCCGAAGAGTTCGGCCTCGATGGTGGCATCGAAGTGATTTACGATGCCGTCATATTTAAACAATTCCCAGGCTTCCTCCAGCGAATGAGAATAGTAAGTGGCGTCGGACACCATATCCTGAAGCGGGAGCTGCCCTATCTTGGCGGCAAACCCGTAAACAAAAGGAATAAATACCGGTTTTTCCCGGTTCATCAATTTTATGGTATTTCTGAAGGCTGTTTTTGAATTCATTTCTTTTGTTCGGCAACCCTTTCCTTCAGGTTATCAATATCGAGTTCTATATCCGTAACAATCGGATGACCCGGCGGCAGGTACTGGATTGATATTATAGCTGCGCATTTAGGGCAATAGAACTCTATCACTCTCATGAAGTCCGGGTCCGGAGCGTAGGAAATCGCCGCGGAGTCCTGCTCTATCGGGAATCCCGGTCCGTATATTTCTTCAGCCGGCCTTTCGTAGACGAGGCATCCCTTGAGATATGATTCCCTGGCAGGGTGTATTTCTGCATGGCAGCGACTGCAACACCACATCTCCGTGTCCAGGTCGATTTCCAGAGTTTCTGTAATGCGCTTCCTGGTCATAGCTAAACCTCCTCTAAAACACCCTGTGAATATTTGCCGATATAGTATGATTTGCCGGCCGGTATGATATACGTCGTGTCTTTGGCTTCAACAACCGCCGGGCCGATAACTCTGTTACCGGGTACCAGCAGCTCCCTATCGTAGATGGGGGTCTTAAGATAACCGACCCTGGTTGACCAGTAGATGTCCCGTTCTCCCCTCGACGCCCCGCTCGGGTCCTCATCGGTCGTCTGGCTGGAAGTCAGTTCATAGTGGGGCATCGGCACAACGGCATTCAGGATAATGGTGGAGATGGCAATCCTGGCCTTGCCGGGCGCGCCCGCTTTAGTGAATTGAGCACAGAGTTGTTTCACCTCTTCTTCGGACTCCACCTTTAACTTTGCCGACCTGACATTGTAATCCGCCAGGTCGCCGTCCCCGATAAGCTCCAGGTAATAATCCGCGTTACCGGTAGAGAAACCCTCTCCCTCGATATCTCTCCCGGCTGCACTCGCCAGTTGTGCTACAGCCTCATTGAGTTTCTTGAAGTCCTGTAAGTAATTAACGCCATCAAAAAGTGTGAGCGGTAGATATTTTGAATAACGATGAAGCAGGTCTGTTGTCAAAAAGCCAAAAGCGCAAAAGGTCGAGGCATAGGGACTCGTTAGAATTTGCCCGAATTTCAAACCGTTGGTAAAGCCGGCATACCGGGTCGGGCCGCCGCCGCCGTAAGCCACCAGGGCAAAATCACTCAAGTTATTTTTCTCCAGTCCTTTATCTTTCAGGAACCGGATCAGTTCTTTCTGGATATTATTTTCAGTCGTTTCCTTGATAAGACAGGCTGCTTCCTCCACGGTAATTTTCAAGGGGTCGGCAATTCTCCTCTTAACGGCGGCAATGGCTTTATCTTTGTTCAGCTTGACCTTACCGCCGAGGAAATTATTGGGGTCGATGAATCCCAGCGTTACGTCGGCATCCGTGACGGTCGCCTCCATCCCTCCGCGGTCAAAGCAGGCCGGACCGGGACTGGCGCCGGCGCTCCGGGGGCCGACATCTATCCCTCCGGAAATATTTGTCTTAATAATGGAGCAGCCGCCTATACCCGCCGAGTAGGTAACAATCATGGGAACGCTTACCGGAAGCCCGGAAATGATAGGGGTTAAAGTGTAGTTATGGGTGCCTCCGCGAATTATGCCGATGTCCAGACTGGTCCCGCCCACATCGACGGCGATTACCTCGGTGAAGCCGTGAGCCTTGCCTACCAGACCGGCCCCGAACACGCCCAGAACAGGGCCGGATGAATAGGTATCAATAGCTCTCGTTTTGGCAACCCTGGCAACGCCTCCGTGAGAGTGCCCTAACATCAAAGGCCGTGAATAAAGATTTGCTCTAAGGTCGTCCTCCGCACGGTAAAGATACCGCACCATGGCATCGTGAATGTACCCGTTTATCACGGCCGCGTTGGTGCGGGAAAAGGCATCCGGCTGGTCTGATATGTCAGAGGCCAGCAGGACTCTGATGCTCCCCAAAAAATAGCTGGGAGACTGTTCTTTTATTATCGCCCTCACCTGCTCCTCATGTGCCGGATTTACGTGTGAGTTGTTCAGACTTACGACGATGGCGCGGGCGCCCATATCAATTAAATTCTGCATTTTGATGACAAGGTCTCCGGTATCTACGGGCTTTTTTACTTTACCGCTGTTATCAATTTCCTCAATTACCTCGTCGATCATGCCCCTGTCTATGAAGGAAAATATCTGCTCCGCTGCACCTGTATCACGGGAATATAATGAGTCTTTGAATCCCTGACTCACCAGTAGCCCGATTTTTGCGCCGGTTTTTTGAATTATCGTATTGACGCTTACCGTGGTTGAATACCTTACAATATCGGTCTCCGCCAGCATTTCCTGTACTGAAACCCCGAACTGCTGGGCGCCTTCTCTTATGCAGTCTGCCAGGCAGACTGTCAGGTCGTGGGGTGTTGTTAAAACTTTAACCGTTCTAAGGTCTCCGTTACGGGTAAAAAAACCGTCTGTAAATGTGCCCCCGGTATCAACGCCGATCATGAAAGACATTCTTGCTCCTCCAGCTGATTAATGACTTAAAAATTCGAGCTACTTGATTAACACTTTTATATCATACAATTAAAAGTAGTGTCAAGTGTTACAATCACATATATTATATCATTGATTATGTACTTGATATTTGTTAAAATACTTCAAAATACGCAGGTATTTTTTATTAAGGAGATATTGTGAAAGTTAATTCACAGAGGCTGAACTCCTTGGCCAGGCGTCTTAGAGTCCAGGCTAACGATTTAAAATTTGATAACTTCCTCTCATTTATATACACGTTCGAGATAGTTAACAAATATCTGGATAATGAGTTGAGGAAGTCCGGTCTTAACCGGACGCAAATGAGCATCCTGCATATCCTGATAGCGCGCGGCGGTACCCTGACACCGACCGAGTTGAGTCGCCGTATAACGCGCTCCAAACATGCTACCACCAGGGCAGTTGACAGCCTTGAGATACTGGGACTGACCAGGAGCGCCAGTACCAGACGCGACCGCAGGCTTAGAAGGGTAACCATCACCGAAAAAGGTCTGGATCTCGTGGAGCAAACCATGTCTCTACGGCACAATATTGGCTCACAGGCCATGCAGTGTCTCAATCAGGAAGAGGCAGAGGCATTTCAAACCATTTTAAGGGGATTCAGGAAACACGTCCTTCAGCTTATGGAAGAAAACCAGTCTTTATAGTAATCATCTTCCGTAGCTTAGCACCATACCGTTAGGTGAGTCGAGGTTTGTCACAGGTTACGCATCAAGTACGAATACGCGAGGTATCTGCTAAAGGCTCCACCAGTTTACGGTAGTATTCCGGTCGGCGGTCTCTTACAATATCAGTCTCCAACTCGCCCGGTATTATCACCTGGTGTTTCCCCCGGGCCAGTGCCGGAGTAATTTCAGCATGAAGGATATCTTCACCATAGGGTTTGCCTTCGGCCAGCAGGGCGCCCGTACAATCATAAATCCTGCTTCTCCCGAAGAACCTGATGCCGCGCTCCTCGCCGACGCGATTGACGGCAATATGATGGACCCGGTTCTCGCGGGTTCTGGTTGGAAGAACGTGTTCGGGAATTACTTCGATACCTTCGGGCCAGTTGGTTATGGTGACAATCACTTCAGCCCCCAGCAGTGCTAATACGCGGGAGTGCTCGGGGAAATCCAGGTCGTAACAGATACCCAGGCCGATACTGCCTATATCGGTGTGGTAAACTTCCAGGGGCATGTCGCCGTGGTTGAGGAAACGGTCGATGCCGATATAGGGAAGATGAAGCTTGCGATACTTGCCAATCAGTCCGGACGGACCAATGAATGCCGAGGTATTATAGTACCTGCCTTCGTCCTTCTCCAGCAGACCGATGACGACGTGCAGGTTCAGCTTACGACAGGAATCCATGATTTTCTCCGTACTTGGCCCCGGAACTGTCTCGGTTACCGGAATAGCCTCTTCCAGGCTGGAAAAAACGTAGCCGCTCAACGCTGCCTCGGGGAACACCACCAGTTGAGTACCCTCTCGCGCGGCGGTCTCCATCAGTTCGAGGCTGCGTGTAAGATTTCGCTCCTTGTCCAGGATAACCGGCTCCATTTGCATACCGGCAATTGTTATCGTATCGCCCATATTGATAAACCCCCGAAATACGTTATTAAATCAACTTGACTATAATCCTCAAGATTTGCGTTGTCAATCTCATGATAATCAATCAACTAGATGATGGATTTTAGTCACGTAAGGGTTTTGGCGGGACACGGGAGTTCTGTGCTAAAATTGGGCCGGGCAATGAAAATAAGAAAGGTGAGATTCGGGAATGAAAGTAAAAGTAAGAGAAAAATATCAGGGTTTATCCCGCCAGGCATTACTGGATAAAGCGCACGAACTGGGCACTAATTATGAGAAATATTCGACCGGTTGCTCACAGTCCACAGTAGCGGCGTTACACGATATTCTTGGCTTTGACGACTCTCTGGTTAGAGCCGCGAGTTCATGCTGCGCCGGTCAGGCCGCTCAAGTGGTGGGAACATGCGGGGGGCTGATTGGGGGAACGCTCGTTCTGGACTATTACTTCGGTCGCCCGGTAGAAAAGATGTCGGACAAAGAGCTCAACCAGGATGACGTAGATGTGCTGCTTAACGCGATGGGCATAGCTAAATTACTCTATGATAAGTATGTTGAAGAGTATGGAACCATTATTTGCCCGCATATTCAGACACAGCTTTTTGGGCGCCACTTCTACCTGTGGGACGAAGAGGAACTGGCGATTTTTGAAGAGGCAGGGGGACATTCGGATCCCGGGAAATGTGTTAATATCGTAGGTAATGCGGTGCGCTGGACCCTGGAGATACTGATTGACCAGGGTGCTGTTGAGCTATAGCCCACGGCATACGCATATCCTGCCGGGTATTCACAGCGGACTGCTTTCTAGCTATAGTATTTCAGGCGATTTTCAGCTCTAGGCCAGTTTAGCTCCCGGGTTGGGCATCCTGGCCATTGTCTGCCTCCCTCATTACTGATAATTTTTCAGCATTGATAGTAGTACTTGTGCCAGGGGCTGTCAAGGAAGGCGGGCATAGCAGATATAGATGTGATTATGGAGGGAGATGGCTGGCGAGCCAGGATTCGAACCTGGGTCAGAGGAGCCAAAGTCCCCTGTGCTACCGCTGCACTACTCGCCATCCTTACACACGGATTATAGCATTTAGGCGTGATGGTGGCAATGCCCGGTTTTGCTGGCAGACGCAGGGCTATGCTATTATTCATTATAATACACGGCACGGGTAATGTATGAGTCCTTTACGCAGATTATTCTGGGGCATCTTCTGGCTGGCGGGCGTTACTATCGTCGGCGTAATCGGCTACGAGATTATCGAAGGCTGGAATTTCCTGGATTCCATCTACATGACGGTCACCACCATTACCACCGTGGGCTACAGTGAAGTCCATCCCCTTTCCGACGGGGGGCGGATTTTCAGTATTTTCCTGATGGTAGGAGGCGTGGGGGGGGCGCTGTACGCATTGAGCGGCATCGTCGGATATATTGTAGAAGGTAATATCGGCACCGTATGGGAGAGGCGTAAAATGCAAAATAAAATTAACAATCTCAAAGGACATTTCATTCTCTGCGGATTCGGCAGGGTCGGCGAGGAAATCGCCCGCGCCTTTAAAGAAGAAGTCCCTTTCATCGTTATCGATAACCGCCCGGAATGCATCGCCAGACTGGAAAAATCAGATTATATTTATCTGGAGGGCGATGCTACCCGGGATGATGTTCTGAAAAGCGCCGGGATAGAACGCGCCCGCGGGCTGATTGCCGCCGTCGGCTCGGATACTGACAATACCTATATTGCGCTGTCGGCCCGGGGACTGCGCCCCGATATATATATCGAAGCCCGTGCGTCCAGCACGGAGGCCGTGACCAAGCTGGAGAGGTCCGGGGCCAACCGCGTTATCCTGCCTCACGCCATCGGGGGGAACCGTATGGCCATGCTGGCCCTGCGCCCGGCGGTCGTTGATTTTATCGATAATGTTATCTACAGTCGTGGCCATGAGATGCGCCTGGAGAACGTGGATATTACAGAAAATTCAAAACTCCTTGATTTATCGATTAAGGATGTACGTGATAAAACGCATGTTGCCGTCCTGGCTGTGCAGAAGAAAGGGCATACACTGATGCCTAATCCCACCGGCGAAGAAGCCGTCGAAGTGGGAGACAAACTGATTGTCATCGGAACCAAAGTGCAGTTGAGTTCTCTGGAGGAGGCGCTTTAGAACCGGGGAAACGTTTGGTATGCTCCTGGTAATATTTATTGAGAAATTCTCTCTTTCAACATGCCCAACCTCATAGAAAAACATAAAACTCCGCAACCATCGCAGTATTGTGAGATGATGGTTACGGAGTACTGTTTCAAACAATTAACTTCTTGACGTTTTTCCAGCTATTTTTGCGCGGTTGCCGCTTTTTCTCTGCCGTGCAGAGACTCTATCTGCGCCTTCCATTTGCGGGCTTTATCCGTCATAAACCGTCTCGTCGGCTGCCTTTCGGTGCTGATGAGCATTGAATTGATATTTCCCCAGGGCACGAAGAGGCTCTCCGTGTAACCTCCCAGCATATCCAGCTTATCGTCCCAGTGTACCAGATTAATGAGGATGCCGTGTTCGTCAACAACTTCAACCATTCCTATATAGCAATTGTCCGGCGCGGTCCCCGGCATAAGGTTTACCGCAACGCAGTAGCCCGGTTGTATCGCCTGTATTTTCGCCATATTTCTTACCTCCGCTTTCTAGGCTATCGTAGCCTATTTATATAATTATTTAACATTCTTGTCAATAGCGCTTTCAGGATATTTACCCGTGGAGGTCGGTAATTGGGGGCCGCAGGGCAGGGATTTATTATTATTTCCTTATTATTCTTTATGAATTATTAAGGAGAAGTTTATCCAACATTTATGGATTTTATGTCTGTTTTTATGGTCGGCTGGTAAGCTTGATGAGGATAAAGAAGGGGATTTGCAAAGAAATCAGCGTTCCCCGGGGCACAGGTTATCCGATGGGGGAGGTAAGATAAATGGAGAACTTCGTTCTCGCCGGAAAAGCTAAAACTGTTTTTCGCCTCATCGAACTGAAAGCGAAGAGGGAAGAGCTTGCCAGGCGCGGTAAGAAGCGGAATTTCAAAAACAAGAAGTAATAAATTCCGGTTATAACCCGTCTATTGTTTTTTAAACCTGGCTTTCAGGGCTTCAATTTCCTGCTGTTTTTCAAATTCTTCCTGACTCAACGGTTCACAGGACTTAAGCACGTTATTCTCTATCACGATAGTAAATAACTCGTGGCATTTCCAGCACCGGCGCGGGCCTTCGTAATTATCCTCCACCAAGGAGAGTTTGGTCTCCGCATCGCATTTGGGACATTTCAGGGTAATCATATTCGGTAAAATCTCCTTTTATATATTATATCATTGTTCATCCGGTCAGGGCAGGGGGAAGAACTGGCTGAATAATAAGAATATTACGGGGATGGATACCGCAGAAACAGCGAAGCTCGATAAGATGAACTGGTTGGATATTGACTTATTGCCGCCGGCGCGCTCGGTAACTATCGGCGTGCCGGTAATGGGCGGCACGGCAGCCTGCAGGATGAAGATAAGCGCCAGGCTGTAGGCAGGTTTGAGAAGGATAAGCAGACCCATGACTACCAGGGGGAAAACGAAATTCTTGATGATGACGAATTTTATTATCTCCCCGTAGTAGAATTTCCCCTTCTGCCTGATATCGAGGTAAAGGCTGCCGCCCAGAATGATCAGGATAAGCGGCAGAGCCATGCCTCCTAATATTTGCAGGATAGACTGTACGAAGTCCGGCAGGTAGTCCCTGGCGTTAACAAGCTGAACGACGATTGCCAGCAGCGTGGCGATGAGGATGGGATTAAGAATACGGCTCCACCGTATTTTCTCCTGGCTCTTTTTCCTGAAAAATAGCTGGTAGGCGCTGAAAAAGAGAACAGGGTGGAAAATAATGAAGATATAGAGCTGCGTTATATAAGGCGAATCCGTGCCGAAGATGCCGCCGATAATGATAAGCGGCATGAAAAGCCCGTTCTGGAAAAAAAGGTTAAGGGCGAACTCGCCGCGGGTTTCTTTGGTAGATAGAAACATGGTAATGAGTGTCAGGACCAGGGAAACGGCGGCAAAGGCAAACCACCATAACGGCAGCTGCCACCAGTCGGGGAGCTCTTCCGGGGAGAAATTGACGATGATGCTGGCGAAGACCATGCAGGGTAGGGCGATATCTATGGCGAGCCGACTTAGCAGGCTCAATACGTTCTCCGGTATAATGCCCCGCCGGGTTATCCAGAATCCGATAAGGCCTATGCCCAGGAGCACCAGCACCGATTCCAGGACGACGATAAAAATATCCATCTATACCTGTAATTCTATAATAATTGGTGGAAATTTGAAACGTTGTGAGGAGACTAATTTTTTTAAGTGCCGAAGGTCGGACTCGAACCGACACGAGGGTTGCCCCTCAACAGTTTTTGAGACTGTCGCGTCTACCTATTCCGCCACTTCGGCACGGGCTATCCTATTCTAAGTGAAAAACGGGGCTTGTGCAAGGGTATGCCCATTGAATACGGTAGCTATTCTTGTTAAAATGACTGCAGGGCGGTTACGTTTTACTTCTTTACATAAAATAAGGCGTTTCCAGATGGAGTTCAGTCATGGCAGACAGGTATAACCCGCAGGAAATAGAAAAGAAGTGGCAGCAGAAGTGGGCCGGGGATAAGCTCTACGAGGTCAATGATAACGACCCCCGTCCCAAATATTACGCCCTTACCATGTTTCCCTACACCTCCGGCGACCTGCACATCGGCCACTGGTATAACAACGTGCCCATCGATGCCTATGCCCGCTATATGCGGATGCGGGGTTATAACGTCCTCCACCCGATGGGCTTCGACGCCTTCGGGCTGCCGGCGGAGAATGCCGCCATAAGGCGGGGTATCCACCCCTTTACCTGGACGATGCAGAACATAGAGAATATGCGGCGGCAGCTCAAGAGCATCGGCGCCGTTTACGATTGGAGTCGGGAGGTCATCACCTGCCTGCCGGACTATTATTTATGGACGCAGTGGTTTTTCCTGAAGCTCTACGAAGCCGGCCTGGCTTACCGCGCCAAGGCTCCGGTCAACTGGTGCCCCAACTGCCAGACGGTCCTGGCCAACGAACAGGTGGTAGGGGAGGACGTATGCGAACGCTGCGGTACCGCCGTCGTCAGACGCGACCTTGAGCAGTGGTTTTTCCGCATCACGAAATACGCCGATGAGCTGATGGAATTCGAAGGTGTAGACTGGCCGGAACGCATTAAGATAATGCAGCGTAACTGGATAGGCAGGAGCCAGGGCACGGAAATATCCTTCGGACTTGACCATCCCGGCGTTGACGAAAAAGAGATACGCGTATTTACCACCCGCCCGGATACCACTTACGGCGTGACTTTCATGGTGCTGGCGCCGGAGCACCCGCTGGTGATGAAACTGACCACCCACGATAAGAAAGCCGAGGTAGAGAACTATATTACAAGCTCGCGCCGCCAGAGCGAGATAGAGCGACTTTCCACGGAAAAAGAGAAGGACGGCGTCTTCACCGGGGCCTACTGCATCAATCGCCTTAACGGAAAGAAAGTGCCGATATGGATTGCCGACTACGTGCTTTTAAGCTACGGCACCGGGGCCGTCATGGCGGTGCCCGCCCACGACGAGCGCGACTTTGCCTTCGCCCTCAAGTACGGGCTGCCGGTTATCCCGGTAATCGACCGCACGGATGGCGTCGCCAAGAGCTTCGCTTTCCCCGGCACGATGCGTGAGGGGTTCGAACAGGAACTGAAGAAGGCTGGTTTCAGCTATACCGGGGCGGAAATCGGCGGCCAGTACGTTACGCTCAATGGCGAAGCACAGATTAAGCAGTATATAGATCTTATGAAGCAATATCTGAAGCCGGATAGCTGGAACGACATCGTCGGGTCCGCTTGGCTATTTTTCTTCGCTGGTGAAGACGGCGTTGAGACGCTGTCACTGGATTCCATAGAGACGGAAAAGGAGATACTTAAACGCTGCAAGGCCATGGAGTCGAGCGTGCGCGAGAGACGCACCGTGATGGAGATGCTCAATACCCTCGAGTTCTACCGCGATATGCTTTTCTACGCGGACTACGGAACGATGATTCATTCCGGCGAATTCAGCGGCAATCAAGACGGTATCAACGCGGTATCCGAATACCTGGAGGAAAAGGGGTGGGGCAGGAGGACTGTCAGCTATAAAATACGCGATTGGCTGATATCCCGTCAGCGTTACTGGGGAGCCCCTATTCCCATGGTATTTTGCGATAAGTGCGGCATCGTACCTATCCCGGAGAAAGACCTGCCCGTTCTGCTGCCGGAGGATGCTGAATTCAAGCCTACCGGAGAATCGCCGCTGAAGTACAATGAAAAATTCGTGAATACCACCTGTCCGAAGTGCGGGAGTCCCGCTAAGCGTGAGACGGATACCATGGACACGTTCGCGTGCTCTTCGTGGTATTATCTCCGGTATTGCAGCCCGCGTAATGATGCCGCGGCCTTCGATGATAAAGAAGTCAAGATGTGGTGTCCGGTAGATTTTTATACCGGCGGCGCGGAACACGCCGTGATGCACCTGCTCTACGTTCGTTTCTTTACCAAGGCTATCCATGATATGGGGCTGGTAGATTTTAGTGAGCCGTTCAAGAAATTATTTAACCAGGGTACGATTATATTCGGCAAGCATAAGATGAGCAAGTCGAGAGGCAACGTGGTCAACCCCGATTACTATGTGGCTGAATTAGGGGCTGATACCGTACGTACCTATCTCATGTTCATCGGGCCCTGGGACCAGGGCGGCGAGTGGGACGATAGCGGCATCAGCGGCATGAGCCGCTGGATGAATAGAATCTGGAAATTGGCGCTGGATGGATACAGGTCTGCCGGCGCTCAAGGAGACGATGAGCTGGCCCGTATGACTCACCAGACTATAAAGAAGGTAACCGAGGATATCGAGAGAGTCCATTTTAATACCATGGTGGCGGCGCTCATGGAGTTCACCAATTACCTCCATAAGGTGAAAGAGGCGCGGACAGTCGATAAGGAAGCCTGGGAATCAGCCATAAAGACACTGCTCCTGCTCCTGGCGCCGACGGTACCGCATCTTGCCGAAGAACTCTGGAAACAGAAGGGCTATGAGTACAGCGTTCACAACCAGGCATGGCCGGAATGGGATAAAGCACTGGTGGCGCACGACGAATTTACGCTGGTCATACAGGTGAACGGCAAGCTTCGCGATAAAGTAACGGTGCCGGTCTCCATCGCGGAAGACGAAGCAAAAAAAATCGCCGCAGAGCAGGAAAAGGTAAAACCCTACCTGGAGGGCAGGGGAGTGGTTAAAGTTATCTATGTCCCGGGCAAGCTGGTCAATATAGTGGTGAAGTAGGGGGTAAGGTAGAAATATCATGAAAATAGCGTTTATCGGCGGGGGGAATATGGGGGAGGCGATTGTTGCGGCGGTTCTGGAGAAAAACCTGGCCGCGCCTGCAGATATCTGCGTCAGTGATATCAGCGGGTCGCGGCGTGAATATCTTGAGAAGCAATACGGCGTGGCGGTAGCGGCGAATAACCGGGAAGCCGTGGATGACAGGGATGTTATCGTGCTGGCGGTTAAGCCCCAGAATTTAACGGAGGTTCTTTCCGATTTGAAAGGAAGCATTAAGCCGGCCCAGCTGGTTCTCTCTATTGTGGCCGGGGTGAAAATCGGTGCTATTAGTCAGGGTTCGGGGCACGGCAGCATCGTGCGTTGCATGCCCAATACGCCGGCACAAATTGGCTTCGGCATGAGCGCCTGGACAGCTACTGCCGGGGTAACCGCAGCGCAAAAAGAGCAGTCCACGGCTATTTTAGGTGCAATGGGTAAAGAAATCTACTTCGAAGATGAAAAGTGCATCGATATGGCCACGGCGGTCAGCGGCAGCGGCCCGGCCTATTGCTTTATGTTTGCAGAGGCGCTGGTAGACGCAGCGGTAAACATTGGCCTTCCCCGGGAGAAAGCCGTAGAAATGGTCTCCCAGACGTTACTGGGTTCGGCACAACTGATGGGGCAGTCGGGTAAGCCCCCCGCCGAGCTGCGTCGGAACGTTACTTCCCGCGGGGGCACTACGGAGAGCGCCTTAAAGGTCTTTGATGAGGGCGGTTTTGCCAGGCTCGTCGAAGATGCGGTAAAAGCGGCCTACCGGCGGGCTAAAGAACTCGGGGAATGACGGTCCCCGGCCAGAGTCCTGGTCGTTCATATGATATTTTTAGTAAATTATATTCTATATATACGAAATATGTTTATAGTTTAGTATTGACAAAACATATTAAATATATTATAATGTATAAAAATTACCAAGGAGAGGCGTATGTCAGGGAATTTAAGGGATGAAGAAAGAAATTTTCTGGAAGATGTGGGCGTTGTCTTTGAAAAAACCGGTCTTCCCCGCATGGCCGGCCGAATGTTCGGGTGGCTCCTTATTTCCGACCCGCCTTATCAGTCGCCGGCCGAACTGGCCGATGTCATGATGGCCAGCAAGGGTTCAATCAGTACCACTGTGAGACTTCTCGAGCAAATAGGGTTGATTGAGCGCTATAGCATACCCGGCGAAAGGCATAATCACTTTAAATTGAGTGAGGATGCCCTGCGGAAGACAATCGAACACGGACTCGAAGATGAAATTAAGATGTTCCGCCTGCTAGCTGAAAACGGCATGAAGTTAATGAAGGATGAACCCTGCGCGCGCAAGGAATGGCTGGAACAAATGCGTGACAGATATCAATTTCTGGGAAAGGCATTCCCGAAGTTGATGGAACGTTACGATAAGAGACGCGAAAAACTTCAGTTAAAGCTATTGCTTAAGAAATAGTAATAATACGTCTTTATCAGGAATCCCGGAGGAGAACGATGAAAAGTAAACTCATTTATGGCTTTATTTTGATGGTAATTTTACTGGCTCTGCTGGGGGTGACTGCCTGTGACTCAATGGGAGGCGGTCAGGGCACGGTCAACCGGCAGGAGGTAGAGGTAACGCGCGGCGATTTATCGTTGAGTGTGACCGGTAACGGGAAAATAGAGACTTCGCGTGAGGCCAGGTTGACCTTCGGCAGCGCCGGCAAGCTGGATAAAATAATGGTAGCCGAGGGGGACAGTGTTAAGAAGGGTGACATGCTGGCCAGTCTCGATACCAGTACCCTGGAGCTGGCGGTAAACCAGGCCAGGATGTCATTAACGCAGGCGGAGGTAGCTCTAACCCAGGCGGAACTCGGCCGGTATACAGCCGAATATAATCTGGATAATACGCGTAATTCAGGAGACTCGCTGCAGCTGGCACTGCTTAACGCGCAGATAGCCCTTGATACAGCCCAGAGTAACCTGGCCGCCGGTATCACCGCTGTAGATTTTACAGTGATACTGGCTGAACTAAACAAGGCAAAAGCCTATTATAATAGTGTAGTACTAAGGGCGCAGGACTCGACTACTACCTCGGACGACTGGGACCTGGCGATACAAAGCGCCCGGGAAAGTCTGGATACCGCCCAGGCCAACTACGATAACGCGCTGGCGGGGTATGATTCCAGGCAGGTCAATCTCAAGAAAAAGCAGGTGGAGGCGGCGGAGGCATCCGTAGCTATTGCCCGGAAGAATATCAATGACCTGGATAAGAATATTGCGCTTCTTGAAATGCAATTAGCCTCGGCTGAACATACCGTAATACAGGCGGAGCAGGCGGTGGACCTGGCCGGGCAGTCCCTGACCGATGCCCGGAGACAGCTTGACGAAGCCGTTATAACTGCCCCGTTTGATGGCGTGGTGGCAGTAATCCCGGCTGAAGAAGGGGATATTATTCCGTCGCCGTCCATGGTCCCCACGACTATTATGCAGATGATTAATCCCGACTTTCTGGAGCTGGTGATTGAGGTTGACGAGATAGATATACCGCTGCTGGAGCTGGGTCAGGAGGCCGCGGTTAGCGTGGATGCCATGCCTGAAAAGGAATTCAAAGGTACCGTAAAGGCCGTCTATCCCGTGCCTATGGAGGTGGGAGGAGTGGTGCTATATCAGGTAAAGATAGACCTGAATACAGAAGGAGAATCCGGAATTAAAGTAGGTATGAGCGCTTCGGCGGATATCATGGTGGAAAAACGTGAAAATGTCCTCATGGTGCCGGGTCGCGCTATCAGCAGGAACGATCAGGGTCAGACGATTGTTATAGTTATGGAAGGTGATAAGTATCAGGAAAGAGTGGTAGTGGTCGGTCTGGATGACGGACTGCGTACCGAGATAGTCAGTGGGGTAAGCGAAGGCGAGACGGTGGTGGTGGAGGTAAAGGTGAAGTCGACTACGGGTATAAGCTTCTTCTAACTAATATATCAGGAAGTGATAAACATGTCGCAGAATAATGGCATGATTGAACTGGATAATATTACCAAGATTTACCATATGGGTAATGTCGAGGTCCCGGCATTGAGAGGGGTAAACCTGAAGATAAAGCAGGGTGAGATGGTGGCGCTTATCGGCGCCTCGGGCTCCGGCAAATCCACCCTGATGAATATTATAGGCTTCCTGGACAAGCCTACGGAGGGCAAATATACCCTCGAGGGACTAGATGTCAGCCAGCTTAACGATAACAGGCTGGCCGAAATGAGAAATAAAAAGATAGGGTTTGTCTTTCAGACTTACAATCTCCTGCCGCGGACCGCGGCGATAGCCAATGTGGAACTGCCGCTGGTTTACGGAGGCGGGGGTCAGAAGCGCAAGCGGGCGATGGAGGCTCTGGAGAGAGTCGGGCTGAAGGAACGGGCTGCGCATAAACCTTCGGAACTCTCGGGTGGCGAGCAGCAGCGCGTGGCTATTGCCCGGGCGTTGGTAAATGACCCGTCTCTCATTCTGGCGGATGAGCCTACCGGCAATCTTGACAGCAACGCTACCGCTGAAATTATTTCTATCTTCTGCCGGCTAAATCAGGAGGGCATTACCGTCGTCCTGGTAACCCATGAGCCGGATGTAGCTTCAAAAGCACAGCGTATCGTGCGGCTGCTGGACGGAAAAATTATTGAGGATAAGAAAGTAGAAACCGCGGCCGGCGAATAATCAGTATAACCGAGGAGATAAACCGTGAAGTGGATTGAGTCCTTTATTATAGCTTTCAGGTCGTTGGGAGCCAACAAGTTACGCTCCTCATTGACCATGCTGGGTGTTATCATCGGCGTCGGCTCCGTCATCACCCTGATGTCGGTGGGCAGGGGAGCGGAAAAATCAATTACCTCAACTTTAGAGGGGATGGGCACCAATCTTATATATATATCATCGCAAACGCCCGGCCTGGAGGGACTGGCCGCTATGGGAATGGCCAGTCAGAGTCTCACGATTAGCGACGCCGAGGCCATCGCCGAACGCGTGCCTTCGGTGATAGCCGTAGCCCCCGTAACGGAAAATTACGTTGAAGTGGCCGCCGGTGATGAGAGCACCGCGGCTTTTATCGAGGCTACGACTCCGGAATACGAGTATGTATTGAACTACCCGACGGAATACGGACAGTTTATCACCGCGCGGAACGTGGCCGGCAGGGACATGGTAACGGTACTGGGGAGTGATATTGCCAGTGACCTGTTCGGTGATGAAGATGCCGTGGGGAAGAAGGTAAAAATTAACGGTCGCCAGTTCAACGTCGTCGGGGTGCTGGAAGCCAAAGGCGGACAGATGATGGGTATCAGTATGGATGCCGTCATTGTGGTGCCTATAACGACCTACCAGACGAGGCTTTTCCCGGGGCAGACGGTGCGCGGCGAGGATACCGTCCAGCAGATTGCCGTCCAGATAGATAGCACCGAGGTAGCAGATATCGTTTCGGCGGATATTACGGAATTATTGACACAACGTCACCGCATCACCGAGGAGGGCAAGGAAGATTTCCTCATCATGACACAGGAGCAGATGATGGGGATGATACAGCAGGTTACCGGGCTGCTCACGATATTACTGGGGGCTATTGCCAGTATCTCGCTGCTGGTCGGCAGTATCGGTATTATGAATATCATGCTCGTTTCCGTGACCGAGCGTACGCGGGAGATAGGCATCCGCAAGGCTGTCGGCGCCAAGCGACGGGATATCCTGCTCCAGTTCCTGCTGGAGGCCGCCATGTTGAGTTTATCCGGCGGCGCCGTGGGGATAATCGGGGGTTGGGGGGTATCATGGCTGATTTCCACCTTTTCGGCGGCGGCCGGCATATCTATCAATGCCGCGGTATCATGGGATATCGTCATCCTGGCTATATCGGTCTCGGTATTTATCGGCCTTGTTTCCGGTATATATCCGGCTATGAGAGCCGCCAGGCTGAATCCTATTGACGCCCTGCACTATGAGTAGTAAAATACGTACATGAACTGGCTTGATATCGTTATCCTGATACTCATTGTAATCCCGACACTCATCGGGCTTAAAACCGGCATTATCAAGGCGCTTTTTACCGTGGTCGGAATGATTGTAGGCGTGGTCCTGGCGGGGCGCTTCTCTGAATCATTAGGCGGGGCGCTGACTTTCATTGCAGACCCCGGCTGGGCCAGGGTAGCCGCCTTTGCCATTATCTTAATCGCGGTGATGATAATAGCCTCGATATTGGCCAAGGTAGTTAAATGGGTTATATCAGCGGTGCTGTTGGGCTGGGTAAACCGTCTGGGCGGCGCTGTCCTGGGGTTTATCATGGGGTTCGTTTTCTGCGGCGCCCTGCTGACCATGTGGGTGAATTTCCTGGGTATCGGCAGCACCGTGGTCGATTCTGCCCTGGCGAACCTGTTGCTGGACGGCTTTCCCGTGATACTGGCGCTATTACCCGCCGAGTTCGATTCGGTACGTGACTTCTTCCAGTAAAAAGACTCCGGTAATCTGGCCGCTGTATCTTCTTGATTCCCCGCATCTTCCCTGAAAAGGCAGGCTATCCTTACCTGATTATCAGAAAAACAGGTCAACCGGATTGTCACGCCGATACTGGCGGTCAATTACCGTGATAGTTATATTTTGCTGAATCCTGGCCGGTATGGCTTTTTCCGGATGTCGCCCTATTTAATAGGGTGGTCCGGGTCAGGTTGGGGGGCATCAACCGGGCATATTTCAGCGCATTTGGGAGAATCGTTATGTCCTACACACTCGACGCACTTATCGGGGTCGATAACATAGGCCGTATCACCCTCACTGATGGCGCCGACCGGGCATTCCGGTTCGCAGGCCCCACAGCTGATGCACTCGTCTGTTATCAAGTAAGCCATTCAATTTACCTCCTGAATCCTTCCCTGAAAAATTCTCCTTGCGGACTATATTAAACAACGGCGTAGTCTATTCTTTACTAACCCCTTTATTTTTAAGGGCTACGGCTACGTGTTTGGGTACCAGGCTGTTGATATCACCGCCAAGGCTGGCCACCTCTTTCATCAGGCTGGAGCTAAGGAACTGGTACTCCTGGCTGGCCATAAAGCAGACGAGCTCCAGCTCCGGGTAGAGTTTCCGGTTCAACATGGCCATTTCAAATTCCCTCTCGTAATCGGCGCTCATCCTCAAACCGCGCACCAGAACCTGGGCGTTTACCTGCCGGGCGAAATCTACGGTAATATTATCGTAAGGCATTACCTCGATATTGGGCAGGTGGGTCACAGCTTGCCTTGCCAGGTCGACGCGTTCTTCATGGGAGAACGTAAGGCGCTTATCCGGAGTGGCAAAGATACCTATGATTATTTTATCAAAAAGTCTTGAAGCCCTGGTAGCGATATCGATATGCCCGTTGGTTATGGGGTCGAAGCTGCCCGGATAGAGAGCGATAATCAAGACCTTGCCTCCTTGCGATATAATGAGATGCAGCTATCGCCGTGACGGTGCTCTTTAATGAGGTTTAGTGCGGCGTAGTTTTGGCTAAGGGGTAAGTGCGGTGAGTGGGTCACTACTACCATTGTATGTGTGCCGACCAGGCTGGAGTTTGCCAGTTGTGTGATGAAATTACCTATAGACGCATTAGAATAAGGTGGGTCCATCAGTATTATGTTGTACTCCTTATTAATAAGGGTAAGTGCCCTGGCGACATCGCAGCAGTATATATAAGCCTGTGCTGACAATTTCGTCTTTTCTAAATTCTCCCTAATTATACCACAACACCTGGGTTCGCTTTCAACAAAGTCCACCCAACCAGCCCCGCGACTTAAAGCCTCTATACCCAGGGCGCCGCTGCCGGAGAACAGGTCAAGCACCTGTGACCAGTCGTCGGCAATATTTTCCAGAATGGAGAAGATGGCGCCGCGCACCAGGTCTGTTGCCGGTCGTGTTGCCGTTCCTTTCGGGAACTTGAGCCGATGTCCTTTTGCCTTGCCTGTAATAACTCGCATATAGTGTGGGACGCATTTTTAGTGTCAGAAAAAAGACCGGGCAAATAATTAATTCACCAGATAATAGGATAACCAGATAATACGGAATTTGTCAACAGAGGGGTATGTACTTGCGGGCTAGGCCGCGAATGATGCGAGGGCGGCCCGGGCGGGGATAATATAAAGACATCTGGAATAGGGCAGGGGGTTTGCGGGGAAAAGATAAACAGAAAGGCTGCGGGAGTGTACCACCCGCAGCCCTGTGTACAATAACTGATGCTGCTATTTATTATGCATCTCATCCAGCATTACAATGCTTAAGCCTGTTCCCACTACCCATGACTGTTTACCGGTAAATTCAATCGCCGGAATTTTTACTGGAAATGACGCTGTGCTACCGGTTCCGCCGGCGCTTCTCTCGGGGTAGCCAGGTGGCGCCGGTGACTGAATAACGGGCGGCGCAGGAAGGAAGGCATATCAAGCTCGTCTTCAGTCTTCATGTTCTTGAGTAGCTTGGTAAGTTCGTCTTCATCTCCGTCTCTACCCATACCCAGCTTGGCCTGAAATCCGGTGGCAATCAGGGTGATGCGTACTTCATTTTCCATGGACGGGTCATTGGCGACGCCGAAAATGATATTGGCATCAGGGTCAACGGCCTGTTTGATAACATCGGCAGCTTGATTCACCTCGAACAGGGCGAGGTTATTGCCGCCGACAACATTGAACAGGACGGCCTTGGAACCCTCGATGGCCACATCCAGCAGCGGGCTGGCCAGCGCTTCTTTAGCGGCATCGGTAGCCCGGTTCTGTCCGGTACCGTTGCCGATAGACATCCAGGCCGGGCCGGCGTCTTTCATAATTGCCTTAACATCGGCAAAATCGAGGTTAATCATACCGGGGGTGGTAATAACCTCGGCGATTGCCTGAACACCGTGCCTCAATACATCATCGGCCAGTTTGAAGGCGCTATCCACTCCGGTTTTCTGGTCGCAGAGCGTCATCAGGCGGTCATTGGGGATGATAATCAGGGTGTCAACCTTATCGATAAGATTGGAAATGCCTTCTTCCGCCGTTTCCATGCGGTGAGCGCCCTCGAATTCAAACGGTTTGGTAACCACGGCTATGGTGAGAGCGCCGCTATGCTTGGATGTTTCCGCAACGATGGGTGCCGACCCGGTGCCGGTGCCGCCGCCCATACCGGCGGTGACGAATACCATATCGGCCCCGGAAACGAGTTCCTTTAACTCGTCGCGGTTTTCTTCGGCGGCTTTAGCCCCGATGTTATGGTCGCCGCCCGCGCCCAGACCCTTGGTGAGTTTGGACCCGAGCTGTACGCAAATCGGCGCTTCGCAGATAGCCAGAGCTTGAGCATCGGTATTCATCGCGATGAATTCCACGCCCTGAATATTTTCTCTGACCATACGGGTTACGGCATTGCTGCCGCCACCACCCAGACCAATGACCTTAATCTTAGCTGGATTAGCTACAAAACTTGTTCTTGCCATCTCCTCCTCCTTTCACTAGTGCCAAAAAGAATTATTAATAGTTTATTTTTTTTATTATCTAAATAAATTTCTAAGCTGGGATGCTAGGCGGCTAAAGGCACCGCCGAATCGTCCTGAATTCCATTGTTTCTTGCCTTCATGCCTGGCTCCCCAGAGCAGGAGACCAACACTGGTGGAATAGGCAGGGTCTTTAAGCACATCGGCTATGCCGTAAATATCGGTGGGAGCGCCTACCCTTACCGGGAGTCTAAGAATATCACGTCCCAGAGCAGAGATCCCGGAAAGGTTGGAACTACCGCCTGTAAGTACCAGTCCGGCTGGTACCAGCGCTTCATAGTCCGAGTTTGGCATTTCCAGGAGGATAAGCTTCAAGACTTCCTCGATTCTGGCCCTGATGATGTCACATAAATCCTGGTAGGAGACGCCGTGTCCGTCCTTGGATATGGCCGGCGCGGTATCCGCCTTGCCTTCGTAAACGGGCATAACGCTGCCGTATTTCTTCTTCATCTCCTCGGCGATTTCAAACGGCAGTCCCAGGCCGATGGCGACATCGCGGGTAAGCTGATAACCGGCTACCGGCAGGATAGAAGTATGCCAGATGCTGCCTTCTCTGAAGACGGCAACGTCGGTGGTTCCGCCGC
>CAYPDM010000004.1:0-48538 GCA_964409485.1 uncultured Dehalococcoidaceae bacterium | reverse complement strand
GGTGGTCGTGCCCAACCGCATCTCCTTCTCCTCCCACCTGACCAACTTCGCCGAGAACAACCTGCCGAGCGAGCGCCACGTGTACTACCTGGCGGAGCGGGCCAGAGGCGGCGCCGGCCTCATTATCACCGAGGAACAATCGGTGCACCCCACCGACCACTCCTACGAAAAACTCATCGACGCCTTTAAACCGGAGGTTGTTCCCGGCTACCGCCGGATATGCCGCGCCGTCCACGAGTTTGAAACCAAGATATTCGCCCAGCTAAATCACAACGGAGGTCAGGGCGACGGCTCCTACTCCCGGCTGCCCGTCATCGGCCCTTCACCGGTGGCGGATTTCATGTTCCGGGAAGTACCCAAGGAAATGGAGCCGGAAGACATCCATGAGGTCATTGAGTATTTCTGCCGGGCGGCCGGGCATGTACGGGAAGGCGGCTTCGACGGTATTGAATTACAGATAGGCCACAGTTCCCTGATGAGGCAGTTCCTATCGCCCCTGACCAACCTGCGTACCGACGATTACGGCGGTAGCGTCGAGAACCGGATGCGTTTCCCCATGGAGGTTATCGAGGCGGTCAGGACAACCGTGGGGGCGGACTATACGCTGGGAATACGCCTCTGCGCCGACGAGATGGTGCAGGGCGGCCTGACCCTTGAAGATACCAGGGAAATGGCCAAACGTTTTGAAGCCAGTAAAAAGCTGGACTTTATTGATTTAAGCCTGGCGACTTTTTATAACCTTTACCTCGTGGGGGCTTCCATGCACTCCCCGCTGGGTTACACCATCCCCCTGTCCGCAGGCATTAAAGAGGTGGTCGACCTGCCGGTCTTCTGTACCGGGCGTATTAACGACCCCGTCATGGCGGAAAGGGTGCTGGCCGACGGCCAGGCCGACATGGTAGGCATGGTGCGCGCCCAGATATGCGACCCCGAGATGGCCAACAAGGCCAGGGAGGGGCGACTCGAGGAGATACGGTACTGCGTGGCCGATAACCAGGGCTGCTACGGGAGAGTAGGCCTTAATCAGACCATCGGCTGTATCCAGAATCCCAACATCGGCCTGGAAAAGGAACGCGGCGCCGGCTCCATCAAACCCGCGCCGATTAAGAAAAAGATTGTCGTCGTCGGGGGAGGGCCGGCCGGCCTGCGCGCCGCCGCGGTTGCCGCCCAGCGCGGTCACACGGTGACCCTCTACGAGAAGGCGGACAAACCGGGCGGTCAGGTCAACATCGCCGCGCTGGGGGCGGGGCGTGAAGAAATCAGTTCCGTCATCCGCAACGAGGAGAACCAGCTGAAATTGCTGCCGGTGGAAATAGTCCTGAATAAAGAAGCCACCGCCGAATTTATACTGGAACAGAAACCCGACGCGGTAATCGTCGCCACGGGGTCGGTGCCCAAGGAGAACCCCCTGCCCGGCGCCGACGGCCCGAATATCTTTAACGTCTGGCAGGCGCTGATTAACGAGAAGGACGTGGGCGAGAGAGTACTCTTTATCGATAACGACGGCCACCACCAGGGAACGGCCACGGCGGAACTCCTCGTTGACCGGGGCCGGAAAGTCCATATCGTCACCTCATCGCCGACCATCGGCTCCGAGCTGGGGCCTTCGCAGGACTCCTACCTCTCCCACCAGCGGCTGGCGCAGAAAGGCGTCACTTTCACGCCGGATTTCGCCGTCGTGGAGATAAAGGGCCTGGAGGTAAACGGCCTGAACTATTATAACAACGAATGGCATACCTTCAGCGACCATGATTCCGTGGTCTACGCCCTGGGCAACCGCGCCGAGGACGGACTTTATAAAGAACTCAAGGGCAAAGTTAAAGAGCTTTACCGCATCGGCGACTGCGTGGCGCCGCGCAAGATAGACATGGCGATACTTGAAGGCGAGAATATCGGCCGGATGATATAGCCGCCGGGAGAAATTATAGAAGTGGCCAGGACAAGAAACATCTGGGTGCTGCCGGAGACAGGTGAGGAAAGCGAAGAAATCAGCAAACTGACCCTCGGGCTTCTTACCGGGGCCAGGCTTATCGCGGAAAAAGCGGGCGGCAGCGTGACGGCACTGGTATTCGCCGAACCTACCGAGGATTACCTGAAGGTATTCGGTAAGTACGGGGTGTCCCGCGCCTACATATTCCATGACCCTCTTTTCCAGTATTACTCGACGGAGGCCCGCGCCGCGGCGCTGCTACCCAGAATCCAGGCGGAGAATCCCTGGCTTCTACTCATGGGGCATACGACAATCGGCAGGGACCTGGCGCCCCGACTGGCGGCGCTCCTGGAGACAGGGGTAATTACAAATTGCGCCAGAATCGAGCTTGCCCACCCGGAACAGCCGGAGTTTTACCGCTCCGTCTATGGCGGACAGCTATACCAGAAAGTGATTTTCCAGACAGATAAAACGATGCTGGCGACCATGGACCCGGAGGCCCTGAACGCAGCCCCCGCCGTTAAGCCCGTGAGTGCAAGGGCTTTAGCTATCGAGTCGAAACTGACCGCCGGGTCGATTAATACCAGGCACCTGGAGTACCTGCCGGCTGATTCTCATACCGTGGACGTAACTGACGCGACAACCATCGTCTCCGCGGGTATGGGTGCGGCTACCGATGAACTATTGCCTCTCGTAGAGGAACTGGCCGGTCTCATCGAAGGCGCCGTCGGCACCACCCGGCCGGTAGTCGACGGGGGTAAAATACCCCGGGAACGCATGATTGGCCAGACCGGCAAGGTGGTCAGTCCGGAGTATTACCTGGCGCTGGGAATTTCCGGGGCGACCCACCACGTCGGCGGCATCCAGGAATCGGGTAAAATAGTCGCCGTTAACCGCGACCCGCAGGCGCCCATCTTCCAGAGTGCCGACGTGGGTATTGCCGCCGACCTTAAAGAAGTACTGCCGATACTGATAGAAAGAATCAAGCGCGCGAGAGAAAATGGCGAAATATTATGATGTAATAATCGCAGGGGCGGGGCCGGCCGGCAGTATGGCAGCCCTGAAACTGGCCCGCGCCGGACTGAATGTCTGCCTGGTGGAGCGGGGCAAATACCCCGGCGCCAAGAACATGTTCGGCGGGCTGCTGCACAACACCCCCGTCCTGAACGAGATGCTTCCCGGTTTCCGGGAACGGGCGCCGGTGGAACGGCATGTCTATAAAAAAGTGCTGGCCTTCATGACCCCGGAATCCGCCGTTTCTCTCACCTTCGAAAACGAGAGATTCGAGCAGCCGCCGTATAACGGCTATACCGTCTTCCGCCCGGTCTTCGACAGCTGGCTCGCCGACGAAGCCGTTAAAGAAGGGGCTTTACTGCTTACCGACTGCACCGCGGAAGATTTATTAAGAAAAGACGGGAGAATCGCCGGCATTACCGTTAACGGCCGGGAGGGCAAGTTAAGGGGCAACATCGTCATCGCCGCCGACGGCGTCCTGTCCTTCATGGCGGAAAAAGCCGGCCTGCGCAAGAATTTTAAACCTAAATCCATGGGCGTGGGCATTAAGCTCCTGCTGGGACTGCCGGAAGAAACCATCAACGAACGGTTTCACCTCGTCCGGGACGAAGGGGCGGATATCAGCTTCGTGGGGACGACCGGCGGCATACGGGGCGGCAGCTTCCTCTATACCAACCGCGAGAGTATATCCGTGGGCATGGTGGTGCACCTCGACTCCCTGAAGGCATCGGGCAAGGCTCCCTACGAAGTAATGGACGAGCTGCTCCAGCACCCGCAGGTCAGGAAACTCGTCAAGGGCGCCGTGCCGCTGGAATACTCGGCGCACCTCATCCCGGAAGGCGGTATCAGGGCCATGCCAAAGGTCTATACCGACGGCATGATGGTCGCCGGGGATGCCGCCGGCCTGTGCTACACCAACGGCATCAACCTGGAAGGCATCAACCTGGCCATGACCTCCGGCGTGCTGGCCGCCGAGACGGCTATTAAAGCCATCGAAGCCGGCGACTACTCCGCCCGGTCGCTCTCGCTGTATAAAAAGAAGCTGGACGAAAGCTTCATTATCAAAGACATGAAAACCTTTAAGAACGCGGCCGGCATGATGCACTCGGACCGCCTGTTCCAGACCTACCCGCGGGTCCTGGCCGGTATTATGGAAAAGCTCTACCGGGTCGAAGGCGCGCCCCGCTCTAAACTCCTGCGCCTCGCCAGGAAAGAAGCGATGAAAGAAGTAGGATTGAAAGGCTTGGTTGCCGACGGCATCAAGATAGGCAGGGCTTTATTATGAATATAGAAAACCTGCAGCAGTTGACGCAGTTCCAGATTGACGAGCAGCCCCACATCGTCGTCGATAAGGAAATCTGCAAGACCTGCGACCACCGCGCCTGCGTGCAGTCCTGCCCGGCCAACTGCTATACGTGGGATGAAGAAACGCGGCTGTTGAGCATAGTTTACGAGACCTGCCTGGAATGCGGCACCTGCTACGTAATCTGCGATAAAGGAGCGCTGGACTGGAACTACCCGCGGGGAGGCTACGGCGTCTGCTACCGTCTGACCTAGCAGAACGAATATGAAAATAATCGTTTGCATAAAAGAGGTTGTCGACCCGGCGTTGAGCCTGGATTTCGGCCTGACAAACAGGGTGGTCTTCCGGGAGGGCCTGCCGCTCCGGCTCAATCCCGGCGACGCGGCCGCCCTGGCCATAGCGCTGGGACTCAAGTCGCCGGACGAAGGATTAAAAGTAGAAATTACCCTAATCTCCATCGGTCCGGTAAGGGTGGAGAGCTACTTAAGAAACGGCCTGGCACTGGGAGCGGACAGGGCCGTGCGCATATGGGATAAAGACCTCCCGAACCTCTCCCCCTGCCAGAAAGCCAGGCTGCTGACCGGTTTCGTGTCGCTTTATGGCGCCGACCTCGTTTTCACGGGGGCGCGCAGCCTGGATACAGGCAACGGGCAGGTCGGGCTGTTAATGGCAGGCCAACTCGGTTTACCCTGCGTCAGCGATGTCATCGGACTCGAACCGGACAAGGCACAGAACAGCCTCAACCTCACCAGAGACACCGGCCGGGGAGAACGAGAGAAAGTGCGGTGCCCCCTGCCCGCCGTTATTACCGTCAAGGGAGAAGGACAGCTGCCTTATGCCTCCCTGGACAGGCTCGTCGAGAGCAAAGCCGCCGAAGTTGAACTGCTTACGCCCGCCGAGCTGGGTATTACCGCCGAGGAACTTCAAGACGACCCCACCAGGGTTACGGGCCTCGTTTACCCGAGACCCAATCCCAGGAAAGCGCCGCCGCTGGACAGCTCTCTACCGGCGTTTTACCGCATATTGCAGCTGCTCGAGGGCGGCATGTCCAAACGAAAAGGCCTGATGCTTAAAGGCAGCAGCGAGGAACTGGCCGAACAGCTCTTCTCGCTCCTGAAAGAGGAGGGGGTAATCAGACCGGCCACGGGTCAATGAAAGGATTCGGCTTTTCACTGGCGGCTGATACCTACTTAAGAGAAGACCCTGACGGTTATTTCCTGGTTTCCCGCCTGCCCGTCAGGATTCTCCGTCTTAACGAACCCCTTTACCGGCTCCTCGTATATATAAGCGGCGGCGGCGAGCTGACGTATTATGCCAGCCACCACCCCGAATTCGATGAGAAAAAACTTACACGAACAATGCTGTCTCTCGTGGCCGGGGGATACCTGAAGCTGGATAGTATAGCGGAAATAGAGGAATACCCCGCGGTTTCCGTTATCATACCCGTCAAAGACCAGCCCGAGGATTTAGTCGAGTGCCTGCAAACGCTGGAAAACCTGGATTATCCCGGAGACCGGCTGGAAACCATCGTGGTGGACGACGGCTCGCAAAAAGAGGTTTTCGGCATCGTTGAGTCTCCCGGCGTTAAAATCATACGCCATGCTGCATCGCGGGGTCAGGCGGCCTGCCGGAATATCGGCGCGGAAAACAGCCGGGGGGAGATACTGGCCTTTATCGATGCCGACTGCATGGCCGGGAAGAAATGGCTGAAAGAAATCGTACCATTTTTTAAGGCAGCGGGTATCGGGGCGGCGGGGGGCTACGTGGACGGCTATTATAAGGACAGCTTCCTCGATAGATACGAACAGGTGTCCTCTTCACTGAACATGGGCAAGCGGCTCCTCATCGAAGGCAGGACGGATTCGAGCTTCTACGTGCCTACCGCCAATATGCTAGTTACCAAGGAGGCGTTCGCAGCCGCCGGGGGTTTTAAAGCGGGAATGAGCGTTGGAGAGGACGTCGATTTTTGCTGGCGCTTGAGAAATCTCGGCTATACGCTCCTCTACGTGCCTTTCGGCGGCGTGGCCCACAAGCACCGCAATCGACTCGGCAGGATGCTGCAACGCCGCGGCGACTACGGTACGTCGGAGGCCATACTTTACCGGACCCACCGGGACAAGAAGAAGATTTTCTCCGTTCCCGTGTTCTCCGGCCTGTCCTTCCTGGCGCTTAGCCTCGCCATCCTGCTGGTAAACGCCTGGCCGGTCGCCCCGATGCTCGTACTATTCGGAGTCGACGTCTGGCGCAAGTACGCGCTCCTGCTGAAATTCGATGTTGAACTCCCCTTCCAGCAGGTAATCCTCTCGACGATAAGGAGCTATGTCTCCCTCTTTTACTTCGCCTTCTTCCACCTGATGCGTTATTACCTCATTCCGATATTCGCCCTGGGATTTCTATGGCACCCCCTGTGGGTTTTCGGCGGCCTGGCGCTCATCTATACATCCGTCGTGGACTACTGTGTGAAAAAGCCCAAGCTGCTCTATCCGGTCTTTCTATTTTTCTATTTACCGGAACACCTTGCCTACCAGGTCGGCGTTTTCCTGGGGTGCTTCAAGCAGAAATATTTCGGGTCGTATATACTATCGTTTAGACATTCCTGATATGAGAGATAAAGATGAACAACCCGCTTGAGTTCTACAATACCGCCGCCGGACTGCTCGGCAACTCCCTGGGGTTCCGCTATGCCAGAATGAGGACGGCACCCCTTAAGCCGGAGGTAGTCAGCCTGGCGGTGACCAACCGGTGCAACTCCCACTGCATCATGTGCAACATGTGGAAGAGGGCAAAAGATAACCCGGACATCAAGCGGCAGGAGCTTTCCCGGCGGGAAATAATAGACTTACTTTCACGGCCCTTGTTCTCGGGCCTGGTAGAGGTAGATTTAACCGGCGGCGAACCCCACTTGAGGGACGACCTGGCCGATATTGCGCTGGGGATAGCCGGCCTCAAACAGAAATACCTGCCCCGCTTGAGAAGCATCGTCATTACGTCCAACGGCCTGCTGCCGGACAAAATCATTTCCAATTATCAAGAGATTCTGGAGGGTCTCAAGGGCACGAATATCGACCTTGTTACCGTGGCGTCCCTGGACGGCATCGGGGAAACCCACGATAAAATCAGGGGGACCAAAGGGGCTTTTAAACTGGCCGCCAGGACCATCGGGAGGCTGCTCGAGCTCAAGGGAAACTACCAGAACCATTTCATCGGCGTTAAAACGACGGTCCTGCCGGAGAACATCGATAGCCTTGACGGCATCCTCGATTTCGCCGTGAAGGATAACCTCTTTACCATTATTTCGCCGGTCTTTTTTACGGAAGCGCGGTTCAGAAACACCGATACCAGAGAATCTCTAAGATTGGGACCCGCCGATTATGAAAAGTTCCGGCGCTTTTACAGCAAACATGAGTTGAATACCAACTACTTCTATTCGAGGATACGCGACTTTCTATCTACCGGTAAAAAAAGCTGGACATGCACGGCCACCTACAACTACATGTTCATCGAGTTCGACGGGACAGTATATCCCTGCGAACTGCTCTCCGAACCAATCGGCAACATCAGAGAACAGACCCCGGAGGCAATCTGGAACGGCTCCCGGGCGCATCACTGGCGAACGCGCATCGAGAAAACCGAGCAGTGCCGCGGCTGCATCGAGCCGGGCGCCGTGAGGTACAGCGCCTGCGCCGAAGGTCTAAGCTATCTCGGATTCCTCCGCAAGCTCGGCAGGCATCAATTCAAAGAAAGCTTCCACGGTGAAGGTTTTATTAAATACTTCGGTAAATAACTGCCAGATTCCCGTGAAGACTTTATAAAACATATCAACAGCTAGTCGTAATTAATGACCCAGCGCCCTCACTGCTACGAGCGATTATTCTTATTTGCAGTACTGGATATCAGAACTCGGATAAACGGCCACTTTCGCGCCGGACTTATGATTTTCGCCAAGCATCTTCAGGACTTCCTGCCAGTCGTGCACCAGCACCACTTTATCCGTATCTTCCAGGAATCTTTTACTGGAAATTTCGGGATATTCACTGAAGAGGATTAACCGATTTACGTTCGGCGGCGGCTTCATCTGGAGCTGGAGATGCCCGCCGATTTCGTTTCCGAAAGGCCCCATGAGATAGTGGGTCATCTGCCCTTCGGGCGCGTTGGCGATAAGGACGACGTCACCGCCCTCTTTTCTTACCGAGGGAAAGGCCGCCAGCAGGCCGGTAATGGCTTCGTTAGCTTTGGCGAAGGTATTGGCGATAACGATATCTTTATCTCTGGCCGGCGTGATCAGATAATGTGTCCCGGCTTCTTTAAGGGCGGCGGCATAGGCAGGGGTGGGAGCGCCGGCGAAGAGGGCCGCCGTTTCTCCCCACATGTTCACGACGGCATCGATTTTCATGTCCAGTCCGATGATATCCCCGACTTCGTCGATATCCCGGCGGCGGGGGTTATTTTCAAAAGACCCCATGCCGGTAACCGTATCTTCAAAATTCGATTGTTCGGCAGGCGACCGTGAAGAGTGCATGGCCACTATCGTTCCGTAGGCCGCCACACCCGGCAGGATTATTTTATTGCCGCCGCCGAACCCGGCCATAATATGCGGCACGATGGAACCGATGCCTATTTTAAGGTCGCACTTCATCACCTCGGCGTTGATACGCACTTTAGTACCGCTGGCGGTTGTCCCGGCATAGACGCACTTACCGTACGGGGCATGATTATAGACCGGGAACCGCTTTAAAACGTCCTCACCCAGCTTCTTCACAAAGTCGAGCCTGTCCATCGCCCCGTGACAGCCGCAGGCGGCGATAAAGCGTATTTGATTATCTTCAATACCGGCGGCGGCCAGTTCTTCCAGGACATGGGGCACGATTTCCGCCACCCGCGTCACCCGCGTCATATCATCGAAGATGATAACCGCCTCTTTCTTACCGCGGGCATACTCCCGCAGCGGCGTCATGCCGATAGGGTTGGCGATGGCTTGCTTGATTTCAGCCGGCTTCATACGGGGGCGTTTGCAGCCCGCTATGTTAAGTACTTCCACCTGCCAGCTATCAGGGAAGGATAGTTCCAGTTCTTTTACGCCGTGCCAGGCGAGTTGGGGTAGCGCTATCTTAGTAGACAAGTCAGACCTCCTTGCAGTGTGTTCAGACGTTCAGTCCCAGCGAATGTATGGCAAATTCGCGGTGCCCCAGCACCTCGGCTTTGGTCAGTTTCCCGGAGGCAACTTCAATGATTTCATTAAATATCAGCTCGCCGATGCTATTAATCGACTCCTTGCCGTCAAGTATATCGCCGGCATTGATGTCTATGTTTTCCGTCATGCGCCGGTAAATTCCGCTGTTGGATGAAATTTTTAGTACCGGGGCAGTCGGAGCGCCCAGCGGCGTCCCCCGTCCCGTGGTAAAAACGATTACCTGGGCGCCGGCGGCAATCATACCCGTATTGCAGACGGCATCGTGGGCCGGGCTGTCCATGATTATCAGCCCCTTTTCCGAAGGCTTCCCGGCATAGTCCACCACCTGCCTGACGGTTGACGTGCCGCCCTTGAGGACCGCCCCCAGCGACTTTTCTTCGAGGGTGGTCAGCCCCCCTTCTTTGTTACCCGGCGACGGCTCCGAGCTGCGAATATCCACCCCCGCCTTTTGCGAAATGGCTTCGGTAGCCGCGGTTATCTCCCGGATGCGCGCGGCAATTCCTTCGTCGGCGGCTCTCCTGCACAGCACGTCTTCCGCGCCGATTAACTCCGGCGTTTCCGTAAGGATAACGGTGCCGCCCGCTGCTATCAGCCTGTCCGCGGCGTTTCCCACGGCGGGATTTGCCGTGAGGCCGGATAGCGTATCCGAGCCGCCGCACTTGGTGCCGACGATAAGCCCGGAGACATCCACCGGTTCACGCCTTGCCGTGGCCGCTTGTTCCAGCAGTCCTTCTGCCAGCGTTTTCCCTCTTTCAACCGTGGCCGTGGTGCCGCCTTCGTCCTGGATGCTCAATATTTCAAAGCGCTGTCCCTCTCCGGCTATCTCCCCGGCTATCAGCTCCGGTGTAATCAGCTCGCAACCCAGACCCACCAATAACACCCCGGCTACGTTGGGATGAGCGCAGAAATTGGCCATCGCTCTTACTATAAGTTCTTTCTCCCGGCCGAGATGGCCGCAGCCGTGAGGATGGGTAACGCTGATTGTACCGGGTACGGCCCGGCTTATCATTTCAGCCACCGACGTAGCGCAGATTACCGTGGGAAACACCAGCACGTGATTCCGCGTACCGATACGGCCGTTCTTGCGGCGGTATCCCATGAAATTCACGGCCTGTCCCCCCTGCCCCTCAAGCCTTCTACGTTATGCAGGTGCACATGCTCTCCCTTCCTGATGCCCTCCGTGGCCTGCCCGATAGTCTCCCCGTATTTGATTATCCTCTCGCCCGCCTTGATATCCCGGAGGGCGAACTTGTGACCGAAGGGAACAGGCTGCAGCACTTCTATATCTACCACGCCATCCTCTATTTCAACGGCGACTTTCCCGCCGTTTTCCAGCGGTCTTACCGCCGTAGCGACATTATCGTTCTTATGCAGCACAAGGGCACTTAAGGACATAACAATCCAATTATTACAGGGCGGGGACACTAATTTCAAATCGACCCCGGAAAATCTGCCGTTTCTCCCTTAAAATCACCCGTAAACCCATACCCGAGCCACCGTAATAATAGACACCGTTCAATCTTTACAAATCGTTTACATACCGCATCGCAATATTAATCTATTATTTACCCCGCCAGTGTTATATTTTCGCCACGTGGCAAACATTTTTATATATCAGGGTCTGTCCGTTGCCTACGATTTATCAAGCGCAGTAAAGATAGAGGTAATGTAATATAAAATGAAAGTCAGAACAAAACTGCTTATCACCTTCTCTATAATCGTGGCTCTTTCGTGGGGAATCGGCCTATTTTCCTGGGTCGTTTTCGGTGACCTCAACAAACAGCTCACCGCCATGGAAAAGGGTGTTATCCTGGATACCACCGCCATGAACGAGGTAGAAAAGATATCCAGCGAGATATACCGCGAAGTTACGGGATACCTTTATCATGATATAGAAGAAGCCAGAGACATCGCTCTGCTCAAGTTAAGCCGCCTTGAAGAAATCGGATTTGAATACCTGCCGATTACGGCATTTCCCGGAATGATGGAACACGGGAAGGACTGTATTCTTGCCGGTAAAATATACGACTTCTATTTTTCTACTATCTGGATAATCGACCTTAAAGAGCGCGGCGCCGACTACAACCGATTACTGGCGCGTGACCGCAGTATGAGCCTGCCGGCGCTGCTTGCCATGCAGGAACGGGCCAGCGAGCTAAAAGAAGCCAGTATTGGAAATATGACGCTGGCAAGCGCGGCTTTAAATAATTCATACAACAACTACGCACGAGAAGTCTTTATTAGCGCCGCCATAATTACTGCCATCGCCCTGGGAGCCGCTTTTATAACGACAAGGTCGATTATACGCCCCCTGTATACCTTGCGCAGAGGAACCGAGGTAATCGCGCAGGGGAATCTCGACTATAAAGTCGGCACCGAGGCTAAAGATGAAATAGGAGAGCTTTCCAGAGCCTTCGATCAGATGACGCAAAGTCTTGGTAACAGCATGACCTCGATAGATGACCTCAACCGGGAAATCACCGAACGCAAGTTAACCGAAGAGAAGCTGCGGGAAAGCGAGAAATTCACGTCCAGCCTTATGGAAAATGCGCCGCACGCCACCATGGTCATCAACCCGGACACCTCAATCAGGTATGTCAATCCGGCATGGGAAGAACTTAACGGCTGGACTGCTTCCGAAATAATCGGCACGAAAGCCCCCTACCCATATTGGCCCGATGAATTCAAGGAAGAGTTTCATGAGGCGTTTGAGGAGGCTATGAAACAGGGCAAGGGTAACGGCGAGATATTCGCCCAGAAGAAGAATGGTGAAATCTACTGGATAAATATGAACTGGGCATGGGTAACGCATAACGGAGAGCTGCAACACCTCCTTATAAACTCCGTGGATATTACCGAACACAGGCGGGCCGATGAAGCACTAAAGGAGTCAGAGGAAAAATTTTCCAAGGCTTTCAATGCCAGTCCTGAAGTAATAACCATATCAAAGCTTGATGACGGCATTGTTCTTGAAGTAAATGAGAGTTTCACGCAAAGCACGGGGTTCGCTCGTGAAGAGGTAATTGGCCGGAGCGGAAAAGACATAGGTATCTGGTCAAATGAACGGGACCGCGGAAAAATAATACGCAAACTGAAAAAAGGCGGCAGCGTCAGAAATCAAGAGTATAAATTTCGCAGTAAATCAGGTAAGCAGCTTACCGTTCTTCTATCAGCCGAAATTATTAATATCGGCAACGAACCATGTTTACTCATCGCCACGAACGATATTACCAAGCGTAAGCAGGCCGAGGAGGCACTAATAGAGAGCGAGGCAAAGTTCTCCGTGGCCTTCCGCTCCAGCCCCGGCTTAATGTCCATCAGCCGAATCAAAGACGGTAAATTCATCGAAGTTAATGATAGCTTCGTTCACTTCACCGGCTATTCCCGGAAGGAATTGATCGGCCATAGTAACGATGAATGCAACATGTGGGTAGACCTTGAGGAGCGTGACAGGATGGTCCATCTCCTGGATAAACAAGGGAAGATGAGACATGAAGAATTCCGCTTCCGCATGAAATCGGGAGAGATTCGCACCTGGCTTTTCTCGGCGGATATCATCAACATCGGCGGCGACCCGTGCATGATTGCCGTGGCCACCGATATCACCAAGCGCAAGCGGGCTGAAGAGGCCTTACGCGAATCGGAGGAGCGGTTCTCCAAGGCGTTTCGTGCCAGCCCCGGCTCAATGTCCATCAGCCGGCTCAAAGACGGTAAATTCATCGAAGTTAATGAAAGTTTCCTAAGGGATAAAGGCTTTACCCGCGAAGAGGTAATCGGCCACACTTCGATGGAACTGGGCATCTGGAAAGACCAGAACCACCGGCAAAAATTATTGCAGATGCTGCAGGAACAGGGCAGGGTCCACAACGAACCGACCAAGTACCGCACTAAAACGGGTGAGCTTCGCTCAGGATATACGTCTGCAGAATATATCAGCCTGGGCAACGAACCTTGCGTAATCTTCCTGACCACCGATATAACCCAGCTGAAGCAGGCAGAGGAACAGCTGCGACTGCTAAGTACCGTCACACAACAGGTATCCGATTCCATAATGATTATCGATGCCGATTATAAAATTACGTATATTAACCAGGCAGCACAAGACTTATTCGGTTATACACTGGAAGAGGCACGGGGCAATTTCCTGGGGCTCTTCGATGCCAAACCACCTAATGAAAAAGAAAAAGATGATATTAAAAAAATCGTCGCCGGCGGTAAGGTCTTTAGTTCAATAGGCACTAAAAAATGCAAAGACGGCAGACTTATCATCTGTGATTGCCGCCTCTCCCCCCTATATGACGAAGAAAGTAAGCTCTTCGCATATCTGGAAGTCCAGCGCGATATCACCGAAAAGAAAGAGGTAGAAGCTAAATTACAGGCCCAAAAGAAATTGATCGAACGTATCCTGGCCACCATGCCGGAGGGTGTACTCGTTATTGACAGTACCGACCGGATATTACTCGCCAACGAAGCTTTCCGTAAAATATTCCACACGGGCAAGATGTCGATCGCGAATAAATCACTTAATGAAATAATACCGGTCAGCCAGTTGCTAAAACTGTACAAGGCGGCGAAACGCGGAGACAAAGCCAATAATACACTGGAGTTCAGATTCCAGGTGAAGAATGTTGAAAAGAGAATCGCCTGCGTAATTACCGAAATGGACGGGGGCAGGACTCTGCTCACCTTTTCCGATGTCTCCCAGGAAAGAGAGGAGGAGGAAAAATTATATCTCACGGACCGGCTGGCTTCAATTGGGGAAATGGCCGCCGGCCTGGCACACGAACTTAACAATCCTCTAACCGGCGTCCTGGCCTTATCCCAGCTGCTCATCGGGAGCGACATTCCAGAAGAGCACAAGGAGGATTTACAATGCGTTTACAGCGAAGCCAAGCGCGCTGCCAACATCGTGAAAAACGTCCTCCTTTTTGCCCGTAATAACAATTATGAAAACGGCCATGCGTCCGCGAACGAAGTGGTTAAAGACGTGTTGAGGCTACGTGAATACGAAGAAAAGGTAAGCAACATCATAGCGTTAACGCAACTTCAGGAAAACCTGCCTGATATCCCGATAGACAAGTTTCAACTGCAGCAGGTCTTTCTCAACATCATCCTGAACGCCGAAGCCGCTATTAAAGAATCCAATAGACCGGGCACACTAACGGTTACTACGGAAAGGGCCAATAACCACATCAACATACATTTTAAAGATGACGGGTGCGGCATTAAAAAGCAGGTTGTGCCCCGGATATTCGACCCGTTCTTTACCACTAAAGAAATCGGCAAGGGCACCGGCCTCGGCCTTAGCATCTGCTACGGGATAATAATGAAACACGGCGGTAAAATAAGCCTTAAAACCCACCCGAATCAAGGCACTACGTTCACCGTAAGAATGCCCGTTTTAACCCAGGCAACCTAGAAAAAAGAGGGAGTGAAAATGAGAGCAGAAATAAACCGGCGAATATTGGTAGTGGAGGATGAACCCGTTATCGGCAGCGTTTGTCAAAAAGTCCTTACCAGGCAGGGCTTTACCGTCGACGTTGTTTCCGACGGTAAAAAGGCAATCGACAGCATTCACGACCGGCGCTATGACCTCTGTATCCTCGACCTGCGTATGCCGGGCATCGACGGAATCCAGCTATATAAATATCTCGCCGTCAACAGTCCGAAATTAAGCCAGAGCATCATCTTCACTACCGGAGACATTTCCAGCAACCAGGTTTCCGGATTTCTCAACGGCTCCGAGAAGGTATACCTGGAAAAACCCTTTACGCCTGATGAACTCGTTGCTGCCGTAGAAATGGCCATCAATTAATTAGCTCTGTCCGTGAAGTCGGTTGGCGTCCCGGTTACACCGGCTGTCCGGAGAGTAAAAAGCAAAATGAATTAAAAAGGGGAAAAGGAAAATGGTTACAGCACCTGCCAAAGAGACTATCCTTATCGTGGATGACGAGAAAACGGTACGCCGAAGCCTGAATAGATGCCTGACTCTAAATGGTTACGCCTGCGAAGAGGCCAGCAATGCCGAAGAGGCATTTGGCTCCCTTCAAAATAACCCGGCTAAACTGGTTATTCTGGATATTATGATGCCAGGCACATCAGGCAGCGAACTGCTGCCCCGGCTGAAAGAATCATTTCCCGATACGGCGGTTGTTATGGCCACCGCCGTCGTGGACCCGGATACCATCATCAACTGCATGAAAAACGGCGCCCATGACTACATTACCAAGCCGTTTGATGTCTGTCAGCTTACGTCTAATATCCAGATGGTGCTGGAAAAGAAGAAGCTGGAGCTCGACCTCAAAGAGAAGCGACAGGCGCTGGAAGGCAAAGTGGAAAAGCAGGCCAGGGAACTCCAGGAACTCTTCATAGACGCTATCGAGTCGCTGATAGGCGCCCTGGAAGCCAAGGACAAGTACACGGCAGGCCATTCACGGAGAGTTACCAAAATAGCCGTCGATACGGGAAAAGCCCTGGGTCTTTCAGGCGAGGAACTGGAAAATTTACGCTGGGCCGCCCTTCTTCACGATATAGGCAAGATCGGCATAGACCCGAGTATTCAGAATAAACCGGGCACCCTCACACCTACGGAATATAAATATATCCTGACCCACTGCAGTATCGGCCCCGGCATCGTGGAACCACTGGTAAACGAGTCGATAGTCGAGACTATCAGACATCATCACGACAGCTATGACGGGACCGGACTCAATCAGAAGGTAGCCGGCGAAGAGATACCGCTCGGCGCCAGGATATTAGCCGTGGCGGATTCATTCGACGCCATGACTTCTGACCGTCCGTATCGAAGCGCCATGACCGCCAGCAAAGCAATCGGCGAAATAAAAAGGTGCGCCGGCACCCAGTTCGACGCCTGCGTGGTTAAGGCCTTCCTGAAAACGCCGATAATCAATTCCCTGAACGGCTAGACGAGGACGGGCGCTCGTTAGAATGACTTAAGTAACGGGTACACATGACGAATTTACTATTTACACAGGTCGCCAGCGAGGGAATAATTATTAGTGGGAAACTGTATCTTGTTCTAGAGTCCGTATTAATTTAGCGATACAGGGAAAGCCGTGTCGCTCTAAAAATACCGGGGTGAGTCATGAGGATGAAGGGTGAAAAGGGTTTTTCACTGGTTGAGACGCTGGTTGCTTTAGCCCTCCTTGGCGTGATAAGCGCATCTTATCTTAGCGGCGTTGCCCAGACGTCCACCGCACGCGTCACCGCCGACGAGAGAGTATCCGCTAAAGTCCTGGCCGAAACCATCATGGAAAACGTGAAAAAACAGACATATTATTCCACATATAACTTCACCATTCCGGAAGAATACGAGGGCTATACGGCCACAATTAGTGCCACCAGTGAAAGGAATGATAATATCCAGAAAATCATCATAACCATACACCACCGGAGCAAAGATGTGCTTACTCTGGAAAATTATAAGGTGAACCGATGATATTCCGCAAAATAAAGGCGTTCGGCAAAGACCAGAGAGGCTTCACACTGGTTGAAATGCTGGTCTCCGTGACGATTGCCGGCATCATCGGCCTTGGAGCCACTGTAGCCAACGGGCAGGTCCTTAACCAGACCTCTAAAAATAACGACTATACCACTGCCAGCCGGCAGACCCTCAACGCCCTCCACTGGATCAGCCGGGATGCCCAGATGGCGCAGACTGTAAACGGGACCGCCGGCTTCCCGGCCTCATCCAATCTGACCCTGACATGGACCGGGTGGGATAATACCGACTATCAGGTTATCTATTCACTAACGGACGGTCAACTCAAACGCCGCTACACCGCAGGGGGCGGTGACCCGAGTGTGACATTCATAGCGGAACACATTAACTCCGATGCGGAAATGACCAGCTGTACAACGGATAACGGCACGTTAACCCTGACGATTACCGCCAGCGTGGGCGAAGGGGCCAGAACAATCGATGTGACAAAAAGACGAGAAATTACCTCCAGACCCAATTTATAGGAACAGGGCCGGGCTGTGTTATGAGAAAAACCCTTAAATTAATACGCACCGTATTCTCATCCGACGAAACGGGCATTGCCCTCATCATCGTGCTGGTCCTGTTGCTCCTGGGCAGCCTTACCATCATGCCGGTGCTGGCTCATTTAAGTACTGCCCTTAAGACGGGCAAACTCTATGAAGAAAAGACCAACGAGCTGTACGCCGCCGACGCCGGTGTCGAGGACGGCATATGGCGAATAAAGTATGACTTTATGGGCACGGATTATGACGCTTACGACTTCGACACCACCTGGCCTTACGAGACGGAGGACATTAATGGGATAGCGGCCGACGTTACAATCCAGAATATCTGGCTTCCCACAGAGTCTGCGCCAAACGCAACTTTAGCTAGAGCTATTATCGAATCAGAAAAGCTTGTGGTGGTCGGCACTGCCGGCGGCTCTCCCGGCCTGCCGTATAATGTCAAGATAGACTTCACGCCCGCCGAAGGCGATAATCTCACGGTTGAATCGCTCGGAGTATGGCTGCCGCAGGGCTTTGATTATGAAGAAGAATCGTGCAGCCTGCACCCGGATATACTCGACCCCCCCGCCGAACACCACCCGGATTCAGAAAATATTACTTTAGCCAACGGCGGCCAGACCGTGGTCTGGAGCTACACTGAACCCTACCCCCTCTTCATCGACTTCCCCGATGTCGACCCCGCGGCGGCGATAATGAGCCTTGAGTTTAGCTTTGAATACAACCCGCCGGCAGATTACCCCAACCGCCTGCCCGCAGCCATCGCCTGGATAACCACCGGGATGAACGTCGGCTCTCTCGGCTATGCCAACCCGAACGACGTGCCTATTTCCTGGGACGTGGACACGCGCATATTTAAAATCAACTCCGAAGCCGGTGATACTTCCATCCAGGCCTATTCTTCCAAGTGTGAGTTGCGCCAGCTGGGAGACGCTATATCCGGCGACTATGTAGCTATCGGCAACTCCCTGATGACGGACGATGCCTGGGATATGTGGGGTATCCGCGATAACTGGCACGAATCAAGCAGCTTCACTCTCACCACCATACCGGCAGACGGCGACGCTATGAAAGCCTATCTTTACTGGGCGGGGTGGCGGGATAACGATAAGAAAGTAGACCATTTTACAGATACCTGTACTGACTTGAGCACCAATTGGAACTACAGCAGCCCCACCGCCTGGAGCGTTGATTCCAACGAATTCAAGGGCGAGTATACCGGCGGCGGTGATGACTCCCGAATCCTGACCCTGAATACCGGCCAGGACCTGACCAGTTATACATCGGGCTCGATGATACTTAGCTGGGAACAGTCCACCGACGAGACCACGGTATACTCGGATAGCTGCAATGACCTGGACGACTGGGATTACGGCAGCTCGTGGGAAGAAAATGACAACCATTTTGTCGGGCATTCCGGCAGCGGCGCGGACAAGTACCTTGACCTGAAAAACGGTACGTTAGACCTTAGCCCCTACGCCGGACAAACTATCACCATTTCCAGTGACATATCGGAATGGAACCACCTGGACGGCGATGAAGGGCTCGACTACGCTTTTTCGTCCGACAACGGCAGCACCTGGAGCGACTACGAAGAGATTTTCCGGGATGATATCTCGGGCACGCTACACTGGAGCGAGACTATCCCCGGTGACTATCTGACCAACGGTTTTAAAGTCCGGTTTAAGCTCATCGACTGCGCCTCCGATTACTGCTATATAGACAATATCAGGATAACCATCGAGTTTTCTTCATCCAGCGGGCTTGATTTTGCCTTTTCCGGCGACGGAGGCAGCAACTGGAGCGCATATGAAGAGGCTTTCCGCGGAGACCTGGGCAGCTCATCCGGATTATATTTTCATCCCATCCCCTCCGCTTATCAGACCGCCAACTTTATATTTAGGCTCAAGCTGGTTGGCGGCGGCGTATCTCAACAGGTATACCTCGACAACATAAAAATAGTAAATCTTCCCCCGGATACTTCGGTCAGCTTCAAGATAAGCAACGCCACCAAAGAGCACACGGAGAATTTAACCGCCGAACGTTCTTACGTTATGTTTAACACCCTGTCCGGCAGCCCCGAGGGATTTTCCTACGCCTGTGTGCGGGACGTCACCACGCTGGTGCGAACATACCCCGATGTGGCCGGGGAGGAACACCATACCGGCAACGCGATATACGAAGTCGGCGATGCCCTGGCGGATACCAATTCTAATTTTTCTTTTGCCGGCTGGTCACTGATTATCATATACTCCAGCCCGGAGACAGCGGGGCACTATCTCTATCTGCGCGATACCGACTTCACCTTTCACACCGGCACCGGCGAAAGCCTGGACTTTGATAACGACGGCACTGAAGGCGGGAATATCACCGACTTCATCGTTCCGGAGCCAATTACGGACAAGAACGGCGAAGTCATCGAGGAAGTGGCCGCCAGGCTGACCTGCTTTGTCGCCGAAGGCGATGAGAAATGGACGGGCGACTACGTAGAAATTACCGGCCAGCAATCCGGTCAGACCATGAGGCTTTCCAACGACCAGAGCCCCGAAACCAACGTCTGGAATGGGAAATTCCCTCCCCTGGGGTCAACCTGGGACGGTGTTGATATCGACACTTTCGAGATACTCTGGGACGACAACATATTGACGCCCGGCGACAGCATGTTAGAAGTTGATATGGTATCCTCTCAAGATGCCTGGAACCTGGTGTACATCATCGTATCAATCCGCAGCGAGACCGTTACCGGCGGCACCAGCCATTACATGATAGGCGGTCCCTAGCTGCCCTTTCAGGCCGAACTCCGCTTCTCTTCCAGTTCGTAAAGCTTCTCGACGACAAACCGGACATGATTATCGCACTTCTTAAAAAGACCCGACTCTAACGCCTGCTTCATTACCGCTTCATCGGACAGGTCCACTCCCATAAGCGCCAGGCAGGTGATATCACCGAACTCCTTGCGGAAGCTCTTTACCAGCTCGGCGGCGTCATCATTAGCGGCTCGCTGTGCCTGCCTGACTTTATCTTTATCATCCAGAGAACAACGGTTCTTCAGTCCCAGCACCATCGCCCCGGCCGATACCGCTCCACAGGGGGCCTGCTGCTCCCCGGCGATGCCTCCCTGGAAAGCGGTCCCCGCCCAGAGAATAGCCTCGTTCCCCAGTCCGTAAGCCTCCCACATGACCTGCAGGACAGATGGCCCTCAAGGGGCATGACGCATACTCTCCACTACTTTCTTTTTGGCTTCATCAAGCGGCATTTTTAACTTCATTTATACTCCCACCTTTACGTAGCGCTGGTGCGGAACCTCCAAACGGCTATCGCCCCGAAGATTATGGCGAAGCCCAGGAGGGCCAGCATATTCGGCACCGCGTCTCCGAAATCGGCGCCGTAGACCATCAGCTTGTTAAATCCGGAGGTTGCCCAGGCGTGAGGCGTTATCCTGGCGATGTTCTGGAGCCATTCCGGGTAGAGGAAAAACGGCCACCAGCACCCGCCCAGTGGCGCCAGCACCAGCGCCGTGATGACCGCCAGCGAACTGGCGCTGCGCTGCGTCCGGACCAGGGTAGCCAGCATCAAGGCAAAAGCCGACGACATAACGACCATGAGCAGGGAGAGGATGATAACGGCAAGCGGGGACAACCCCAGGTCGACACTAAAAATCAGGATACCAAACACCCAGAATATGATTATCTGGATCAGTCCCCGGATGACCGTGCCCGAATAGATGCCCAACAGCAGGGACTCCCGCCGTACCGAACTGGCTAACAGCCGCTCCAGGGTATTGTTCTGCCTCTCACGGACGATTATTTCGGCGGTTATCACCGCGGCGAAAAATACGAACATCACCAGATAGCCGGGAATAACATAGTTGGCCGGGTTTTCCGCCTCGACATCCCCCACCTTTTCCGTCGTGAACGCCAGGAAAGATGTCTCCGCCCCGGCGGCGCCCGCGGCAAATATTTCTCCCATTATCTGCTGAACGGCCTGATTAATACTGGCGGCATCCTCCGGGATAATGCCGCCTTCGACCATGAGAGCCACGCTGGCATTTATGATTACCTGGTGCGTGCCTATTTGCGAGGCTATAGCCCCGGCCAGACCGTTCAGGGCGGCCCGGGTATTGACGTTACCGGCATCGGCAAATACCTCCAGCTGCGTGCCGGAACCGCTTGCCAGAGCCTGTGTAAAATCGGCCGGAAAGGCGATAAATCCGGCCATCTCGCCGTCCTCGACGGCGCGGCGGGCTTCATTATAATCTCTGTCCCACACTATTACCGGCTCGCCGGGGGCCAGCCGGGCCTCGTCTCCGGTCTCCATCGCCCCGATTATCTGATAGCTCAAAGAGCCGGTGGCCTCGCCGGTGACCAGATGCAACTCCAGTCGGTCGTCCTCACTGCCGACTCCGCCCAGGAGAAAATTGAACAGAATAATAAAGAGAAAAGGAAAAACAATGAAAAAGAATACCGACTGCCGGTCTTTGGCAAATATTTTCAGGTCTTTGAGGGCGATAAACCAGATATGCGTGAGATGTTTCATAGTGTGCTACTTACCCCCGGAAACAACCTTGAAGAACACTCGTGATACGGTCAGCCCCACCACGATGACCCCGCCCATTACTATTAAGGGCAGGGTGGTATCCCCCAGGGAGCCTCCCTCGGAGATTATCGTCCGCAGGGCATCATTGGCATAGGTATTGATGGAAACCTTGCTGACAATATCCAGTACCGTACCCTCGGATATCTCGAAGAAGGTGCCGCCCAGCATGACCATAAACATGGTGAAGACGACGCCTATCCAGCTGGCGGCCTCTTCGCTCCGGGCGACCGACGCAATTATCATCCCCAGGGCGGACGCCGCCGCTATGTACACAACGGCGAAAGCCAGTGACTCCAGAAAAGAAACGGGTGTAAAAAGCCGGAACACCGCGTATGACAGGCCCAGCAGTATCACCGTCTGCACGAAGCCGCGGCTGACACTTGCCAGAAACTTGCCGAAGAACAGCTCTCCCGTGCTAAGTCGCGTGGTGAGCAGCCTTTCCAGGGTGCCCCGCTTGCGCTCCTCCACTATCGTCCGGGCGCCTATGGTGAGGGCAAAGAGGACATACATGGTAATGATGCCCGGCAGGTACTGGCTGATGAAGTCCGAGCTGCCGCCCACAACCTCTTCGGCTACGCCCACCGCCGGCTGTGCCCGCTCTTCTCCCAGGAACTTCTGCACCGTGAAATCAATGCGGTCTTCCGGGATTCCCGCTCCTTCCAGACCGCTTTTTACCTGCTCGCGTACCTGGAATTCCTGGTTCATCTCTTCAGCCACGCTGCGGATTATGCTGGAGAGAATCTGGCCTTCCTGGCCGCCGTTGCCCCTCTGTTTGAATATGAATTCCGCTTTTCCGCCGGATGCCAGCGTATCCGAGAAGCCGGGCGGGATATACAGGGCCAGCAGGAGGTCGGACCTTTCCAGCCTGGCATCCGCCTCCGCCGCCGTCTGCAACTCGATGTCAATGCCCTCTATTTCATCCAGCTGCTCCACGAATAAAGCGGCGTAGTTGCCGCCGTCCTCGTTAACGACAACGGCGGTGGCTTCGAACATGGTCTGCCCCCCGAAGGCGCCGTACATCAGGGCGAAGGTAACTATGGGCAGCAGCAGGCTGAAAGCCAGATCGCCCTTGTCCTGCAAATATAGGCGGACTTCGTTCAGGGTAATATATAAAGCTCTTTTCATGTTCCGGTTAATCCCGCAGACTGCGGCCGGTCATTTTAAGGAAAACGTCTTCCAAGGTGACCTGCTCCGGAGAGCCTATCTGCGACTTGAGGCTGCGCGGCGTATCCATCGATATTATCTGACCGCCGTCCATTATAGCCACACGCTGGCAGAGACGGTCGGCCTCCTCCATGTAGTGGGTGGTATAGAGGATGGTCATGCCGTTTTTCTGAAGACCGAGGATATTTTCGTAAATATGATTTCGCGACTGCGGGTCTATGCCCACGGTAGGTTCGTCCAGAAAGAGAAGCCGGGGATTTCCCATAAGGGCAATAGCGAGGTTGATGCGGCGCTTCATGCCGCCGGAAAACTTGGATACCTTTCCTCCGGCTCTATCCTGCAATCCCATCAGCTTGAGATTGGCCATGGCCTGTTCCCGGGCATCCCTGCCGTTCAATCCCGCCATCCGCCCGAAGAACACCATGTTATCCAGGGCGGAGAGGTCCTCGTAAATCGCCAGGTCTTGAGGGCATACCCCGATGATACTGCGCACCGCCTCGGCTTCTTTCCGCACGGTATGTCCCCCTATGGTAATCTCGCCGCTGTCGGCTGTGAGGACCGTGGAGAGCATGCGAATGGTCGTTGTTTTACCGGCGCCGTTGGGCCCGAGCAGGCCGAATATCTCACCTTTCCCTATAGTGAACGAGACGCCGTTGACCGCTTTGAAATCATGAAAACTCTTATGCAGGTCTTTTACCACCAGAAATTCTTCAGCCATTTCCTTACCCCCGCTTTACTCGACTGAAAATGATAATATAATGACGTATTATATACTCTGTGAAATATTGATACAAGGCAACAAGAAGCCCCGGCCAATTATAGAAACCGGGGCTTCTCGTAATACGCTGTTTTTTCTTTATTACGGCCAGAGCACTTTGGATACGTCTTCCAGACCGAGCTCGATAAGCCTCTTCTTGCTGGGCTTGCCGGTCCTGGTGTCCCAGTCCAGAGCCTGGTAGTACTCGTCAGTGAGTTCTTCAGCTTTCAACGTTATCCCGGCGCGCGGGCCGACCGTCTTGGGGGGTATGCCCATCATCCTGTCCGGGAATTTCCAGGGCGTTTTCAGACCCTCGCGGATATTAAAAGCCTGCCGCATGGCCTCGATACGCTCACCGGTCTCGATCATCTCTTCCTTAGTGATGTCCCAGCCGGTTATGGTCCGCAAACCCTCCAGCAGCTGGTCGAAGTGCATATAGCCGTCACCGATGACTATCATGCAGATTCCGGCGGCGTTATAGGCTACCGTGATACCGGCGCCGATTTTATGGGGCGCACCCCGTCCTTTAAACGAACCCATATCGAACTGGGGCATGGAACCTTCCGGCAGAGGGCCTTCACCACTCTGGGTATGTCGGGCTGGAGTGGGCTCTCCCGCGTAGCCGATGGCGAACCCGGCGCCGCCTCTGGAGTCATGGGCCGGCACTTCCTGCCCGCCGATGTGCATGGCGTATTTCTCGGCGCCCTTGCCGATTTTCTCGGCGGCTTTCCTGACGCCGTCGGCGATAATATCGCCGAAGCCCTCGCGTTTGGCCAGTTTTTCCGTCATGGCTATGATGGACTTATGATTTCCCCAGGTCATCTCCAGGCCGTCGGTGTCTTTCTTGGTGATGATGCCATTCTCATAGCACTCGATGGCAAAAGCGATAGATGCCCCCGCGGAAATGGTATCCAGTCCGTAGCGATTGCAGATGTCATTTGCTTTGATGATAGAAGCCAGATTACTGTTCAGCAGGTTGGAGCCGAACATCGCCAGCGTTTCGTACTCGGGCTTATGAGCGCCCGCCTCATACTTATAATCGCCGGTCCCGGCCTTCATGATGCCGCCGCAGCCGATGGGGCAGTGCCAGCAGCCGTATTTCCGTTCCTGCTGTTCCTTGACGGCTTCGCCGCCGAGCTTTTTATAGTCGGGCAGGTCGATGGTCGCCACGCCCCCCCAGTTCTTGCAGGGCGCGTCATCGGACTCGCAGCTCATATTAAAGAGGGCCGACGTGCCGAAACCGCCGATGAATTCGGACCGCGGATTGAGGTTCGCCAGGTGCTTCTTTCTCATTTCCCTGGACTTCTCCACATCGGCGACGGGCACCTTCATGCTGCCCTTAACGGCAATTGCCTTGAGCTTCTTGGAGCCCATCACGGCGCCCAGGCCGGAGCGGCCGGCGGCGCGTCCCTTGTTGTTCATCACGGCGGCGATGAGGGCCATTTTTTCACCCGACGGGCCGATACAGGCCACTTCCAGTTCTTTGCCGTGCGCCTCCCGGAGTATGTCCTGTGTCTCGAAGGAGTCCTTTCCCCAGAGGTGAGAAGCGTCTTTGATTTCAGCTTTGCCGTTATCAATCAAGAGATAGACGGGCTTGTCCGCTATGCCGGTGAAAAACACCGCGTCATAACCGGCAAACTTCAGGTGCGGTCCGACATTGCCGCCGGAATTAGAATCACCCCAGCCCCCCGTCAGCGGCGACTTACCCACCATGACGTAGCGGGAGCCGCCCATGGCATCGGTGCCGGTGAGGACGCCGGTGACCAGCCCCAGAGTGGCGTCCGGTCCCAGCGGGTCGACGCCGGCCTTTTGCCGGCTGAACAGAATCCTGGCCCCGAGGCCGTAACCCCCCAGGAATTCCCTGCCCATCTTTTCGTCAAGCGGTTCATCTTTCACTTGTTTCCTGGAAAGATCCACCCACAGTATCTTTCCCATAAAGCCATGTGCCATAATTTTCCTCCTTGCTTTTAAACGTTGAACTATTTCAGGACGGAATATGTCCGTGTCTGCCGGCGGTTTCCGTCTAAAAATATACACTTTATCCTGATTATTGTCAAAAAATATCTGCATAAGCGCGTAAAATTGACGTTATTCCGGTACAGATGTAAAATCAGTCTCGGTGGCACCACACTTCTTCAAGGGGGAATTCATGTCTGTAACGAAGATATTCAGCGATTGTGATGAAGCCGTAACCGATGTCTTCGACGGCGCTACCGTCATGGTCGGGGGTTTCGGTTCTTACGGCGGCCTGCCCATCAACCTCATCGTCGCCCTGTCCGGGCAGGGAGCGAAAGACCTCACCATCATCGCCAACATGGGTGGAGTCGGCTACGAACTAAGCCACCGCATCAAACCGGAAGGCTACCAGGACTCCGGCATCCTCTTCGAGAACGGCCAGGTCAGGAAATTCATCGGGTCGGTGCCCGCCCTTGGAGGCATGCCCCCCACCTCTCCCCTCGAGAAATCGTTCAACGAAGGTAAAATTGAAATTGAGATGGTGCCGCAGGGTACCCTGGCGGAGAGGATAAGGTGCGGGGCGGGGGGACTGGGCGGTTTCTACACGCCGGTGGGCGCCGGCACTACTATTGGAGAGGGCAAGGAGAAGAAGGTCATCAACGGGCGGGAGTACATCCTGGAACTGCCCCTGACCGCCGATTTCGCCCTGATTAAGGCGCATAAGGCCGATTCACTCGGCAACCTTGTATACCGTAAAACGGCGCGGTGCTTCAACCCGGTCATGGCCATGGCCGCCAAAATCACCATCGTTGAAGTCGATGAGCTGGTGCCGACAGGTCAATTCGACCCCGAGGTTGTCGTTACCCCCCATCTTTACGTCGACCGTATCGTGGAGGTGCCGCGATGAAAGAACGACTTGACGAGCAGACGATTGCATTGAGGGCCGCCAGGGAATTCTCCGACGGCGCGGTGGTCAACCTGGGCTACGGCATGCCCGGCCTCTGCGCCAACCTTATCCCCGGGGACAGGACCGTTTTCTTCCAGAGCGAGAACGGCATGCTGGGATACGGAAGCCTGGCCGCTGACGAGGAAAAGGACTACGAGCTTATCAACGCCTCCGACCAGCCGGTGACGCCGCTGCCCGGTATGTGCTTTTTCGATAGCGCGGCGGCCTTCGACATGATAAGAGGGGGGCATATAGACATCGTGGTGCTGGGGGCTTACCAGGTATCGGAGAAGGGCGACCTTGCCAACTGGGGCCGGCCGGGCCGGCCCGCGACAGGCATGGGGGGAGGGATGGATTTAGCCGTCGGCGCTAAAAAGATAATCGTGACCATGCTGCACACCACCAGAGACGGCGAGCCGCGCATCGTCAGGGAATGCACTTATCCCCTGACCGCAAGGCGCTGCGTCAGCCTCATTATCACCGACCTTGCGGTCATGGAAGTAACGCCGGACGGGCTTATTCTTAAAGAGATAGCGCCCGGCTGGACGGCAGCGGAGGTACAGGCACTCACCACGGCCGATATTAAGCCGGCCGCAGACCTGAAAGAAATAGAGCTTTAGCACCCCCCGGCGAAGGACTTTATTGACAGGCAGTCAGGCCGGGGATTAACATAACCACAAGAAATAAACAGGAGGCTTAGATGTCACCCGCATTAAAGGACAAGGTAGCTATCATCACCGGGGCCGGCCGCGGCCTGGGGAGGGAATTCGCCCTGCGGTTTGCCGAGGAAGGCGCCAGGTTGCTTCTCCCCGATATCAGCCTGGAACGCGCCGAGGGCACCGTGGGGGAAATTAAAGCTAAAGGCGGGGAAGCCGCCGCCATACTGACCGATATATCCGAAGAAAAAGACACACAACAGATGGCCAAAGAAGTCGTGCGGCGCTACGGCAGGGTGGATATCCTGCTCAATAACGCCGCCATGTATTACGGCGTAAAACGGCGAAAATGGAGCGACTGGACCGTGGCCGACTGGGACCGCATGTTCGAGATAAATGTCCGGGGGACTTACCTGTGCTGCAAGGCCATCGGCCCCCTCATGGAAAAGCAGGGCAGCGGTAAGATTATCAATATCGCCTCGGACGTTTTCAAGGTGCCCGGGGCCGTCAACCTCCTGGCCTACGCCTGCAGCAAGGCGTCCGTTTACGCCCTGACACAGATACTGGCCAGGGCCCTCGGTCCCTCCGGCGTTAACGTCAACTGCATCGGGCCGGGATTTACGGCCACCGAGGCTAGCCTGGGGCAGGAAGGCAATAAACAGTCGTTCGACGCGACTATCGACCTGCAGTGCATCAAGCGCCGCGAAGAGCCTTCCGACCTGCCCGGCACGGCGGTGTTTCTGGCCTCGGCGGACTCGGACTTCATCACCGGGCACTACATCGTCGTCAACGGCGGCAGTGTGCTGCTATAAAAATATCCATTGATAATACATCGCCAGGACAAACGCCTCGATAGTATAGATACGATACTTCAAGAAGGAGAATCTGCTTATGAAAGCTCAAAAAGGTCAGGTCAGGGTGATAACCGGCAACGGATCCGCCGCCTATGCGGCCATGCTCTGCCGACCGGATGTCGTGACTTCTTACCCTATAACCCCCATGAGCGAAGTGGCGGAACAGCTTTCAACATTTCATGCTAACGGAATACTTGATGCCGAGATGGTAGAGGTTGAGGGTGAAAATTCGGCGATGAACGTTGTCGCTGCCGCCAGCATTTCAGGTGGCCGTGCTTTCACCGCCACTTCATCCTGGGGTCTTTCCTTCATGTATGACGCCGTACAGCAGGCTTCCGGCTTCAGAGCCCCGGTGGTAATGGCTATCGCCAACCGCGAAACTCCCGGCATCCTGGCTGTTTCCGGCGGCCAACAAGACATAATCAGTACGAGAGATACCGGGTGGATTCAGATAATCGTCGAAGATTGTCAGGAAATTTTCGACAATATCATCATGGCCTTCCGGCTGGCAGAAGACTACGATATCCAGCTCCCGGTGATGGTAAACTACGACGGTTTTTATCTCTCCTATCTGGCACAGGCTGTAGAAATCGCTGCTCAGGAAGATGTTGACCGGTTCCTGGCACCTTTAAAGCAGCAGCCGCAGCGTCCCACGCTGATCCCGGGGGAGCCTCTAAGCTGCGGCAGTCATGGCATTGAGATTGGGTTTGTTGAGCTGCGTTATAAGCATGCTACGGCTATGGAGCGAGCCGCCGCTAAGCTGGACGAGATAGACAGAGAATTCGGAGAATTCTTCGGGCGGAGCTACGGTGGCCAGATAGACGAATACCGCACTGAAGATGCCGATATACTGATAGTGGCTTCCGGCGGCGCCGCCGGAACAGCCCGGAAAGTGGTTGATACCAAAAGAGACGAAGGAATAAAAGCGGGTCTGGTCAAGATAAGGCTTTTCCGTCCTTTTCCCCGCAAGCGACTAGCACAAGCCCTTAAAGGGAAAAAGGCAATCGGGGTTATTGACCGCAGTGTTTGTTTCGGCTGGAACTGCGGACCGATGTATATGGAACTAAGGGCGCTCGCGCCGGATATCGGTATTATGCCCATGTTGAGCTATATCGACGGGATGGCTAATCTCGATATAACCATACCCCATATCGAGAGGGTAATCGACGAGACACACGCTGCCGCTCTTGGTAAGCCCTACCAGGAGGTAACCTGGATACCGCTGGAAGAGTGAGGGAGAATATGACACAACAGGAGAAGAAAAAATCAAGGGTTTTCGATTATTTCGTAGAAAAAGAGGAGCAGTACGCCGGAGGACTTGCCTGGTGCCCCGGCTGTACGCTGGAGCTTACTGCCAGATTCGTGCCGAAAGTCCTGGGAAAGGATATCGTGCTGGTCGGTTGCCCCGGCTGTTCGGCACCTATCTTCTACGGACAGAACCTAGGAAGCTGGCACCGCCTGACATACTACAGCTGCCTGATGACTGGGGTCGCTTCCAGCGCCACCGGAATTTCCAGATATTTCCGCAGGATAGGTAAAGATGTTACCGTAGTGTGTTTCACCGGCGATGGCTGCGCCGCGGATGTTGGCTTCCAGCCGCTAAGTGGCGCCGCAGAAAGAAACGAACACATCATCTATCTATGTTACGACAACGAAGGATATATGAATACCGGCTACCAGAGAAGCAGCACCACGCCTCTGGGAGCTTCTACCAGTACGACGCCCGCGGGTACTACCGGGAAAGGTAAGCCGACTTCAGCCAAGAACATGCCGCTTATCATGGCCATGCACGGAGTCGCCTATGTTGCCACTGCCACCTTGAGTCACCTTGAGGATTTCGCCAAGAAACTAATCAAGGCAAAGGAGAAGAAAAACGAAGGGTTCGTTTACATTCACGTATTTTCTCCCTGCAACATGGGCTGGCGTATCAATAGCAATTCATCGATTCAGGTGTGCCGGATGGCGGTAAGAACCAACTACTTCCCGCTATGGGAAGCCGAGAATGGCCGGTTCCGACTCACCCACGAAACGGCAAATCCCCGCCCAATCAAGGAATTTACCGGGCAGATACGGAAATTCGCCCACTTAAAAGAGGATGATATAGATAAGCTGCAACAGGTGGTAAATCAAAAATATGAACTTATCAAGGTTCTTTGCACCGCCGGTGACTAAATGAAAACTGGAAAGGAGGCATAATTATGTATAAAGGCGGATACACGGGCAAGATACTAAGGATAAACCTGACCGAGCAATCTGTAAAAGAAGAGGCCCTGCCGGAGGAACTCGTTAAAAATTACCTCGGCGGCGCCGGTTTTGCCATTAAATGTCTTTACGACGAAGTGAAGCCGGATACCCCCGCCCTGGACAAAGCCAACAAGCTCATCTTCGCCGTAGGCCCCCTGACGGCCACGGGCGCCAGCTGCTCCAGTCGCATGGCCGTGGTGGCAAAATCGCCGCTGACGGGCGCCGTGGGCATGGCCCTCGCCGGCGGTCAGTTCCCCACCGAGATGAAGCGGGCCGGCTACGACATGATTATTATCGAGGGTAAAGCGGAGAAACCCGCCTATATCGCCATCAAGGAAGGCGAGGTAAAATTCAGGAGCGCCGAAAAACTGACCGGCATGATGACCACAGATACCCAGCTCTTTATCAAGGAGGAGCTGGGCGACCATAATTACCGGGTTGCCTGTATCGGCCCGGCCGGCGACAGGGTCGTCCCGATGGCCTGCATCGTCAACGAGCGCCGCGCCGCGGGCAGAAAGGGACTGGGGGCGGTGATGGGTTCCAAGAACCTCAAGGCCATCGCCGTGCGTGGACACAAGAAGCCGGACATCGTGGATTCGGAGGGCTTTAAAAAAGCCCGGCAGACCATGAACAAGGCCATGAAAGCCAGCCCGGTACTCTACCCGCAGTTCGCTAAAGCGGGCACGCCCATGGTCGTCGACGCCATGACGGAAATGGGGATTTTCTCCATTAAAAACTGGTCGGCCACGGGTCAAATCAACATGGTGCCCGGGCTGGGCAAAGACGCCCAGGACGAAATGATTATAACGAAGACCCACTGCCAGGACTGCCCGGTGGGCTGCAGCCAGGTAAAGCTGGTTACCTCCGGGCCTTACGCCGGCTATCTTAGCGAGGGACCCGAGTTCGAGACGACCTACTCGCTGGGGAGCACGGTAGGGGTGGACTACCTCCCCGCCGTTATCGCCGCCGACCGTCTCTGCGACGAATACGGAATCGACACCATCTCGGCCGGTGTTGCCATCGGCTGGGCGATGGAGCTCTTCGAAAAGGGCATCATCACCAAAAAGGACACCGACGGCATCGACCTCAAGTTCGGCAACCACGCCGCCGTTATCGCGATGCTGCGGAAGATATCCTACCAGGAAGGACTCGGCGCGCTCCTGGGACAGGGCACGAAAAAAGCCGCCGAGAAGATAGGCAAGGGCACCGGCGACTACGCCATGCAGGTAAAAGGACTGGAGATGCCCGCCTACGACGTGCGGGGCGCCAAGGCCCACGGACTTAACTACGCCACTTCCTATACCGGCGCCGACCATAACCGGGGCTACGCCTACCAGGAAATTTTCGGTATACCCATCCCCGAAAAGGTGGATAGAACGGCCACCAAGGGCAAGGGACGGCTGACCAAGTGGAACCAGGACGTCCGCTCCGTCACCTGCGACTGCGCCACGATGTGCGCCTTCCTCCTCGACATGGCCGTACCCGATATAGCCTGCCAGAATACCGCCGACCTCGTTAACGCCGCCAGCGGCACGAGCTTCACATCCGAAGAAATACAGAAAATAGGAGAAAGACTGAATAACGTCGCCCGCCTGTTCAACATCGGCGCGGGGTTCACCCGCAAGGACGATACCTTCCCCAAACGCCTTATGACCGAGCCTATCAAGGCGGGGGCTTCTAAAGGACAAATCATCAGCCAGAAAGACCTTGATGAAATGCTCGACGAATATTACTCGGAGCGCGGCTGGGACAAAAGCGGCGCGCCGACTCCCGACAAGCTGAAAGAACTGGGTTTATAAACCAGACAAGAAAGGACTTGCGATTCAATGCCAGAATACGGATACGCCGGAAAAATTTTAAAGGTGGATTTATCCAGTGGAAAGATTGCCGAACAACCGAGCGCCGATTACACCGATAAATACATAGGAGGACACGGCATCGCCGCCAGGCTCTACTGGGACATGGTACCGCCGGAAGCAAAAGCCTACGACCCGGAGAACTGCCTGATTTGCGCCAGCGGGCCCGTAGCCGGATTCCCCGGCTTTGCCGGCTTCCGCTGGAAAATCTGCGGTAAAACGCCCCTCGGCGACCCGGAATCCTTCTCATACTGCAACCTGGGGGAGAGGTGGGGGGCCTGGCTTAAATACGCCGGCTACGACGCCCTGACCGTCCGGGGCAGGGCGGATAAACCCGTTTATCTTTATATCCACGATGGAAAAGTAGAAATCAGGGACGCCTCGCATCTGTGGGGGCAGACCTCCTTCGATACGAGCGATATACTAAAAGCGGAACTCGGACAAAACGTCAGTGTTCTGACCACCGGCCCGGCCGGGGAGAAACTGGTGCCCTTCGCCGTAGTCACGGCGGAAGGGGGCGCCTCCGGCTCCGGCGGTCTCGGCGCCCTGATGGGCTCGAAAAATCTCAAGGCCATCGTCGCCGCCGGCGATAAAAAGCCGGTAGCCGCCAACCCGGAAAAAGTCCGGCAGATGGCAAAACTCATCCGGGACTCCCGGATTAAAATGGATATGCCCTCGATGTGGGGGGTGCCGGGGCTTACCCATCCCCATGCCTGCCACGGGTGCGGCATCGGGTGCTCCCGTGAAGTATACGAAGACGAAAAGGGCAGGCGTTACAAGGCGCTCTGCCAGGCATCCGAGGTTTACCTTGAAATGGTAAATAGATATACCGGAAACCCGAACGGCGCTCGCCTCCAGGGCACCCGGCTCTGCGACGGCTACGGTCTCGACACCTCGGTGATGCAGAGCATGATTGAGTGGCTCGACGCCTGCTTTCAGGAAGGTCTCATCAACGAAAGGGAGACGGGCCTGCCGCTATCGAAGGTCGGCAGCCCCGAATATATCGAGGAACTTACCAGGATAATAGCCTTCAGAGAAGGCTTCGGCGATATTTTATCCCGGGGCATCATCCCCGCCGCCGCAGTGGTGGGACCAAAGGCCGAGGCATTGCTGCCCAGGGTCGTCGCCACCCGGGGAGGCGAGAAAAAAGACTACGACCCGAGGCTGTTTATCACCACCGCCCTCGTCTACGCCACCGAGCCGAGACGAGCCATAAGTCAATTGCATGAAATCAGCTCGCCGCTGATGATGTGGGTCGGGATGGGGGGAGGCGAGCCGGGCGAGCTCTTCAGCGTCGAGAGTTACCGGAAGGCCGCCGAGATAATCTGGGGCAGCGCCGCCGCCGCCGATTTATCCACCTACGAAGGCAAGGCAGTAGCCGCCAAAAAAATCCAGGACCACGTCTTTGCCAAGGAAAGTCTCGTCGTCTGCGACCTTCGCTGGACGATGACCCAGTACAACCGCGCCCTCGGCACTACCGCCGATACCGTGACGGAAAGCCAGGTCTATTCGGCCATTACGGGTAAAGAGATTGACGATGCCGAACTCGACAGGATAGGAGAAAGGATTTTTAACCTGCAACGGGCCATATTACTCCGCCAGGGATGGCAGGGTCGTAAGGACGACAGGCTGCTGGAATATTTTTTCACCGAGCCGCTACGACAGGGCGAGCTGTTCTATAACCCCGAATGCCTGGCGCCGGGGAAAGACGGCGAAACAATATCCAAAATCGGCGCTACCGTCGACAGGGATAAATTCGAGGGGATGAAAACCGAGTATTACGGACTGCGCGGCTGGGACGCCGAAACCGGCCTGCCGACAAAGGCCAGGCTCGCAGAGCTTCATCTCAACGACGTCGCCGCCGACCTGGCGGGGCGGGGACTTCTGAAGTAAATGGCAGACCGCGTCTCATCAGTGAAGCGCTGGTACGTGGTGGGACTGGGAGCCTTCATTAATCTGGTCGTCTTCGCCATGTCCACGGCGTGCATGCCGGTGCTTTTCAGCGATATTGCCGAAGAGCTCGGTTTGAGCATCGTCCAGGTGGGCACCGTCTGGGGAGCCAGTTCCGTGGCCGGCATTTTCAGCATACTGGCGGCGGGGTCCCTCGCGGACCGCTTCGGGGCCAGGCGCATTCTTACCGTCGGCTGCCTGCTGGCGGGCGTTTTCGGCGCTTCGAGAGGGCTCTCGGACAGCTTCACCACGCTGGCCGTAACCTCGCTACTGTTCGGCCTAGCCAGCGAAGCGGTGCCGGTGGTTGTCATTAAGAACGCCAGCCAGTGGTTCCACGAGCGGCGACTGGGCACGGCACAGGGAATTATAACCGCCTGCGTGGGTGGCGGCATGATGCTGGGCGCCCTGCTAAGCGCCACAGTGCTTTCACCCCTGCTGGGGGGCTGGAAGAATGTCATGTTCTTTTACGGCGGAATCTCGCTGCTCCTGGGTATCATCTGGTTCCTGACCGTACGCGAGCCCGCCCGGTCGGCTTCCTCTACCGCAATCCAGGCGCCGCGCCACTCCTTGAGACACGTAGCCCGCAGCGGCAGTATATGGCTTATCGCCATCGGCATGATGGGTTTCGCCGGGTGCAATAAAGGATTAATGGGTTATCTGCCGCTTTACCTGCGGAACAGCGGCTGGACGGCTGCCGGCGCCGACGGTACCCTGGCCGCCCTCAACGCCGCGGGAACAGCTGCCGCCATACCCCTCACCATGCTATCCGATAAACTGGGGCTTAGGAAAGCCGTCCTGATTCCCGGACTGATAGTCACCGTTATCAGCGTGGGTCTTCTTTCCGTAGTTACCGGTCCCGGGGTATGGCTCCTGGCGATTATGGCGGGTATTTTCCGCGACATGATATGGGCGATGGCCGCTACATTATCAGTGGAAACCGATGGAATCGGCCCGGTATATGCCGGCACGGCCGTGGGGATAGTCCATGCCTTTACCCGCGTGGGTTATACCTTCTCCCCTCCGGCAGGCAACAGCCTTGAAATAATAAACGTGGGACTGCCCTTCGTCTTCTGGGCGGGGCTTTGTTTAGCGGCGGTAATTGCTTTCCTCTTCGTAAAGGAAACGGGGCGGAGAAGACGAACCGTCCCCGCCCTTAACGTTTAAATACCCCCACACGCCGGTCTCTACCGATAATGACGTCCCTTGCCAGCCGCCGCCAGGGGGGCGACCGCCAGCCACAGGGTAATGGTAATCAGCATAGACTTGACGTAGGTGATAGAGGCTATCCCGAAGTCGGGGCAAATCGCTCCCCAGAGAAGCATCAGGAAAAAAGAGCTCAAGAAAAAGCCGGGAATAGCCGCCAGTATTCTGAAATAACCCATATTAATCCTCCTTATGATTCGCCGCGGCAACTGCAGCCAGAGCGATGCAGTGCGTTTCGTTGATGCGACCGCGCACGGTCCCGTCATCCGCAGTAAGATATTTTTTCTGGAGTTCACCGGGAGTAAAATGTGCCACTAATCTGAATCCGTTTTTGTCCAAGAACGGCTCTATTGCTCCCTCCTCAATCCCGAAGATCCATTTCTCCCCGCTCTTAAAAACCGTTTTACGAATAGCCGCCTCGCCGTACAGTCGGTTCTCCCGCCGGAGAACCGAAGCAAGCACGTAATCGAAGATGACGCGACTGCCGGGGGCGGCGTTTTTACGTATAATATCGAGGGTGTCGCCAACTGCTTCCTCGGATAAATACATGGTAACGCCTTCCCACAGGAACAGGCTTTTAACGCCGGTACGGTAACCCGCTTTACCGAGTACTCCGGTAATATCTTCTTCCTCAAAATCGATGGGGACAAACGTAACCTCTCCGGGGAAGGGTATACCCTTTTTGTTCAGCAGCTTCTTTTTCATCCGCTGGGTAACCGGGGCATCCATTTCAAATATCCTGCTACCACGGTTACGTCTCTCAAAACGCCAGGCTCGTGTATCAAAACCGGCCCCCAAAATTACTATCTGCGGAAAGGCCTCGTCTATGGCGCTGCCGAAGACTTCATCGAACAGCCTCGTCCTGGCCGCTACGTACTCGTATATTCCACGCGGCGCTATTCTCTTCATTACGAGAGTCCGGAGCGGCGAGCATTTCAGGAAGAGCATCCTAGGCAGGAAAGGGATAAACACCTTAGAAACAGAATCGGGACCTTTAAAGCGTTTATCCCTTTCCGCATCCGCGCAGGCCCGGCAAAAGCAGGTATAGCTGGCCGTCTGCGAGACCTTACTTTTCACCCTCTTATTCAACGAATACCCTTACCTTCTCCCGCCCACTCATCACATCAACCTCCAACTCGCCCAGAGCCTCGATGAGCTCCTCGATATCCTCCGTTTTAACGCTGCGTACATCAAAGTTGATTCCCTTGTCTCTCAAGGCCCCGTTCACCTTATCCATGGCCTCGGCGGGTATCAGGGACGTCAGCTTGATGCCGGCGCGTATCAGCGACATGGGCACGCGGACATTTACGCGGTCGCCGGAACCGCCTTCCGCATCCGGGTCGGGTATTACATTAACCCGCAGGTACTTGGGTTTGGCTTTAACCTCTGATTCCGGCTTCGGGGTACTTGCCTGCCCTTCATCGGTGTCAACCACCTCGAGCAGGCGATAAGCGTCGTCGATGCTTATCTTTTTATCGGCTAACATTTCCAGTATCTTTTTCTTGTTCTCGGTCATTGCAGTATCCTCCTTCTAACCGCCTAAACGACGGATATATATACACTATCTCTGGGATTATGAACATCGACTTTCAGGCCGCGTATCGAACAGAATACTCTCCAGGATGCAGGTAAGCTGTGCAGCGCCAGCTTTCCCCAGCCGCTGGGCCAGAGAACGAGCACGGCAATAAGTATCAGCGGCGAGAGTATAATTAAAACCACCAGCGCCAGGGGTATCAGCAGGAACAGCGGCAGCCATAAACCGAACTTGCCGTTCTCGCCTCGAATTTTCACGTGCATTAATAAGGGTGGTCTGTTCATTTCGAAAGCCTCCTTATCGCCTCCTCGGCGGATATATCGCCATGTTCCAGCTCTCCGATTACTTCCTCCTGGTCAGAAATGGCGACTATCTCGACGAACTCAAGTTGTTTGGCGATGCGTTTAATACGGTTTTTCACGGTGGGATAGCTGATGCCGAACATCTCCTCCATATCTTTGATAGAGCCGTGACATCGCACGAAGGCCATCACGAAAACCTGGTCCTCGGCGGACAGGCCGGCCAGAGGCGGCAGCGTAAAACTGCCTTCTATGGCGATATCGCTTTCAACCAGCCGGACACGTTCTATGGATATCGGCTTACCCTGGGTCATCTTTGTCAGTTCATGCCACTCTTTAGACATTGCCAATCACCTTTCTTGAAATCTTATACCCTCACCCATTAATTATCTTAACCTTCAACTTAATAATCTTAATATATTATAGTGCTGGATGTTGATATTGTCAATACCTTTTTTAATTATTTTTATAAAATCGGGTGGAAATATTGATTTTCTAAAATCTTATTCCTTGCGGCGCATACCTCCTGCGCAACCGAGCATTGACGCAGTTGCGCAATTGCGCTATAATCAATCGGGGAATTCAAGCTATGCCAGTAATCTGTATCGCCAATCAGAAAGGCGGCGTCGGTAAGACGACCACCGCCGCGGCCCTGGCCCAGGGTCTAAGCGAACACCATAAACGCGTACTCCTGGTGGACTGGGACCCCCAGGCTAGCCTTACCGTCAGCTTCGGCTTAAACCCGGATAACCTGAAGCAGACCTGCTACGATGTCCTTACCAGCACCATCAGGGAAACCGGTCAGGTCTCCATCCGCGACGTTACTTTAAAAACGGACAATCCCGACATCGACCTGGTGCCGGCCAATATCGAACTATCGCAGGCGCAGCTCGACCTGGCAAACGCCTTCACCCGCGAGCTGATGCTAAAGGAAATGCTCCAGCCGGTACGCGCAGAGTACGACTATATCCTGGTGGACTGCCTGCCCAGCCTGGGACTGCTGACTGTCAACGCCCTTTCCGCCGCTGATAATATCCTCATTCCCATGCAGGCCGATTTCCTGGCGATGAAGGGCCTGGCGCTGCTATTGACCACCGTCATCCGCATACAGGAAAGAATCAATCCGTCCCTGGAAATCCTGGGTATATTATTCACCATGTCCAATACCCGCACCCTGCACAGTCGGGAAGTGATCGAGGTCACCAAGAGGGCCTTCGGCGACAGAATAAAAGTATTCAATACCATCATCCCGGCCAGCGTCCGCTTTAAGGAGGCTCCGGCCGCCGGGATGTCCATTTTAACTTACGCTCCCAGGTCCGACGGGGCTGAAGCCTACAGATTATTCACAGAAGAGGTGCTGCATGAAAAGAGCTAAAATAACCGAGGAGCTTGCCTATGGGACCGCCCTGGACCGCCTCACCGGCGTCGACCGCCCGGCTCCTGAAAAGGCGCCGGAACAGCGGCAGAACGTCCCTAAACCCGAACCCGGAAGGTCGGCCATGATTAAACTTTCCGTCTTTCTCAACCGGGAGGAAGACGCCTACCTGGAAAACCTGGCATCTACGGCTAAATTCAGCGGCGGCAAGAAATTAAGCAAGACCAAGCTCATCGAGGCGATGGTGCGCGCCTTTAGCCGTACGGACCTCGACGTGCGCGGCGTAAAGGACGACCGGGAACTGCTTAACAGGGTAAACGCGCAGTTACGCTAACGACTGTTCATAAAAAATACGCGGACGGAGAGGAAATAGAATGAACCACCGCCTGTGTCCCAAAATATCAGGCGTTTTGTAACTCGAGGTAAGATTGCCCAAATGCCCACGCAAAGTGCTTATTTTTCCATTCTGTGCGTTCTGGCGGGGGTTTAATCCAAGGGCCGTAGAACATATAAGTGTATAAATCCGGGATGGGGATGGGGTGAGTGAAACGGAACCTTCTCATCAACTCATTATGGGTTAAAGCCCTCGCATCCGCTTTTTTAATTCCACTGATTTTCGGCTTTACCGCCGCTTTTACCTCCGGCGCGCCCTTCACCGGCGTCACGCAGCAATAAATTGCTATCATGTCAATATTATCCGGGGCATAGCCCGGCCGGTCGCCGCCGAACTGCTCGTTCAATACCGTGATATCTTCCATCTCCGAGGCGCGGTACAGCTTCCACTCCACCGCTTCCCTCAATTCACTGAATCCCGCGACCTGATAGCAGAGCAGCGACTCGTTATCCCGCTCGCCGGACATTACCATCCCGAGGCAGAACGGCTCCACCGTGCGGTAGCCGCCGTGATAGTAGAACTCGATGGTACGCCGCGACTTTATAGCCGAGCAAATCGTCTCCCTCGTCTTTTCTCTCCTGGTGGTGATGTTCAGCAGTTCCTTGAGATTCCGCACCTTCACCACCGGACGGGGCATCTTAAAATTCTTTATACTATCAAATATTCTCATCTCAAGCCGCCGCTTTTATTATGCGATGATAATCCTCCCCTTATGCTCCGCCGTCACCTCCCCGATAATTGCCGCCCCGGCCACGCCTTTTCCCTGCAATTTTTCCAGCAGTATCCAGGCCTTCTCATGCGGCACGGCTATCAGCAGTCCTCCCGACGTCTGGGGGTCGAAGAGGATGTCCTGAAGGTACAGGGGCACCGTTCCGGCAATATCCACCATTTTTTTCCGAAAGTCCCGGTTGCGGTGGAGTCCGGCGGGAATCATGCCCGCCTCGGCCAGGGCCTTCGCCTCGGAGAAGAACGGGACGGCGGTTGAATCTATTTCCATGCCGACGGCGGTACCTTCAATCATCTCGGCGGCGTGCCCGAGCAGGCCGAAACCGGTTATATCCGTGCAGGCGTTAACGCCGACCTCCTGCATCGCTTCCGACGACTCCCGGTTCAGGGCGGTCATGGATATCACAATTTTATTGATAGCCTCCTCGTCGGCCGTACCGCCCTTGATGGCCGTGCTGATGATACCCGTCCCCAGCGGTTTGGTCAGGACAAGACGGTCACCTGCTTTGGCGCCGTTATTGTGAACTACATTATCGGGGTGAATTACGCCCGTTACCGCCAGGCCGTACTTGAGCTCCGGGTCTTCCACGCTGTGCCCGCCGACCAGTATTACGCCGGCTTCGCGCATTTTATCCAGTCCGCCCCGCAGCACCTCCTTCAGGATAGAGATATCCATGAGTCCCTGCGGGAAGCAGACGATATTAAGCGCCGTCAGGGGACGGCCGCCCATGGCGTAAACATCGCTCAATGAGTTAGCTACGGCAATACGCCCGAAGTCGTAAGGGTCATCGACGATTGGCGTGAAAAAATCGACCGTCTGCACGACGGCGAGGTCATCCGTGAGCTTATAAACGCCGGCGTCCTCGGCGCTCTCCATCCCCGCGATAAGATTGGGGTCGGACTGAAGAGGCAGACCGGCTAAAGCCTGGGCGAGGTCTCCCGGACCTATCTTGCAAGCTCAACCCGACCCGTGAACGGTCTCGGTAAGGCGCAGCTTTTCAGCCCCGTCCCCCATTCTGCCCACCTCCATATCACTATTTCGCCGGCGGCGTCAGCGTGAGACGGTACTCTCCGGAGACTTCCGCCGCCTCAACCGAGTAACCACGGCTATCGGCCAGGCGGGAGACGTTCTCCTTCGAGACGGCGGTCTCCACCAGCACCGTTAATATTGCCCCGGGATTTTCATCCATCGCCTTTTTCGTTTTCACCACCGGAATGGGGCAGGAATAGCCCCGCACATCAACTTCCGTCATTATTTTACTCCTCCCGTAGTGCAAACACCACTCCATTCACACAGGTATTTTGCAAAAACCGCCGGGAATTGAGCAACCACCCGTCGAACCCTCGTGGCCGGGGTCACTATCGCAAACTTGCCGGCCATGCGGTTGGCCTTCGCGGCAATGATGGCCGCCTCGTGGGATTCCAGTCCGGCGTAGACGAAGGCGGATACCATGCCGGTGATGGTATCGCCCGTCCCGCCGATAGGTTCCATCATGGGGACATCGGGCTCGGTGACGGTGGCGATAATCTCGCCATCTTTAACGATGTAGTCGGTAGCCCCCTTGACCAGGAGTAATCTTGCGGCGTTTTTATGTTCATACGCCGCCGTTATCAATTCCGGCATCTTCTCGGTGTTGTTGAACAGCATAAAGCGGACATAGGCAGGGTGGGTGGCATCGGGGTCGGCCAGGAAGGCCGTCTCGGCGGCGTCCGGGGTAAAAATATCAAAGGCCGTCGCCAGCCCGGCCGCCTTGGCGGAGTACATGGAGGCGGCATCGGCAATCAGCACCGGACGGCGGGCGCACTTTTCGATTTCCGTGCAGAGTCGCCGCGTCTGGGCCATGTCCGGCAGCCAGTAGTGAAGCGCCAGCACCTCCGGCGCCAGTTCAACCACATTTTCGATGAGATACTCGTAAATGGCGCGGCTGCCCTTGCCCTGGCCGATGTCCCCGGCCAGCAGCACCTGCGGCGCTTCCAGCTTGAGATATTCGGTGGTCGCCAGCGCCGCGCTCACCATGGCTCCGGTACCCTGGGCGCAGGGAACCCTCTGCCCGCCGATAAGCAGGTAATCGCCTTCCGAGCTTACCTTTCCGAAGGTCAGAGGCATATCTTTGACTGGCACCGTGCCGGCGATAAGCATCATGTTCCCTCACCCTCCTTCCACAGCGACCGGCTTTCTTCCAGGGCCCTGTCCAGCATCAGCGCGCACAGCGTATAGCCGATGTCCGCGGGCCGGGGCGCCTCGCCGACGTGCTTATCCAGCAGCTCGGCGTGCATGACGGGGATATCCGGACAGCCGCCGCCGGAGGTATTCACTATTTTCCCGCTCTTTTTCTCGAAGGTCAGCTTCATATTGGCGGCCTTGACCATTAACCAGTCGCCGAAATCCGTCACCCTGACAATCTCCAGTATCGCGGCATCGCGGCCCTTCAGCGGCCTTATCTCAATATAGTAGACATCTCTTTGTTTCAGCAGGCGCTCGATGCCGGGCTGCTCTACCAGGTTTATCTCCACGGCCAGGTCGCAGCCTTTGCGCAATTCCGGCGGGGGCGCCACCAGCCTGACGGGATATGCCGCCTTTTTCAGGACATTCTCTGCCTTCATGGCCTCCTGTACCTCCTCGAAGAGCACCAGGCCGCCGCCGGTAAAGACAACCTTCCCCTTTTTTAAAAGAGACATTATCTACCTCATATTATTACGCTCTGGCGCGTTCCATCATGAACAGAGCGATGACGATACAGAAAGCCAGACCGATGATAACCGCCGCCGGCCCCCAGGTACCGGTCCCCGCCGGGCTGGACGCCATCATAAAATTGTGAGCCACGGCCGCCCCGGCGATATACCCGAGCATTGTCATGCCGGCATCGGTATCCCCCTCGCCGGTCAGGATGCAGTTACGCAGCGGGCATCCGCCGATAAGCGTCGCCGCCAGGCCGACCAGGGTCATGCCCAGTAAGTTCCAGAGGTGGCTGGTGTGCGCCACCGGCTGGTCGGCAAAGCCCCAGTGATAGATGCCCCCGGCGCCGAAGTTGCCGGCGATATAATTCGTAACCAGCGCGGCGATGAAGAAGGCCGCCACTCCGCTGAATAAATAGGTGTCCCTTACCAGGAAGATATCACGCCAGGCGCCGACGAAGCACATGCGGGTACGCTGCGCCAGAAAGCCGACTGCCAGTCCGACTACGACAGCTACGGCGATGGGCGCGAACTGCGAGCCAGGCCCGGACTCGCTCTGGAAGATGAAACCTGGCTTGAATATTACCAGCAGCAGCAGGCCCACCATGAGCGCCGGCATAATCCACCCGACGACCGGGTTCATTTTAACGGCCCTGCCGAGGTTGAAGCCCTTTTTCAGGAAATATATTCCTATGAGCACACCGATAACGATGCCCGCTACGGCCGGTATGGCGTTAAGGTCGCCGCCGGCCAGCCGCAGCATCATGCGAACCGGGCAGCCCAGAAATACCAGGGCGCCTATCATGACGAACGCCCCCAGGAAGAACCGTATTATCGGTGATGCCCCGCCGCGGGCACGGAATTCACGGAAGGCGAACGATGTAATAAAGGCCCCGAGTACAAAACCCATTATCTCCGGCCTGATATACTGCACCACGCCGGCCCGGTGCAGACCGAGGCCCCCGGCGATATCCCGTATAAAACAGGCCACGCAGATACCCATGTTGGCGGGGTTGCCCCAGTTTACCATCAGCGCCCCGAGGACACCGAAGATAAGCCCGGCGACAATAATAAAAATCTTTTTTTTATTCAATCCCGCCTCCTTACCCTTGATGATTCGCCGCTAATGCCATAAAATAATCATGGAGGATTATAGCATAAGTAATTTCTTATTACAATATAAGTATTATTTATACTATCATAAATTATGAATATTGACCACCTTAAAACCTTCCGGGAAATCGTCAGGCTCGGCAGCTTTTCCGAGGTAGCCAGGAAGCTGGCTATCAGCCAGCCGGCGGTTTCTTTCCAAATTCAGAAGCTGGAACACGAGCTCGGTATACGCCTTATCGACCGCACCCAGCGGGCGATTACCCTGACCGCCGCCGGTAAGCGACTGCTCCTATTTGCCGAGTCGATAGAGGCGGAGCGCGAGAGCCTCCAGCACGACCTGGAGCAGATGCGCGAGGAGATATCCGGCGACCTGCTCATCGCCGCCAGCACCATCCCCGGCGAGTTCCTGCTTCCCCCGCTCCTGGCGAAATTCAAGCAGCGATACCCGGCTGTAAAAATCCAGGTGGATATCTCTGACTCTCTTACGGTTATCGATAGGGTGCGTGATAATACCTACGAGGTGGCATTCTGCGGCGTGGCGCCGGAAGGACAGGACCTGGCGTCTTTCGAGTTTGCCACGGATGAAATTGTCCTCATCGTTTCCCCGGAGCATCCCTTCGCCCGTAAAGGCGAGATATCGCCGGAAGAGCTGGAAGGCGAGCCGCTTATCTTTCGTGAAGCCACCTCGGGCACGCAGCGCAGCCTGGAAACCAAACTCGCCCGGGCCGGGCTCGACCTCCGCAGGTTTATCCCCAATCTCGTCATGGGAACGACCCAGGCGGTCGTCTCGGCGGTAGCCGCCGGGGCCGGTATCGCCTTCGTTTCGAGCCTGGCCGTAAATAAAGGCCCGGGAACGGTAAGGCGGGTCAGCGTGCGCGGACTGCGGCTAAGTCGCGACTTTTACTGTATCTACCGGCAGGAGAGAGTGGTCTCCCGCCTGCTCGAGGGATTTATAAATTTTATCAGGATAGAGGCTCCCCACAGTGATAAAGGAGAATAGAGACGGCCGGACCGGCATCGAGGCACTCAAACTGAATGTAAACGGCTACCGGGCGCACTATTTGAAAGCAGGCAGCGGCCCGCCTATCGTCCTGGTACACGGCGGCGCCAGCGACTCCCGCGACTGGTACGCTACGATTAACGCCCTTTCCCACCGCTATACGCTCTACGCGCCCGACCTTATCGGCTTCGGCCGGAACGAAAGAAACGAGAAGGGTTATTACCTCTCGGATTTCAGCGATTTTTTACTGGGATTTATAGACGCGCTTCAACTGGAAAAGCCGGTTCTGGTGGGTCATTCCTTCGGGGCCAGGGTATGCCTTGACGTCGTCCGGCTGCATCAGGAACAGGTCCGCAAACTTATCCTGATTGATGCTTCCGGTCTGGGTAAAATTTCAACGCTGGGTAACGTTTTGTTTACCACATTCTGGGCACTGCGCAAGCTGTTACGGAAACCTCAACCCTTCCCGCGATTTCTGGCGAAAGAGGGGGAGGACTACAGCTGGGCCGGTAGCGAAACCTTACAGAATTTGAGTATGCCGACGCTCCTCGTCTGGAAACGGTACGATCCCTATATGCCCCTGTCTATCACCCGCCGGGCGTTACGATTGATTCCGAATTCACGACTGGAAATACTGCCGGGCTACGGCCACGCCCCCCACCAGCAAAACAGCCAAGCCTTCAACCACCTGCTGCTGGACTTTCTGGATAGTGATTGAGACCTTGCGCAATTACGCAATTGCTCCAGTAATTGCGGGATAATCCGCCGGTGATACGATGGCAGTACGGGTGGCAAAAGATAACAACGGGGGCGGACGCGGGGGGCTAAATTCCTATACGCCCAATACGAATACCTGCGTGCTAAGAGGCAGGTTCGACTTACTGACAGATAGCTTGGGACGCGGCTCAACCTGCGCCATCCCCATTTCCTTGAGGAAGCTCTCCACGGGATCCAGCTGCCTGTCCAGGAACGACGTTTTATAGTGCATGGGGATTACGACCTTCGGCTCTATCTTACGGATAACCTCGGCGGCCATGGCGGCATTGATGGTGTTCACTCCCCCCACCGGCAGCAGCAAGACATCTACATTGCCCATCTCTTCCACCTGCTCATCGTTGAGCACATGCCCGATATCGCCCAGGTGACATACCGACACTCCGTCCATCTCCATGAGGTAAGCCGTATTTTTACCTCTTGATTGTCCCTTTACGGAGTCGTGATACGTGGCTATGCCGATAATCAGGACGTTGCTGATTTCATATTCGCCGGGGCCCTTAACCAGCCTCGGCTCCCCGCCGATGCCCTGAACGTAGGAATGTGAGGGGTGCTGATGACTGACCGTGACGATATTGGCAGTCTGTTTGCCCAGGGAGTAACCCAGGTCCGGGGGATACGGATCGGTGATGATGATAGTCTTATTGCCTTTAATCCTGAAACAGGAATGTCCCAACCATGTAATATCCACGTTATTAGTTTATCACAGGCGGTTATCACGTTCAAGAATCGCCCGTAACCCCCGATAATTCTCTTGACAAACGACTCTCTGAAGTGCTAGATTATAGTTAGCAGTCTCTTACTTAGACTGCTAACGGAGATACGAATGATTACTGCCAGAAGCGGTAAAATACTAAATTATATCGTCGGGCAATATATTAGCCGGGCGGTGCCCGTGCCCTCGCAGGTCGTCGCCGACGATGCCAGGCTGGGTATCAGTCCGGCCACCATCCGTAACGAAATGGCTCTCCTGGAGAAGGAAGGCTACCTCATCCGCCCCCACACTTCGGCGGGATGTATTCCCTCGGACAGGGGATACCGCCACTACGTGGGCTCGATTGAAACCGCCAATCTCCCCCATGATGAGCAGCGCCTTATCAGCCACACCTTCCACCAGGTGGAAAAAGAGGTGGAGGCCTGGGTAAGCCTCACGGCCACGCTTTTAGCCAAGCTGGTGCAGAACGTGGCGGTGGTCAGCCTGCCGAAATCTACCGACTGCAAGCTGAAGCATATGGAGATGATATCCGTGCAGGACGCCCGCGTGCTGGCAATAGTCGTTCTTGAAGGCGCCAAAGTCAAGCAGAAATTAATCACCTTTAACGAGGCCGTGTCACAATCGACTCTGGCCGTGGTCAGCGGTAAGCTGAACAGCGAATACAACGGTTTAACTGCCCGGCAGATATCCGGGGGGGAACCGGACCTTACGCCGCTGGAAAAGCAGGCGACCGATTTCCTCGTCGATATTATGAAAGCCGAGGACAGCCAGGAATACCAGGAACCGTATCTCGAGGGATGGCATTTTATACTCAATCAGCCGGAGTTCTCCCACAGCGACCAGATGGGCTCTCTCATGGAACTGGTGGAAAGCCGCGGTCTCCTTAAGGTTATCGTTCCTTCCAGGTTAAGCCCGCACGGCGTACAGGTCGTCATCGGCAAGGAAAATAAAGACATAGCCATCCAGAACTGCAGCGTGGTCATCTGCCGTTACGGTCTCCCCGAGGAAGCCACGGGCACCATTGCCGTTGTTGGTCCCACCAGGATGCCCTATTCCCGCACCATACCCACGGTTTACTACCTGTCATCGGTGCTGGGCCAGCTGGTATCAGGGCTTTACGGTAACGAAATACACGGCGAACAGGACGGGGAATAATGACTCGAAAAGAACCGGAGGAGATTAGAAAAAACGAGCCGGAGTCCAGGGCTGCCGATATAGAAAATGCGGAGAGCCTTGAGCAGGCGCTTGCCGGGGAAAAGAAAAGAGCCGAAGAATACCTGGCCAACTGGCAGCGGTCGCAGGCCGATTTTATCAACTACAAGCGGCGTTCCGAGCAGGAAAGGCAGGAATTCAACACCTACGCCAACGCCAACCTTATCCTCGGCCTCCTGCCCGTCGTCGACGACCTGGAACGGGCGCTGGAAGCCGTCCCCGCCAGGTATAGAAAACACGAATGGGTGGAAGGCGTCAGGCTGGTGACGCATAAGTTCAAGACCATCCTGGAAGGACGGGGCGTCAAGGAGATAAAGGCATCCGGAGAAGCCTTCGACCCCAATTTCCACGAAGCCTTAAGGCAGGATAAAGGGAAAGAAGGCATCGTAATAGAGGAATTTCAAAAAGGCTATATGCTGCATGATAAGCTTCTTAGACCCGCCAGAGTAGTGGTGGGCAACGGGGAAGCAGATACAAAGGAGGAAGAATAAATGGGAAAGGCAGTAGGCATAGACCTGGGTACTACCTTCAGCGAGGTGGCGGTGCTGGAGGGAGGCGAGCCCGTAGTTATCACCAGTTCCGAGGGAAGCCGCCTCGTACCTTCGGTGGTTGCCCTTAATAAAAACGGGGAACGGCTGGTAGGCCAGATAGCCAAGCGGCAGGCCATTACCAACCCGGAAAATACCATTTACGCCATCAAGCGTTTCATGGGGCGTAAATACGGAGAGCCCGCCGGACGCGAGCTTCCCGTAGAAGAAGACGCCGGGCGTAAAACTTATAAAGTCGTCAAAGCGGCCAATAACGATGTCCATGTCGTCATGGGCGACAAGGAATACAGCCCGCCGGAAATATCGGCCATGATTCTACAGAAGCTCAAGGCCGACGCCGAGGCTTATCTCGGCGATAAGGTAACCGAAGCCGTTATCACCGTGCCGGCTTACTTCAACGACGCCCAGCGTCAGGCGACCAAGGACGCCGGCAAAATCGCCGGCCTTGAGGTGCTGCGTATTATCAACGAGCCCACGGCCGCCGCGCTTTCGTACGGACTCGATAAAAAGGGCGACGAGACCATCGCCGTCTACGACCTCGGCGG
>CAYPDM010000003.1:49104-51512 GCA_964409485.1 uncultured Dehalococcoidaceae bacterium | reverse complement strand
CAACCGGCTTTGCCTTCCAGAAATAATTATGAATACCCTGACTGGTGAACATCTTTCTGAAGGTCATCTCCAGCCCTATGCCGACCGCCATATTATCGATATCACAGTCGGTAAGCTCGCAAATCAGCCTGCCGCCGCCTTCAAAATCGATGACGCCGTTGACGCCGGGGGGATTCTGGGTGGGCATAAGCTGGTCGATGGCGTAGCTGAAGAGTACAGCTTTCTTATCGGCGAACTTATAGGGCTCGAACTGGTCCTTTGCCTGGCAGTTGACGCACACCCGCGGCGCCTGGCCTATCTGGGAAATCTGGGGAGCGCCGCATTTCTTACATTTTGCCCCGTAGAGGGCTAATATTGCCCGTCTTTCCCGCCAGCGACTCGGCAGCGAGAGCGGCGGTCGGTCCGGCAGCGTCGAGGCTTCCAGGGGTACGAGGCCGCGCCACGTGGCGTACTGCCCGTAGCTGACGGCTATCTTCCCATCGAGCTTATTGGAAACAACCGGCTTCTTCTGAATTTTCTTTATTTCATCAGTAACGCGGAGCACGAAGGCATCGCAGCCGTCCCCGTAGCCGATAAAGAGAATCCGGTCGCCCGCTTCAGCTTCCTCCAGGGCCGCCGCCAGCATCAGCAGGGGCGCCGCCGTGCCCGTATTGCCGATTTTATCATAAAGCGGGGCCTGCACCTGCGCTTTATCGAACTTCATCCGCCGCGCCAGGCCGCCGTGCTGGCGGGCATCCGATGCGTAATATACTATTTTGTTAAAATCTTTGACAGCAAGTTTGTATTTTGCCGTGAGGCCGGAAACGGCCGATTGCACGGTCGGGATATAGCCTACCTCGTCGATAAACCGCTGCTCCGTGGTGCGAACGAACCTGTCGTCCTCCGTCCGCCAGAGGTCGGTAAAATCATTAAATACAGAATAGCTGCCCTCTATTGCGGCGATGACCTTCCCCGACCCTATCATCAGGGACGCCGCGCCGTCGCCCAACTTCTGCTCCAGCATGCCTTTGGCGGCACCCATGCGGCAATCGGAGGCGGTCACGATAACATTCTTAGCCGAACCTGCTTTTACCGCATCGACGGCCGCTTTAATGGCTATGGTCGGAGCCCGAAGAGAACCGGTAAAGTCGGCGGTATGGCATTCATCGGCAAGGTCGGCGGCGGCGGCAACAATCGCGGCGGACTGCTTTTCCCGGTACGGCGCGGTGGTCGTCGCCAGCGAAAGCCCGTCCGCTTTACCTCCCCCCCTCCCCAGGCAGTCCAGGGTAGCCGCAACCGCCATGGTAATAGTATCCTCGTCATAGCCGGCCACGGCCCTAGCCCCGCCCAGGCTCCTCGCCGCCCACATCCGGGCAATCTCGTCACGATTAAGTCTGTAGATGGGTAGATAAGCTCCAATTGATTGAATACCGACCATCTCCCCGTTTCCTTTCTCTTTCAGCTTGTTTCGCCGCTATATCACGGGCGGACGGGACAAAGAAGCAGCGTAATTCCGCCGGTGATAATGATGATAAACAAAACGCGATAGTCTGCCCGGGAGAACCTCCGTAAACCGGCCTCGAAGACTAGGTTATAGTGAACCCTCCATCGACGGGCATGGTGATACCGGTGACGTAGGAAGCCCTTTCCGAACACAGCCATACCACCGCCTCGGCGACCTCCTCCGGCTGCGCGTCCCTCCCCAGGGGCATCATTTCTTTAACCGCTTCCGCCATACCGGGCTGCACGGCCAGCATCCGGTTATAGAAACCGGTACCCGCCATACCGGCGGGGCAGACGGCATTGACGCGAATGCCCGCTTTGCCGTAGTCGCCCGCCGCCGAAAGCGTTAAACCGTTAACACCCCACTTGCAGGCGGTATATATGGCCTGGAGCGGCGCGCCGATTAGCCCGGCGATTGACGACGTATTGACGATAGAGCCGCCGCCGTGTTTCTCCATGTAGGTTATCTCGTACTTCAGGCACAGCCAGATACCCTTCAGGTCGATAGCCACGATACGGTCCCACATTTCCTCGGTGCCTTCCGTAAGGGGTTCCGGCAGTTCCTCGATGCCGACGTTATTGTGAGCACAGTCGAGCCCGCCGTAGGTAGCGACGGCCTTGCTTACCATGGCCTCGACATCTTTGGCCTTAGAAACGTCGGCCCTGACGAAGACAGCCTCGCCGCCGGCTTTCTTAATCATAGCTACGGTCTGCTGACCGTTCTCAACATCGATATCCGCCGCGACCACTTTAGCCCCTTCCCTGATAAAGGCCAGCGCCGAAGCACGTCCCAGACCCATGCCGGCACCGGTGACCAGTACGACCTTATCCTGGAGTATTCCCGCCATATCGTTTCCTCCTGACTGAAATTTATCTCGATAGCCGCCATAAATATATTATTCCGTGGGGTTGATACTGTCAAATTG
>CAYPDM010000003.1:10490-49004 GCA_964409485.1 uncultured Dehalococcoidaceae bacterium | reverse complement strand
TATCTCGATAGCCGCCATAAATATATTATTCCGTGGGGTTGATACTGTCAAATTGGGGAATACGGTTTCAGGAGGCAAAAACCAGCCTATAGACTTGAAATTTCAAGAATAGCCCTTGCCGCCGTAAACAGGCCTTATCCATCTCATTATTAAGTTCAAACGCGGAGAAGCCGCTTGATTCTACCCGATATATATGTCAACCTTGGCCGCCCCGGCCATTTGATTAAGGTCGTTGGTGAAGGCAGCCCAATCGATATCACTGCGACGGCGGTACTGGTAATGGAGGCTAACGCGGTCTTCCAGCATGGACATCGTATCCAGCCTCAAGCCGCGCAGCCGTTCCTTGAGAAAAGCGGAGAGCTTTCCTTCCAGGTCGGGGTAGGCGGGTTGGTCTACGGAAATCATCAGGTGGCCGCGCCCGAACACGTTGAATCGATTTCGGGTCAGCCAGTGAATACCCAGGGCAATGAAAACGAGTCCGAAGAGAATGCCGGTTACCAGGAAGTTCTCGGTAGCGGCGCCGATTGATGAAGCGATGAGTAAAAGCAGGAACCCGATTTCCGCCGGGTCTTTCACCGGAGTACGGAACCGGACGAATGATAACGCTCCGAGTAAACCCAGCGACAGCGGTATGGATACCTGGATACCCAGGAAGAGCGCCGTGATAGCCGGCCCGCCGATGATAAACGTCCGGTGTACCCCCGCCCCGATGTGCCTGGAACCGTAAAACAGCTGGTACATCAGGTAGGTCACGATAGAAGCCGCCAGCGAAAATACTATGGCGATGACAGCTTCCCAGAGTCCCACCGGCGATTGCATTCCCTCGATGAGTTGCCAGAGTTCGTCAAACATGCTATATCCTCCTTTTCATCTATAACTCAACATTTTTACCCGAGGGCGAGAAACGAGCCAGGCTGCCCGGCTCGGTAAAATGCGCGTCAAGACAGGAACCGTATTTAGAAAAACGGCTCCAATCCGTGTCGAGCAGTCTCATGCGGCGGAGGGTAACCGGTAATTCCAGCGTGGGCCCCTTGACCTCGATGACGCCTCCCCGCAGCCGTATTGCCCCGTCCCGCCGGCCCAGCTCCCAGGCCACCGCCGAGGCTTTAATATCCCGGTCAAAGGAGACCCGTACTCCGGTCTGCATCTCATTAAACCGGTAGCGCCGGTAGGATATCAGGATAACCGGTTTGAGCGGTTTTTCCGGAAAATAGCCGAATCCGCCCAGTGTTGCCATAAGCTCGGTTTTGCTGATAATCCCGCTGCCCAGGTTCGCGGGCTCAAGGCGCTCCGCGGGGACGGATAACTGCCGGCGCTGCTTGCTGCTGGCGAAGCCCTCCCTTATTTTCCTTTCCACGTAGACGGGTATCTCCTTCCGCCCGTCGGCGCTATCCCCGTACCAGCGGATGCGCACCTTGTCCTTCTTGAATTCTCCCGAGGCCGACCGTTCGTACTGGTCGAGGTCAACGGAATCGAAGTAAAGGCTATTTACCCGGTCCCGGGGATATTCACGGTCCGGACGGCAGAACTGACGCAGCATGGTGAGGGCGAAGCCGGTGTTCCGGGGCAGCACCGAGAATTTCCGCTCGAACCTCTGTACCGTAGCGCAGGACTGACGCAGCATGGTCAGGGCAAAGCCGGTGTTCCTGGGCAGCACCGAGGATTTCCCCTCGAACCTCTGTACCGTACCAACGATTTCCGTTTGTTCTTCCGATTTACCGGTAACTTTTATTTTACTTACCTCCCGTACAGAGTATTCATTATTAATCGAACTTGAGCCAGTCCGCCATCCACAGGCTGCCGCGGTTGCCCATCCGGTTGAAGCCGCTCCGCTGCTCGCCGTCAAGCTGCTTCCTTACCGAATCATGGCGCGCGATGATAAAGCTCCTTAGACCCAGAGAGTTGGGGCCGAACCCCGGCTGTCGGGGCGGCTGGGGGGCCATCAGGGGGCCGTAGATATTCTGCAGGAACAGCTCATACGTTTCTTTGGTCAGGCACTTTTCCAGAGTCTCCAGCTCACCGGGCTGGAAATCTCGCATCATCAGCATAAACAGGTTGTCCACGCCGAAGTTCTTCTTCAGACAGGCGACTTCATGACGATGCAGCATGAATGGGAGCATCGGCGAAGGCCCGCCGGCCATCCACCCCTCGAAAAGGTCGGGAGGCCGCAGGTCTTCATCGAGACTGCGCTCCCAGTCCTCGAAGGAGTAAAACATCTCGGTATCGGCCCCGGCGTAGGGGCGCACCAGTTCCACCCACCTGTCTATTCGCGGCAGAACAACGTCCAGGGAGAATGGCCCGTTCATAATTTCTTCAATATAGCCGTGATACGTGTCCAGGTACGGCTGGTGAGACAGCAGACGGTCTACCAGGGGATATCTGTTCATCGGGCCGCCGGTAGGTTCGTCGATATAATAGTTGATAAGCCCTTCTTTTTTAATGCCCAGGTTGAACGTCCCGAAGGCCATATTGGTATCCCAGGGTAGGGGCGTAAATTTGCCGTTGACCTCGTAAAGATAGTTGTTGTGTCCAATGCCGATATAGTTATCCAGGTGCACGGTGACCGCCGATGCCGCGATGAACCGGAGGGTGGCATCTACATCGAGCACCTTCTCAATTTCCCCGGGGAACGTCTCGTCGGGTTCGTTGTTCAGGACATCGAGGAATTTAAAAAGGCCGGTATAGTCCGGGTTGTTCTCGTTGGTCTTCAGCATCATGGCTTCCACGCAGTTTGAAGGCATGACCACATGCGGGAGACCACGGAACATATTCCCCCCGAGTTCCGGCTCCGGTTCGTAAAGCGCGACCATGTCTTCCTGGTCGAGGGCACGCAGGAGGTCGATAAGCGGCGCACCGCCGATGTTGGTATACATGACGGGGTCCTGCCGGTGCATCGGGGGCATAGGCATGCCCGGCATACCAAAATCCTCATAGGCGTGTTTTTCCGTCCAGTCCAGCCGCGCCACCATGAGCTCCGGTTTATAGAGGTTGCCGGTGGCGTCGTCGAAGTGGCGCTCGATGAAGGCCTGGTCAATCATCTCGACCATGGTATAAACGCCCAGGTGGTCGTCATTCACCCAGAGGTCGATGAGCGACGCGCGGGGCGTGACGACACCCGCCTCTTCGAATATCTTGTAGGCAACTACCTCGCGGATAAGGGTGGGGTCGCTCCAGCCGTTATTGAGAAAGACCTTTTTCAGGCCATGGAAGGTGCGCGCCCGGTTGAAGATATTGAAATCGACTGCAAAAGGCATGCGCGGACTGTTCCAGCCTACCGCCTGTCCCAGCGATGAATTGCCCTTGGGCCGGAGGCCGACATCCGGTACCAGTTCGTCATCCCACCAGAAATCCGCCCTTACGTACTGCTCTTCGAAGGCATGTTCCCGGCAAAACGCCCAGTTTTCATCCGGCATTACCAGGCGCACCGTGGCGATGCGGTCTTGAACAAACGGGTCTACTTTGGGGTCATGAGTGCCCCGCGATGAGCTGCCGGTGCACCCCGATACTCCTGTAATAAGAATGATGCCAACCAGCAGAACTGCAAATAAAAGCTTACCTTTTCTACGCATGACGAAGCTATAAAACCAATATTGGTAATAGAATATCAAATATAAAAATAATATACAATTGCTTAAAAAACGGATAGCGGGTGAAGACGTAATATAGAGAAAATACCGCCTTCACCCGCCCTTTTCTTACTTTCTTCTGCCAATCATGCGTATCAGGGCGAGATATCTGCCGGCGTCGGCTTCAAGCGTCTCCGCCTCGGAGGGGAACATGAGCGTTCCGGCCTCCTCGCAGGCATTCTCGTACTGGAGCCAGAGTTTCCAGCCGTCCGGCTGAACATCGGCCACTTCCACGTCTACCAGTGACGTCCGCCCCCAGTGGTTGCGCCACCAGTCAGCGGTATGGAAGCACCAGCACTCGTCCACCCATAACACGCTGCCGTCTTTCCGGGGGCGGGTCAGGTGTTCGGGCACCGGGCCGTCGAAGTCGCGCGCCAGTCCCGCTACGACTATCCCGATTTGCCCTCCCGGCCGGACGAACTGGCTGAAGTAACCGAGATAGAGGTCATCCGTGCCGTAGTACTGGTAAGAATCAACGCAGACAATCGCATCGAAGAACTCCTCCGCGTACGGCAGTTCGTGGGCTTCGGCATGAACCGGATATACCTGGTTCTCCAGGCCGGCCTGGCGGATACGCTGCCAGTTCTCCGCGGCGCCTATCCAGAGGTCGTTGGCCCAGACCTGCACCCCGTACTCCTTTGCCAGGAAAACCGAGCTCAATGCCTTGCCGCAGCCCATGTCCAGCACGCGCATACCCGGCTTGAGCTCCATTCTTTCGCAGAGCCACTCCGTCAGCCATAAAACGTTAGGGCCCATCCAACCGTTTAAGACCCATTCCGGGTCGTATTTAGCCGACCGGGGAAACTGCTCCGCTTTGAGTAGCTCTTTCATTCTTGCTTTACTGATATTCAATGTCTTACTCCTTAAAAAGAACAATTATGAAAAAACCGCGGACTTATCGTACCCGCGGTCAAGATACAATACCGAATAATTTGGATTTGAAAAAGACAAGCAAAAGCCGTCCCACCGGGACGGACAGGTTATTTTTCGGCTACCGGAGAATCCCTTTCAGCCGTAAACCTGCCGGGGTACGACAAGTCCTTATGCTGTTTCTCTAACTTGAGCTAACGTAAACGACCCCGCTTTTTTCCTGTGATTTTTACTATGTAATAGTAGCATGAGGCTCTAACCGGGTCAAGTCCGGACCTGAGTTCTACCCGCTTCACTATTTAACCTCACCCCCTTAATCCCCCTCTCCTACCCGACGGATTGAATTAACCGCAGAGATAAACCGGTCGGAGAGGGGGAAGAATTATTGAGAGGGGGCTTCGCCCCCTCTCGCTTCACACTTTCCTTTTTAAGTCAGGGGTGTTATCTCACGAAATACGCCGCAGATGCGGGGCGGGCAGGGTGGGAAAGAAATACTCCGGGGGGTGACCTGGTTCGTATTTAGCCAGCCCTTTATGGTATTTTAGTATAGAGAGGTTCGTAAATGATACGCCGCCCCCGCTTTTTTTATGGCTGGTATTTAGTCGGCATCACCATCGTCGCCATGATGCTGGTTTACGGCGTCAGGAACTCGTTCTCGGTCCTGTTTTCGCCCATCCTGGACGACTTCGGCTGGTACCGCGGCAGCACGGCCATAATGCTCTCGCTTAACATCCTCATCTACGGGTTAACCGCGCCCCTGGCCGGCCTGCTGGTGGACCGCTGGAAGCCGCGAGTGGTGGTGACGCTGGGGATACTGATACTTTCACTGGCGACAGCCCTTTGCTATTTCGCCAGCGAGCTGTGGCATTTTTACCTGCTCTTCGGGGTGCTGGCGCCAATCGGCACCGCCTTTTGCGGGTCTCCCATATTAAGTCCTTCACTGATGAACTGGTTCGGTAAGCGGCGGGGGCTGGCCATCAGCCTGGGTCAGATAGGGGGCGGGTTGAGCTTTGCCTACGGCATGCTCGTCGATGCAGTGGTATCAAACTGGGGATGGCGACCTTCTTTCCTGGTCATGGCAGCCATCGTCCTGGCCGTGCTACTGCCGCTGTATATCATCTTTTTCTACTATCGACCGCAGGACAGGGGAATGTCGGCCTACCGCGACGACGAGCCTTTGTCCGCCGAAGAGACCGGAGAAGTGGTTAATCACACAGCGCCCGACTGGACCCTTAATATTGCGTTGAGGACCCCCAGTCTATGGCTGCTGGTGCTGTCCCAGTTCTGCTACTGGGGCGTGGGCAACTACCTGGTGCTGGCCCATCAGATAAAATTCGCCGAGGACGCCGGGTACAGCAGTATGCTGGCTACCTCCGTCTTCGCCCTGTTCGGGATAGCCTCTATCGGCGGTCAAATTTGCGCTTCTGTATCCGATTCTATAGGGCGGGAGAAAACGGTCACGTTAGCGGTCGTTATGGCTATCGGCGCGCTGGTGGCTTTAATATCGGTGAAAGATACGTCACAGCCCTGGTTGCTTTACGTTTACGCCGTAGCCTCCGGGTTCGCCACGGGGATATTTTCGCCCAGTATCTTCGCAGGAATCGGTGATATTTTTCACGGCAGGAACATCGGCACCATAACGGCCCTGCTGCTTTTCGGCACCGGTTTCGGCGGGGCCATCGGCCCATGGCTGGGCGGCTACATCTACGATGTTACCGGCAGCTATAACACTGCCTTCATCATCAGCATGGCGGCCTTCGCCGTGGCGGGAATCAGTTTCTGGATGGCCGCGCCGAGAAACGCCTCAAAAATACGTGCTAAAATGCAGGGTATGAGCCTGTCAGGTTAGCTATTACCGTACGGGAATCCTGGAAATTTCTATTTCCCCCTCTTTCTTTTTCAAGGCGAGGAAAGCCAGCCACTCCTTATCGTTTTGCTCGGGGAAATCAGCCCGGAAGAACCCGAAGGGCGCGCGGCGGCTCTCCCGCCTTGCCAGCGAGGCGTTCAATATCATCTCGGCATTATCAATTATCGACTGTACTTCCAGACACCGCATCAGCTCGTGAGGGTTTTCCGCTTTAAACGAGGTGTTCTTTTTTAAGTCCTCCAGACGCTCCAGGCCGCGCTGTATGGTTTTTTCCGCCCGCACCTCGCCGGCGTAGTAGTCCACGATATTCTGCGCCGCTATTTCCACCTCACGCCAGTGCAGGCCGCTGCGATTGTTGAGGATACCGGAACAGTGTTCTCTCAAGGCTGCCAGCGACTCATCATCTACGGGCAGGTGGTTTTGCTGCGTTCTGGCTTCTTTAGCGGCCTTCTCACCGGCGCGCCAGCCCATGGTGAACGCACCCGGGGCGCCCGTCCACGGCACCCCTCCGATTTCATCCCCCGCGCCGAACAGCCCCCTGACCTCGGTCTCAAGCTCGTTATTAACCACGAGACCGGAAGCCGCCGTGCCGGCCATCTCGCGGCTGTTGGGGAGCCATTCCAGTTTATCTCTTCTAAAGTCGAACCCCTCCTGGTTTTTAAGGTAGTCAAGAAACAGCGAACCCTTGCCTTCATTGCCGATGGACCACTCAATATATTTTATCTCCTCCTCCGTGCCGCCGGTAAGGTCGAGGTAAAAAGGCCCCTGCCCCTGCCGGTAGAGTTGAGCATAATGAGGGCGGGCGTTCTGCCCTCCTGAAAGCATTTTCTGTCGGTTCAACGTGGCGTCCACCTTCTCCTTGCCCAGGTTCGGCCAGTCGTAGAACTGCGTCCTCGGCACGATCGGTTCGCCGGTGGCGCCGGTAACGGCCGCGGCAGGCTGCACCGTGTTGCGGGGAGAGCCTAAATTCAGTTCGTAGTTGCCGATGGAGTAATAACCGGAGGAAAGGAACTCCATGTTGATGACGGGAATGCCGGCGCGAAACGCCATGGCCCGCCCGTCCCCGGTCTCGTTGACGGGAATACGGTGGTTGCCCCAGATGCCGGTCTTATTAGGAGTCAGCCGGTTGGCCCTACCCGTTGACATGACGATTGCCTTGGCCCGGAACGAGTATATTTTTCCGTTATTGGTGCCCACTCCGAGCGCCCCGGCTACCTGGCCGCCGGCATGCAGGAGTGCCACTATCATTACCCGGTTGATAATATCGACGCCCCTCCTCTTTGCCTCCCTGGTAAGCTTTATTTTAAGGTCATGGCCATCGAAGTTGAACGAGCTCGGCATGGTATGGAACTGGTAGACGATTCTGAATTTACCGGGTATTTTGCTGTCCTCATACCTGATTTTTATGCCGAACTTCTCCAGGTCGAGCATCCTGTCATAGTTCTCCCGGGCCACCAGGCGCAGCAGGTCTTTGTTGATAAACCCCCGCGCTATCAACTGCGTGTGGTCTTCAATAAGGTCTTCCAGAGTCCAGCCCATCTGCTCGTGAATCATGGGGATATACGCCCAGGCGTGGTCGACGCCCGTTCCGGCGCAGCCGCTGCTTAAAGTGTTGGCCTTTTCCGCTATGGTGACCTTCACGCCGTACTCGCTGGCTTTAATGGCGGCCATACACCCGGCCAGTCCCCCGCCGATTATCAAAACATCCGTATCTACCTGCACTACTTCAATTCCCGGGTTCATGGCTGCTCTCCTCTCAAAATGGATACCCTCATGGGGAGGGGCGGGACTATTTTTATGGCCCCTTGTTCCCGCTGCGGACACTGCATCCAGCAGGCGCCGTCATAGGCGCACTCGTCCGGGTATTTTACGATTGGCGGTTTGCCCTTCTCCGGGTTAGCCTCCAGGATTTCCATCAGGCAGACGTCCACGCACTTATTGCAGCCCGTGCAGACGTCCCCGTTGAAAATAATAGGATTGAACACGACTGACCTCCTAGAATCTTTATCTCTTTTAAAGTAAATCAGGGGCAAGACGTTAAGAGAATAGCAAAAATGGGGTGTTAATACAAATAAGCGAACATACATAAAAAGGGATTATTTAAGTAAAAGGGGCAAATGCCTCCGTTTAAGGCGTCACTCCCTTTTCACTTTGCTGGAGCGGGTGACGAGATTCGAACTCGCGACTCTTTGCTTGGGAAGCAAATACTCTGCCACTGAGTTACACCCGCTAAAAACGTACTAATTTTAGCCTAAAAAAACCATGGTTGTAAAGAAATACGTCCGTCCGGTGTATCCGCGCTATTTCCCCATATTAAAATCCAGGAAATATTTGACTTTTCTGCCCGAGCATTGGTATACTCGCCGTGTGTGAGTGGCATTCCAGATAATGGATCTGTCCGCCAGTTCCAGCTAAGTTGATCATTAACAATTTTTAAGGAGGATTAGAGTATGTCCGGTGATTTTGTCAATCTACTCGCTGATTTGAAAGAGGACGAGGTCCTCAAGCTGACCAAAGAGAGAATTGAATCTGGTGAAGACCCGATGAATATTCTTGATGACAGCCGGGAAGGTATGGGAGTCGTGGGCAAGCGTTTTGCCGACGGAGAGTACTTTTTACCGGAACTGGTCTTCTCCGGTGAGCTTCTCAAGCAGGTGACCGAGATGGTTAAACCGCATCTTAAACAGGCGGTGGAAACCAAGCGTCTCGGCACAATCGTCCTCGGCACGGTAGCCGGGGATATCCATGATATCGGCCTGAATATCGTCGATTTCATGCTGGATGTCAATGGTTTCGAGGTTCATAACCTGGGCGTTGATGTCCCCAAGGAAAAATTCGTGGATAAAGTCAAGGAAACCAAGGCTCCCATAGTGGGACTTAGCGGCTTCCTGACACCCGCCTTCGACGCCATGAAAGAAACAGTCGAAGCCATAGACGCGGCCGGCTTGAGGAAAGATGTCAAGATAATGATAGGCGGCGGGCAAATGGACGACGAGGTGAGGAAATACGCCGGCGCCGATGCCTTCGGTAAAGACGCCATGGCCGCAGTCGCCCTGGCAAAGCAGTGGATAGGGGCGAGCTAAAATGACCAAGGAATGGGCGGAGTTAACTCCAGAAGAAAAACGGGAAGAGCGTTTCAAGCGATGGCTTTCTCCACAAGGTGTTACCTTCTCCAGCCCGAAAGCTGAAAAGGCATATAAAGAAAAGGTGACCAGGTTCGCCAGTGCCTTTCAGTTAAAGGAAGCGGACCGGATACCGTGCATCCTGCCGGTCAGTAACTACGCCGCGTACTATGCCGGGACGGACCTCCGCACCGTGATGTACGACTACGATAAGCTTAGCCAGGCCTGGCTGAAATTCCTGCATGACTTTGAAGAGGACCTGGATACATTCATACCGCCCGGCCTGGTGCCTCCGGGCAAGGCCCTGGAGGCCGTGGACTACAAGCTGTATAAATGGCCGGGTCACGGCATATCCGGTGATACGACCACGTACCAGTGTGTTGAATCCGAGTACATGAAGCCGGACGAGTACGATGCCCTCATCAAAGACCCCTCCAACTTCTGGCTACGCACCTATATGCCGCGGGTCTTCGGTGCTTTAAAGGCATTCTCACAACTCCCCCCCCTTACCGCCTTTGAAGAAATAGCCACCGCGACGTTCCTGCCCTTCGGCATGCCCGACGTCCAGGCCGGTTTCCAGGCTTTAATGGAAGCCGGTACGGAAAGCCTTAAATGGATAGCGGCAGTCGGCACCGTCTCCGCCGAGGCCGCAGCGGCCGGGATGCCCGGTATTATGAGCGGGCTGGCCAAGGCCCCCTTCGATACCCTCGGGGATACGCTGCGGGGTACACAGGGGATAATGATGGATATGTTCCAGAGGCCGGAGAAACTTCACGAGGCCATGGAAAGAATCGCGCCCATAGCTATCGAAGGAGCTATTGGCGCGGCCAACGCCGCCGCGGCGCCCCTGATAATTATGCCGCTGCACAAAGGCGCCGACGGCTTCATGTCCGACAAGCAGTATAAGACCTTTTACTGGCCCACTTTCAAAAAGGTTATCATGGCGCTGGTCAACGAAGGTATCGTGCCGGTTCTCTTCGCCGAAGGCAGCTATAATACCCGCCTGGAGATTATCAGCGAACTGCCGAAAGCCTCGGTAGCATGGTGGTTTGACCAGACGGATATGGCCGAAGCCAAGAAAGTGCTCGGGGACAGGGCTTGCCTTATGGGCAACGTGCCCACCTCATTACTGATGACCGGTACGCCAGAGGAAGTCAAGGAGCACTGCCGCAAGCTCATCGAGATTTGCGCTCCGGGCGGCGGTTATATCTTGAGCGGCGGAGCCAACATTGATAAAGGGCCTCCGGAGAACCTGCGCGCCATGATGGAAGCCGCCAGGGAATACGGCACTTATAAATAGGCGTATATAAATAAAGTACTTTGGCCTTTCAGCGTTTGGCAGCATCCTAACCGTATCTTCCCACCCTTCATTCGCGTGTGACTGGCATGCGGAAAGGCCGTTTATCCCTAAAAGGAGAAATATGGAAAAACAACGGGCAGACATGTCCTGGGAAGAAAGGCGCGAGGAGCGGTTTAAAAAGTGGCTGAACCCGACCGGGGTCAAGTTCAATAGCCCGGAAGCCGCCAAGAAATACAAAGAACGCGCCACCCGGATGATAAAGGCTATCAAGATAGAGATACCGGACCGCGTCCCGGTTCATATTCCGGGCGGTTCTATCGTAGCGTACAACGCCGGCCTTACGCTGGAAGAGGTCCTTTACGACTATTCGAAAATCAAGCCGGCCTGGATAAAGTTTCTCCGGGACTATGACCTGGATACGGCGGATAACCCCGGCCTCTTTTCGGGAAAGGTCTATGAAATCCTGGATTACAAGGTAATGAAATGGCCGGGACACGGCCTGCCCTCCACCCAATCAATGCATCAATTCGTCGAAAAACAATACATGAAAGCCGACGAGTACGACATGATGATGAAAGACCCGTTCGACTTCGGTCTCCGGCGCTTTTTACCGCGGACCTGGGGCGTCTTCGAGCCTTTCGCCGACCTCCCCTCCTTTTCCTCCTACCAGGGACTGCCGGAAAGGCTCATGGCCATGAGCCTGGACCCCCGTTTCCAGAAATTCATGAAGACTATCCAGGAAGCCAGCGATGAAAACGTAAAATCGCAGGAGGTCATGGCCGAATGCAGTAAAATCGCGATGGAAGAAGGGTTCCCCCCGCTGGCCGGCGGCATGGCGCTGGCGCCCTTTGACACCGTGGCCGACATGCTAAGAGGAACCCAGGGGTCGGTCATGGATATGTACCGGCAGCCGGATAAGCTGCTCGAATCCCTGGAAGGAATAACGCAGCAGAGCCTGGAATCAGCGTTGAGCATGGCTAATTTCTCCCTTAGCCCCATAATTTTCATACCGATGCACAAGGGCGACGACTCTTTCATGTCCGTCAAGCAGTTCGAGAAGTTTTACTGGCCCACCTACCGCCAGCTGCTGCTGGGTCTGATTAACGAAGGCCTGGTACCGATGCCGGTTATCGACGGCAGCTATAATACCCGGTTGGACATTATCAAGGACCTGCCCAGGACAGGGGTGGTGTGGACCTTCGAGAAAACCGACATGGCCAAAGCCAAGAAAATACTCGGCGGTCATACCTGTATCGCCGGCAATGTACTGGCGTCCCAGCTATACACGCACACGCCGCAGGCGATAAAGGAAATCTGCCGTAAACTCATCGAGGTCTGCGCCCCGGGCGGCGGCTATATCCTTTCATTAGGCTCCGGTATTGATAAATGCGACCCGGCAAACCTGCAGGCTATCGTAGAAGCTGCCAAGGAATACGGCGTCTACAAATAGGCGTATAATAACATGGAACCGTCTCACGACCCTCTTATATGGGATAATAATACGGCAGTTACTAGAGTTACCCGCAAGGAGGTTGACCATGGAAAAAGAATGGGCAGACTTAACCTGGGAGGAAAGAAGGGAGAAGCGGTTCCAGAGCTGGCTTTCACCGGATGTCAAATTTAACAGCCCCGAAGCCGAGAAACTCTATAAAGAGCGTGTAACCAGATTTATCAAAGCCATTAAACTGGAGGAGCCGGACCGCGTGCCGGTGATGCTGCCGGTGGAGTATTACCCGGCTTACTATGCCGGCGGCAACCTCAAGAAAGTCATGTACGATTACGACGAGCTGAAGCGGGCCTGGCTGAAATTCATCGAAGAATTTGATATGGACTCCTGCATCGCTCCCAGCCTCGTCTTTCCGGGCAAGGTCCTGGATATGATCGATTACAAAATACAGAAATGGCCGGGGCACGGTCTGGTCGATGACGCCCCCTCGCACCAGTTTATCGAAGGCGAGTATATGCCTCCCGACGAGTATGACGACCTTATCAGGGACCCGGCCGATTACCTGCAGAGGTTCTTTCTGCCCCGTTCCGCGGGGGCCTTCGAGGCCTTCCGGAAAATGAGCCCCATTACGCCGATGGTCGCCATACCGGTCACTTACATCATACAGTTCGGCGACCCTGAAATACGCCAGGCCTATGAAAAGCTGCTGGACGCCGGGCAGGAATGTATGAAATGGATGATGGCCGTAGTTGAAGTGGGTCAGGCAGCGCTGTCCGCCGGCCTGCCCAACGTCTGGGGCGGCATGGCCGGGGCGCCCTTCGATAATATAGGGGACTTTCTAAGAGGCACCCGCGGCATCATGATGGACATGTACCAGCGACCCGATAAGCTCCACAAGGCCATGGAGCGGCTCGTCCCCATCGCCATCAACGAGACGGTAAGTGCCGCCGACGCCTCCGGCTGCCCCATCATCTTCATGCCCCTGCATAAAGGCACCGGCGGTTTTATGTCCAACAAGCAGTTCGAGGAGTTCTACTGGCCCACCTTCAAAGAGGTCATGATGGGCCTGATTAACGAGGGTCTGGTGCCGCTTCCCTTCGCCGAGGGTAACTACGAGCCCCGCCTAGAAATAGTCAGGGATATGCCCCGCAGTTCGGTAATCTGGTTCTTCGAGCAGATGGATATGGTCAAAGCCAAGAAAATACTCGGCGGCCATACCTGTATCGCCGGCAATGTGCCCGTCTCGGCGATGTGTACCGGCACTCCCGAAGAAGTTAAAGAGCACTGCCGCAGGCTCATCGAGACGTGCGCCCCCGGCAGCGGCTATATCCTGACCGCCGCAGCGTATATGGACTTATGCGACCCGGATAACCTGCGCGCCATGATGGAAGCCGCCAATGAATACGGCGTCTATTAACTCAAAGGTAGATAAAGGGGGAGATATTGATGGACGGTACCGCCAAGAAATGGGAGGAAATGACCTGGCAGGAAAAACGCGAGGAAAGATTTAAAAGGTGGCTTAACCCGCCGGATGTGAAGTTCATCAGTCCCGGGGCAGAAAAGCTCTATAAAGAGCGCGCGACCAGATTCATCAAGGCCATCAAACTGGAGGAGCCCGACCGTGTGCCGGTGATGCTGCCCACGGGCAATTACCCGGCTTACTGGGCGGGGGAGAACTTTCACACGCTGATGTACGATTATAAAAAAGGGCACGAGATCTGGAAAAAATACATGGAAGAATTCGGGGACATGGATACCTTCAACGGACCCGGATTCGTGCCGTCGGGCAAGATAGCGGAAGTCGTTACTTCCAAGCTTCAGAAATTGCCCGGCCTCGGCCTGCCCGAAGACTCCCCGATGAACCAGTTCGTCGAGGGTGAATATATGAAGGCCGATGAGTACGACCTTTTTATGATGGACCCTACCGACTATAATTTAAGGGTCATGATGCCCCGCACCTCCGATTTCTATAAATGCTTTGAAAAGCTGCCGCCCTTGCGTATGTCTATAGTTGATCCGTGGGTCGCCATACTATCCGACCCCGACATACGCCGGACCTTCCTGACCCTCATGTCCCTTTCCGACGAGAATGAAAAATGGATGTCGGCCAGCATGGAGATTAATCAATACATTAAGTCGCGCGGATATCCTTCCATGTTCGGCTTCGGCCCCATGGTCGGGGCGCCCTTCGACAACTTTGCCGATGCCCTACGGGGCACCCATGGCATCGTCATGGATATGTACCGCCAGCCGGAGAAGCTGCATGAGGCTATGGAATACTGGCTGAACATGATGATTAAAACGTCTATCAAGAATTTCCCGATGACGGACAGCCCTGTCATCGTCATGCCCCTCCACAAGGGCGATGATACCTTCATGTCCGATAAGCAGTTCGCGGAGTTCTACTGGCCCACCCTGCGCCGGCTCTTCCTGGCCATGATTGATGAAGGTCTCGTGCCGATGCCCTTCGCCGAAGGCCGTTATACCAAACGACTGAAGCAGATTGCCGACACGCCCCGGAGCGGCGTGATGTGGTGGTTTGACCAGACCGACATGGCCAGGGCAAAGGAGATAATCGGCGATGTCTGCTGTATTGTCGGCAACGTGCCAACCTCGGTGATGATGACCGGCACCACCGAACAGGTAAAGGAAAATTGCCGCAGGCTCATCGAGACCTGCGCCCCCGGCGGAGGTTATATACTGGGCGGCGGCGCCCACATCGATAGGGGCAAAATAGAAAATCTAAAGGCTATGATGGATGCCGCTAAAGAATACGGCGTGTATAAGAAATAAACGGAGGCTCTATATACAGTGTTTACGAGACCGGACGACTGGGCAAAGCTAACCTGGCAGCAGAAACGGGACCTGCGCCTCGATAGGTGGATAAACGGAGAAGGAATAAAATTCGATAGTCCCGAAGCGGAAAAAAATTATAAAGCGCGGGCTACGCGTCTGGCCAAGGCCGTCAAGATGGAAATTCCGGACCGCGTCCCCTGCGCGGTGCCTACCGGCTGGTTTCCGGCGATGAACGCCGGCGTTACCCTCAAAGAGGTGATGTACGATACCGAAAAAATGAAGTGGGCCTGGCTCAAGTTCGTGGATGAGTATGATTCGGATACCTTCGACGGCACCCTCTTCTTCCAGGCTCCGGTCAGCGATATCCTTGATTCCAGGACAATGAAATGGCCCGGCCACGGATTGCCCGACGACTCACATTCCGCCTACCAGTACGTCGAAGGCGAGTACATGAAAGCCGATGAGTATGACATCTTTATGAAAGACCCTCTGGATTTCCAGCTGCGGTACTACCTGCCGCGTACCATGGGAATCTTCGAGCCCTTCGCCGATGTCCCTTCGTTTTCATCCTTCGAGGGGCTGCCCCAGCGGCTCATGGTCATGGCCCAGGACCCCCGCTTTCAGAAATTCATGAAGGCCATACAGGAAGCCGGCAAGCACGTGCCGGCCCTCCAGAAAGCCGATTACGAGACGTCACAGGCTGCCTATGCAAAAGGTTTTCCGGCGTTTCGCGGCGGTCTGGCCGTAGCCCCCTTCGACGCCTTCGCGGACAACCTGCGGGGTACCCGCGGCATGGTCATGGATATGTACCGCCAGCCGGAGAAAATCCACGAAGCTATGGAGTTCGTACTGCCGGAGCTGCTTAACGGGGCCGTCTCCATGGCGGACATGACCGACTGCCCGGTTATCATGATGCCGCTGCATAAGGGCGATGATACTTTCATGTCCAACAAGCAGTTCGAGACTTTCTACTGGCCTACCTTCCGCCGGCTTCTCTTAGACATGGTTGAGGAAGGCCTGATACCCTTCCCGGTGGCGGAGGGTGCCTATAATAACCGCCTGGAATACATCAGCGATATGCCGAAATCCACCGTTATCTGGATGTTCGAACACACGGATATGGCCAACGCCAAGAAAACGGTCGGCAAGGTCTCCTGCATCGCCGGCAACATACCCGTTTCCACCGCCTACACGGGCACTGTCGAAGATATGAAGGAGGCCTGCCGCAGGCTCATCGAGACCTGCGCGCCGGGCGGCGGTTATATTTTAAGCGGCGGCTCCACCTTTGACATGGCCAAACCGGAAAATCTGCACGCCATGATGGACGCCGCTAAAGAATACGGCGTCTATTAAGCCAGCGGGTAAAAGGGAGAATTTTAATGGAAGGTATAAAAAACTGGGCGGATCTGTCCCCGGCGCAAAAACGGGAAGAGAGATATAAAAAGTGGCTGGCCGCCCCGGGCGTGAAGTTTAAAAATAAAGAGGCGGAAAATCTTTATAAAGAACGCGTCACGAGATTCATTAAAGCCCTCAAGATGGAAGAACCGGACAGGGTTCCCTGCATGCTGCCGACGGGTTATTTCCCGGCTTATTACGCCGGCTACGATTTGAAGACGGTCATGTACGATTACGAAAAGCAGCGGGACGCCTGGATGAAGTTCATGGACGATTTCGGGGACATGGATACTTTCGGCGGGCCGGGACTCGTCCTGCCCGCCCCGGCGCTGGAAATGATTGACCACAAGACTCACAAGTGGCCGGGACACGGCGTAGCCGACAATGTCGCCGCCTACCAGTTCGTCGAGGCCGAGTATATGAAGGCCGACGAGTATGACAAGCTTATCATGGACCCGTCAGATTTCTGGTTGAGGACCTTTATGCCCCGCCAGGCGGGGGCTTTCGAACCCCTGGCCAGGCTGCCCCACCTCACCGCCTTTATCGGCATCCCCATTTTCTTCCTCGGCAGATTCGCCGACCCGGAGATACAGCAGGCTTACAAGACCATCTTTAAGGCCGGTGAAGAAATTATCAAGTGGCAGGAGACCATCGGCGTGGTTGCCCGCGAGGCAATCGAAAGGGGCTACGCCGGTTTCAGCGGCGGTTTCTCCGGTGCGCCTTTCGATATGCTGACCGATATGCTCCGCGGCACCAGGGGTATCTTTCTTGATATGTACCGACAGCCGGAGAAAATCCACGAAGCCATGGATAGACTGGTGCCCCTCGTTATCCAGGAGGCAGTGGAAACCGCCGATATGGCTATGGCGCCGATAGTTATGATGCCGCTGCACAAGGGAGAAAGAAGCTTTATGTCTCCCAAGCAATTCGAGGAGTTCTACTGGCCGAGCTTTAAAAAAGTGCTCCTGGGCATGATTGAAGAAGGCTTGGTGCCGATGCCCTTCGCCGAGGGTAACTATATACCGCGCCTGGAAATTATCCAGGATATGCCCAGGGCCTCCATGGTCTGGTACTTCGAATTCATGGATATGGCCCGGGCCAAGGCAACGGTCGGCAGGAATAACTGTATCGCCGGCAACCTGCCGATTTCCACCATGGTTACCGGCACTCCCCGGGCGGTTAAAGAAGGCTGCCGCCAGCTCATCGAGACCTGCGCCCCCGGCGGCGGCTACATCCTTAGCGCGGCCGCCAGCATGGACCAGGGTAATATAGAAAATCTGCACGCCATGATGGATGCCGCCAAAGAATACGGCGTGTACAAGAAATAGCAGCTGGAGCATTAAAATATGGAAACGGTAGCAAACTGGAGTGACCTCTCCTGGGAAGAAAGGCGTGAAGAACGCTTTAAAAAGTGGCTGGAGGCTCCCGGGGTGGAATTCGAAAGCCCGGAAGCAAAGCAGAAATACCGGGAGCGGGTCACCCGTTTCATCAAGACCATCAAGTTAGAAGAACCGGACCGCGTGCCGGTAAGTCTCCCGGCGGGCTACCTCCCGGCATCCTACGCCGGATATTCGATGAAAGAAGTGATGTACGACTATCAAAAGCTCGGCGAGGCCTGGATGAAGTTTAATCGCGATTTCCAGCCGGACAACTTCCTGGGGCCCGGCTTCGTATACCCGGGCCGGGTTCTTGAGATTATCGGCCACCAACTGCACAACTGGCCGGGTCACGGTCTGCCCGATGACGCGCCCATGTACCAGTACATCGAAGGCGCATACATGAAAGCGGACGAGTACGACGACTTAATGACCAATCCCACTGATTACTGGATGCGGGTCTTCCTGCCCCGCACCGCGAGCGCCTTCGAACCGTTTAAATACCTGGCTCCTTTTAGCCCCATAATGACCAATCCCCTGGGCTATATCATGTCGGTCACCCGACCGGAAGTCCAGGAGGCTTTTCAGGCATTGATAGAAGCCGGTAAGGAAATGCACAAGTGGGCGGAGGTCGTTGGCGAAGTCAGTATCCAGGCGCTAAAAGAAGGATTTTGCTCGTTCGGCGGCGGCATGGCCGGCGCGCCGTTCGATAACCTGGCCGATGCCCTCCGGGGCACTCACGGCATGGTCATGGACATGTACCGCCAGCCGGAGAAAGTCCATGAAGCCATGGAGCGGCTGGTCCCTATCATCGTTAAAGGAGCGGTGAGGGGAGCCGATGCTTCCTTGAGTCCGGTCATCATAATGCCGCTGCATAAAGGCGAGAAGAGCTTCATGTCCGATAAGCAGTTCAGAGAATTTTACTGGCCGACGTTCAAGAAAGTGCTCCTCGGTTTGATTGAAGAAGGCCTGGTGCCGATGCCCTTCGCCGAGGGTAGTTACGAGCCGCGACTGGAAATTATCGCGGAGATGCCTCGTTCCGCCATTATCTGGTGGTTCGAAGTTATGAACATGGCCAAAGCCAAGAAAGTGCTCGGCGATGTTGCCTGCATTGCCGGTAATGTGCCGGCCTCGTTGGTGATGACCGGCACGGCTCAAGCGGTTAAAGAGGCCTGCCGCCGGCTCATCGAGACCTGTGGTCCCGGGGGCGGCTATATACTGACCGGCGGCGCCGGTATCAGCAAAGGCAACGCGGCCAACCTGCACGCCATAATGGATGCCGCCAGGGAATACGGCACATATAAATAATTAGACGCTGCGCAATAAATTATAATCATCGAGGGCGATATAACAGTGTTCAAAAGACCTGATAACTGGGCGGATATGACCTGGGAGGAAAGAAGGGAAGAGCGGTTTAAGCTCTGGCTCTCGCCCGGTGTAAAGTTCGCCAGTAAGGAAGCCGGGCGACTCTACAAAGAACGCGTCACGAGATTTATCAAGGCAATCAAGCTGGAAGAAGCCGACCGCGTCCCGGTACTGCTGCCTTCCGGTTTATTCCCGGCCGGCTATGCCGGCATGACCCTCCGCGATGTCATGTATGACTATGAGAAGATGAAGCAGGCATGGCTGAAATTCATCCGGGAATTTGATATGGATTCGTTTACGGGACCCAGCCTGGTCCTGCCAGGCAAGGTACTGGATATGATTGGCCACAGGCTGCACAAGTGGCCGGGGCACGGCCTTCCGGATGATGCTTCGCTATATCAATTCGTCGAAGACGAATATATGAAGGCCGACGAATACGAAGCTTTCATGGAAAATCCCACGGAATACTGGTTGAGAGTATTTCTACCCCGCGCCCTGGGTACTTTCGAGTCCCTGCAAGAGCTGCCGCCCTTTTCCGGGATGGTGGCCATACCCATCGGCTACTTCATATCCATCGGCAACAACCCGGACCTCCAGGCAGCCTTCCAGATGTTTATTGATGCCGGCAAAGAAAGCGCCCGCTGGCAGAAGGCCGTCGGAGAGTTCAACCTGATAGCCATCAAAGAAGGTTTCCCCTCGTTCAGGGGCGGGGGCATGGCCGGCGCACCCTTCGACCTGATTGCCGATTCCCTGCGGGGGACCCGGGGTGCCGTTATGGATATGTACCGCCAGCCGGAAAAACTCCACGAGACCATGGAAAAACTAACACCCATGGCGATAAAGTCGGCCGTGGCCATGGCGGACGCATCCGAATGCCCGGTGACTTTCATGCCGCTGCATAAAGGCGACGAAACCTTCATGTCCGGCAAGCAGTTTGAGACCTTCTACTGGCCTACCTTTAGGAAGGTCCTTCTTGGTATAATTAATGAGGGCATCGTGCCGTATCCGTTCGCCGAGGGACGGTATGGGGCGCGCCTTGAAATAATCAAAGATTTGCCCAGAAGCTCGATGGTGTGGAGTTTCGAGGATATTGATATGGCCAGGGCCAAGAGAGTCCTCGGCGGCTCCGCCTGCATTGCCGGCAATATACCGACTTCGGTATTGCATATGGGCACGCCGCAGGAAGTCAAGGATTACTGCCGCAAGCTCATCGATACCTGCGCCCCGGGCGGAGGGTATATATTAACCGGGGCGGCCGGCATGAACGAGGGCAACCCGGAGAACCTGCGGGCAATTACGGAAGCGGCTAAAGAATACGGCGTGTATAATTAATGTATCAATCATAAGGAGTATTAGAAAAATGGAAACCAAGGTATCATCTAAAACTAAAGAGGTCATCATATCATATGACCGACCGACCGTCATCATTGGCGAACGCATCAACCCCACGGGGAGAAAGAAGTTTACCCAGGCCTTACAGGCAGGTGACCTATCCGTCATCGAGAAAGATGCTAGGGAACAGGTTGAGGCGGGTGCCGCTATCCTAGACTGTAACGTCAGCGCCCCGGGCGTAGACGATGTCAAGACTTTGCCAGAAGCCGTGAAGGTTATAATGAATGCTGTCGATGTCCCTATCAGCATCGATACCGCCAACCCGGACGCGATGGAAGCTGCCCTCAAGGTCTATAAAGGCAAAGCACTCGTTAACTCCGTCAGCGGCGAGACTCACTCGCTGAAAAGAGTCCTGCCCCTCGTTAAGGAGTACGGCGCGGCTGTCATCGGGATGGTACAGGACGACGAGGGTATTCCCAAGACAGCTGAAAAGCGTATCGCCGTCGCTCACAAAATTTGTGAAGCTGCTGACAAAATGGGGATTCCGAGAGAAGATATCATCATCGACGTTATGGCATATGCCATAGGCGCCGAAGCCAGTTCCGGTCGTAATGTGCTTGATGCCATGCACCGGATTCGGCAAGAGCTGGGAGTGAACATGACCATGGGAACCAGCAATATTTCCTTCGGTATGCCGAACCGTGCTTTGCTTAATACCACCTGGATAGCCATGTCTATCGAAGCCGGCGGTACCGCCCTTATCGCCAATGCCGCCCAAGTCATACCGTCCGTTCTCTCCGCCGACCTTGTCCTCGGGCGCGACCGGTTTGCACGGCGTTACATCGAGCACCACCGCAAGCGCCAGCAGCAGTCGCAGGGTTGACACGCTGACGGTCAGGGTTTATACTTAAAGATGTCTCTCGACGCGGGGTAGAGCAGTGGTAGCTCGTCGGGCTCATAACCCGGAGGTCGTTGGTTCAAATCCAACCCCCGCTACCAATGAGATTAAGAAATCCCCCGGAAATCCGGGGGATTTTTCAGTTTTACTTACGTGGTTGTCGCCATCTGGTATAATTAAGACGATATTAAAGGGTTATTCCGGCACTACAGGAGGTCTCCATGAAGGCACTTATTGTTTACTGGTCGGGCACGGGAAACACGAAAAAGGTAGCCGAAACCATAGATAACACCCTGAAAGACAGCGGCATAGATACGTTGTTAAGACCTGTTACGGAAGCGCTGGACGAGGACCTGTTTGATTACGACCTGGTTTTATTGGGGGCGCCGTCTTTTATGTGGCAGCCGCCCACGCCGGTACAGGAATATATTAAAGAAAAAATGAAATACTACCGGGAACGCGGCGACATTAAGCTTTCTTCCCCCAGGGTACCCGGTAAATACGGGGTGGTTTTTGCCACTTATTCCGGGCCTCATACCGGCATCAACGAAGCGATACCCGTGGGCAAATACCTCGGGCAATACCTGGAACACCTCGGATTCGACCTGGTCGGGGAATGGTATTTCGTCGGCGAGTTCCACGGTTCCGAAGAAAACAGTACCAAGGGCAGACTGGGGGATATCCGGGGGAGGCCAAATCAGCAGGACCTGGATAACATAGCCGCAGACGTTAAAAAGCTGCTCAAGTCGATTTCCGGCTGATATTGATACCGGTATTCCCTAAATAACACCCGAATCCTGCAACTGCTCTATCTCTTTATCAGTCATCCCCAGCAGCCTGGTTAATACTTCCCGGGTGTGCTGTCCCAGATCCGGGGAGGCCTGCTCCACTTTATAAGACGACCTGGAAAACTTGAAAGGCGTGTTGACGACCCTGAAATTGCCCGCTTCAGGGTGCTTGACTTCAACAATCATGTCCCGGGCTTTTATCTGCGGGTCGGCGGCGGCCTGCTCGATGGTGTTTACCGGACTGCAGGGAATACCCGCCTTTTCCAGCTCAACAATCCACTCCTGCGTGGTCTTTGTTTTCATGACCTCCGTTAATATCGGCTCCAGTTCCCTGTAATTTTTGGTGCGCATCCATCCGTCTTCGAACCGGGGGTCGTCGATTATGTCAACCCGGTCGATGGCGGCGCAGAAAAGCGGCCACTGGTCGTTGAAGCCGCCCCTCAAAGCCACGGCAATATAGCCGTCCCCGGTCTTAAATGCTTGAAACGGCGTTATGACGGGGTGTCTCGTGCCGATGGCGTGCGGTATCTCGCCGGTATTCAGGTAGCGGGTAAAGGCGTTCTCCTGGGCGGTTACCTGACAGTCCAGCATGCTGACATCCACGAACTGCCCTTCGCCGCTTTTATGGCGTTCCTGCAAAGCGGCCAGGGCGGCAACACACAGGAACAGACCGGCCGCGATGTCTCCATAGGACACGCCCGGTCTTACCGGCGGCCCGCCTTCCTCTCCGGTTATGCTCAAGATTCCCCCCAGGGCCTGAACGATGATATCGAAGGCGGGCTTGCCGGCATAGGGCCCGTACTGCCCGAAGCCGGAACCGGCCACGTAAATAATCGCGGGATTGTGTCCCCTGATTCTCTCATAGCTCAAGCCGAACTTTTCCATCGTTCCCGGCTTGAAATTTTCAACCAGAATATCGGCGCTTTTTACCAGCCCCAGAAGCATTTCCGCCCCCTGCTCGGAGGCTAAATCAAGCGTGACGCTTTTCTTACCGCGGTTAAGGCTAAGGAAGTACGTGCTCACGCCCCGGACGACCGGGCCGTTGCCCCGGGCGATATCACCCACCCCCGGTCTTTCTATCTTGATAACCTCGGCTCCAAGGTCGCTTAGCAGCATAGTGGCAAAAGGGCCGAACAACACCTGCGTCAGGTCAAGGACTCGTATTCCGTCCAGCGGACCGGCCATGTTTCACCTCGCTCATGTTAGCTTTGATTATTATCCTCTTACCCTGAAAACTTTAGGCGGACGGCCTGTCTTTGTCAAGATTCGGGTACAGTGTATGAACCGGCACAGTTATATCGCGGGATTCCGGCATCAGGCTAACAAGGTTGCCAGCCAGGCCCATCACGAGTAGAATGTATATGTAATTCTTTAATCTTTTCATCAAGGAGCGAGTAATGGCCCGGGGATACATGGAGAAAATTCTATTCGTAAATCTCTCTACAGGAGAGACAACAGCAGAACCGCTTGATGAGAATATGTGTCAGGATTTCATCGGGGGTTACGGCATCGGCGCGAGGATTCTTTACACTCGGCAGAAAGGCGGCGTCGACGCGCTGGGGCCGGAGAACACCCTCGGTATGATTACCGGACCGCTTACCGGCACTCCGGCTATTACCGGCTGCCGCTTCGAGGTGGTGGGGAAATCGCCGCTTACCGGCGGCTGGGGAGACGCCAATGCCGGGGGGTTTTTCGGCCCCAACCTGAAATTCGCCGGTTATGACGGTTTATTTATCACCGGTATCTCTGAAAAGCCCGTTTACCTGTTTATCGATAACGGCAAAGTCGAACTGAAAGACGCCGCTCATCTCTGGGGTAAAAGCACCTTCGAAACCGATGATACGCTTCAGGCCGAACACGGCAAAACAGCCAGAATGGTCAGCATCGGTCCGGGCGGGGAGAAACGCTCTCTCATTGCCTGCATGATGAACTACGGAGGGGATGCCGTCGGGCGCTCCGGGATGGGGGCGGTGATGGGCTCCAAGATGCTCAAGGCGGTGGTGGTAAGGGGCGATATGAAAGTGCCCGTGGCCGACGCTGATGCCGTCGACCGATTAAGAAAACAACACATGGCCGAGATAAAAGGGCCCGGCCTCGATGGCTTTCACAGGTACGGTACCAGCGGTCATACCGACGAGTCCGCCCATAGCGGCGATACCCCGGTGAAGAACTGGGGGGGCATCGGCGTCATCGACCTGCCCGATGTCTCGGGTCTCAACAAGGACGTAATGGACGTCAACGTGGAGAGCCGGATAGGCTGCTGGCGCTGTCCCATCGCCTGCAAGGGGAGGCTTAAGGAAGGCACCGGCGAATATAAATACCCGGCGGGAACGCACCGACCGGAGTACGAGACTGCCGCCACCTTCGGAGCGATGTGCCTGAACAGCAATCTCGAGGCAATCGCCATGGCGAACCATATCTGCAACAGCTACGGAGTAGATACCATATCCGCCGGCACCACCATTGCCTTCGCCATGGAGTGCTACGAGAACGGTATCATCAACAAGGCCGATACGGACGGAATCGAACTTACCTGGGGCAACCACCGGGCTATGATTGCCATGACGGAGAAGCTGGCCCGACGGGAGGGATTCGGTGCCGTCCTCGCCGACGGCGTCAAGGTTGCCGCGGAGAGAATCGGCAAAGGGGCGGAAGAATTTGCGGTGCACATTGGGGGGCAGGAACTGGGAATGCACGACCCCAAGTTCGATTTTCCGTTTTTCCGCGGCAAGCCGACGGCTGCCAGATACCAGATGGACGCCACCCCCGGACGGCATACCACCGGCTTCGGACCCAGCCAGTTCGAGGACTATGTTCTAAGCGCCACCGGACTCTGCATGCACAGCGACACGCTGGTGCCCGACCCGAGCATATACATAAGGGGCTATTTGAGCGCCGTGATGGGCCGGGACTACCCGCAGGAGAGAATACTCAAGTGCGGGGAGCGGATTGCCAATATCAGGCATGTCTTTAACCTGCGCGAAGGCATCAATCCGCGGGAGCTCAAAGTGCACGGCAGGATAACCGGCAGTCCCCCGCAGGAAGACGGCCCGCTGGCCGGCGTGACATCCGATATCGAAAAAGAGGTAAACGAAAACCTCGATGCCCTGGACTGGGACCGGGCGACGACGAAGCCGAGCCGGGAAAAACTGCTGGAACTCGGCCTCGACGATGTAGCCGGGGAACTCTGGCCGCTATAGAACAACCCCCGAAATTAGATAATATCCCTTACGTCTATACGAGGAGGTATACAGGACTATGAAAAGCCTTGAGGGCAGGGTCGCCCTGATTACGGGAGCCGCCAGCAAGAGAGGCATGGGACATGCCGTCGCCGTACGTCTGGCGGCGGAAGGGGCGGACGTAATCGTCCTGGATAAATACGCCGCGCCGAAGAGCATCTGGCCCGGCGACGAGGGATGGGGCGGACTGGACTCCGTCGTCGAAGAAGTCAAGTCACTGGGCAGAGAGGCGCTGGCGGTGGTGGCGGATATCAGCGACGGTAAAGCGGTGGACGACGCCGTGGCGGCAGCCCTGAAAAAGTTCGGCAGGATAGATATCCTGGTGCACTGCGGCGGCATCCGCGGCTCCATGACCACACCGATTATCGAGCTTGCCGAAGACGAGTGGCAGTCTATCCTGGACATTAATCTTACCGGCTCGTTCCTTATCTCCAGGGCCGTAGCCAGGACGATGGTCCCGGACGGTGAGGGCAAAAAGATAGTGCTCATCGGCTCGATGGCGGCCCTGAAGGGGTACGCCGGAAGCGCCGGCTACTGCGCCTCCAAGCACGGCATCCTGGGACTGGGCCGAACGCTGGCCGCCGAGCTGGCCCAATACAAGATAAACGTTAATGTTATTAATCCGGGCGGCTTTGAAACCAACCTGCGGGACGAGCAAATTATCAAAAATGCCAAAGAGCGGGGCATCAGTTTGGACGAAGCCATCGAGGAGGAGTCCGCGAAAACGGGACCCAGCGGCATACCGCTGGGCCGACTCGGCAAGCCGGAAGAAATCGCCGACCTCGTCTTTTTCCTGGTCTCCGACCAGTCCAAGTACATCACCGGCGAGGCAATCCTCATCGGCGGCGGTATCACGTAATACATCTCTTCAGAGGGAAGCATTATACAAACCATGAAACCTGTAACAAATGACTTCTGGCGATACCTGTTTTCGCCCGAGTCCATCGCCGTAATCGGGGCATCCAACACATCGGGGTCGTGGGGAAATAACGCCATGAGGGGCCTCCTCGCCACGAAGGGCAGGAAAATTTATCCGGTCAATCCCAGAGACGGCGAGATTCTCGGACTCAAGGCTTACCGCAGCGTAAAGGACATACCGGGCAAGGTCGACCAGGCAGTGATAGTCGTTGCGGCGCCGCTGGTCCCCCGGGTATTGAGCGAGTGCGCCTCGAAGGGGGTTAAAACCGCCGTGGTTATTTCCTCCGGGTTCGGGGAAACGGGCAGGGAAGGCCGGAAACTGGAGGACGAGCTGACCGATATTGCTCACCGGGGCGACATACGCTTCATCGGCCCGAACAGCCTGGGGCACGCCGATACGCGGTCGCGATTATCCACCTTCGGGCAGGCGGTCGAAGCGCCCCCCGGAAGGGTCGCCGTCCTTTCGCAGAGCGGCAACATATGCATCAGGATAATACAAAACCTTAAGGCATCCGGCATCACATTAAGTAAATACGTCAGCACCGGCAATGAAGCCGACCTGCGCATGGAAGACTTCATTGAGTACCTGGGGCAGGACGATGACACCGGCATAATCGCCGCTTATATCGAAGGGCTGCGCGATGGGAGACGCTTCATGCAGCTGGCCAAAGAAATCACCCTCCGCAAACCGATTGTCGTCCTGAAGGTAGGCGGGACCGAAGAATCGGCCAGAGCCGTCATGTCCCACACCGGGGCCCTGGCCGGCGCCGACGAAGTATATGACGCCGCCTTCAAGCAGACGGGCGTAATCAGGGTCGATGACGACGATGAGCTTTGCGAAGTGGTGTACGCATTACACAACTGCCCGCTGCCCCGCGGCAACCGGGTCGGTATATTGAGCATCGGTGGCGGGCCGGGGGCATTGACCGCCGAAGCTTGCGTGAAAGAAGGGCTGGCCGTAGGCGAGCTTGCGGAATCCACGCTCAATAAACTGGATAAACACCTGCCCCCGCGGTGGCCACACCGGAACCCCGTCGATATGGCCGGCCCCAGCGCTAACGAGCTGTCGATAATCACCGACCTGCTCCTGGCGCTGCTCGAAGACAACGGCATAGATGCCGTCTTCCTGCTGGTGCCGATTGTAATGGACCGGGCCTTCCTGGCCGACCGGATGGGGCTTAATAGAGAACAGATTAAGGGCGAACGGAAAAAGGAAGAGAAAAATCTCAAATTAATCAGCGAAAAGTCGGCAGAATACGGCAAGCCCGTATTCGTGCTCTGGCAATCCCGTGATATAAAGCCCGACCCCGCCGTAGCCGCTCTTTACCGCCGGGAGAAAATTCTGGTGCAGACCAATCCGCGCCGCGCCGCCAGGATAATGCACTACCTGACCCGTTACCGTCGCTACCTCGATGCGGTATCGGGCAAGTAAAGTCGGATATCGAGGAAGGTTTTAACGGTATACTCTTTCCTTAAAGACCGCTATCGGGAGAGAGCAGGTGCCGGTAGCTTTCGGGGTGGCTTTTAAGGTATTCGGCGAGCGACTGCGCCCCGTGTCCGGTTAATTCAGGGACGGTATTGCTGACGGTAGCCAGCTCGCCGGCGGCTATCTGGAGGTAGTGCGTAACCCAGACCTCCACCTCATATTCATCGAGGCCCCTACCCGTCAACGCCCGGCGCCCGGCCTCGAATTCCTCCATGCCGGTAGTGGTATGCGCGGTTCTTGCCTCCCGGGGGGTCTGCGCCCGGTAGGTTATCTCCCGACCGGTAACCGATGACAGCTTTGCGGCGGTCTCCGCCATGGTAAGCGCCTCGGGGCCGGTAACATCGTAAGCACGCCTTTCGTGCCCGCTCCCGGTTAAGACGGCTACAATAACATCGGCGATGTCATCGCGGGTGACCCATGCCACATGCCCTTCCCCCGCCGGAGCCCGGATAACGCCATCGTCCGAGACCCTTAGCGGCACGTTATCCGTGTAGAGACTCACCCGAAGAAAGGTAAAAGCCACCCCGAGCTTACGTATATGTTCCTCGGTGTGGAAGTGGTCACGTGCCAGAATGAATGTCGCATCCTCCGCGGCGTTAAGAAACGAGAGATAAACTATATGCTGTACGCCGGCCTCCACCGCGGCATCGACCGCGGCAATCTGCTGCTGCGCGCGGTCGTATCGGGGAGGCGGCAAGCCTGCCATGGCGGCAGCCTGATAGACCCCCATGCGGTCACGGGCCGAGACGAGGAACAGCTTGTCTACGCCGGTGAGGGCCTGCCTCATTCCGGCCCTGTCCCCGAAGGAGGAAACCTGCGCGACTTCCGCTCCGGGCTGCTGCGGGGCACGTGCGGGGTCGCGGACGATAAGCCGCTGCGCCCTGCCCAGATTTGCCAGGCGGGCGGCTACTTTACTCCCCAGTCTTCCGGTAGCCCCGGTAATCGCCAGCATGGTAAGCCCTCCATTCGGTCTTCAGCCCTTTTTCCGGCTGGTCCTGATAACTCCCCCGGCTTCCAGTTCGGCGATATCCCCGGTTGAATACCCCAGCCCGAGCAATATCTCTTCCGTATGCTGACCCAGCATGGGGGACGGACCCTGGGGCTGACCCGGCGTTCCTTTCAGTTTTACGGGCAGGCCCAGCATCTTCATCTCACCGCGCGCGGGATGACTGGTAGTATAAATCATGTCATTTTCCGCCAGCTGGGGATGGGCGCATACCTCCTCGTAGGTGAGACAGGGGTCGCAGCGCATCTTCGCCTTGCGGAATATCTGCTGCCATTCGGCCCGCGTCTTCCGGCTGAAAGCCTCGTCCAGGAGCCGCCCTATTTCCTCCCGGTTCTCATACCTGGCCTCATCGGTCTTAAACCGGGGGTCGTCCGCCAAGTGCTCCACTCCCACCAGTTCACAGAAGGCAGGCCACATCGGGCCGGTACCGAAGATGGTCAGCACGTCGCCGTCCTTAGCCCTGAAGGGGCCGAAGGGCGGAGGCTGGTAGCTACGGCCCGTTTTATACGGCATCCGGCCTTCCGTTAAATATTCCGCGAACCCGCTGAACTGTAAATACAGCGCCGCATTAAGATTATTAACGGTTATCGCCTGTCCCTTTCCGGTACGTTCCCTCACGAATAAAGCGGTCATAACCGAATAGGCCACCAGCATCCCGCCGACATGGTCGCAGGCGGGGAAGGGCATCATTTGCGGCGCGCCGCCGGGGTAGCCTATCACGCTGACCATGCCGGATAATGCCTGACTCCACATATCGCCGCCGGCGCGGTGGGCCACCGGGCCGGTCTCGCCGTAGCCGGAGAAAGAGCAGTAAATCACTTCAGGGTTTATTTTTAAAATATCTTCGTAGCCTATTCCCAGTCTCTCCGCCACACCGGGACGGAAGCTCTGTAAAACAACATCGACTTTTTGAGCCAGTTTCAGGACGATTTCCCGGCCCTTTTCCGTCCTGATATCGATGGCCAGGTCCTTCTTGCCGCGATTAAACGCCATCCAGTCGGCTTTATCGGGCATTTTATCAACGATACTGGTATCAAGCACGTCATCCATGCCGGCGGGAAGGCCCAGTCGCTGCGCCTCCCCCTGCACTCTTTCAACCTTAATTACCTCTGCGCCCATATCGGCCAGCATCGCCCCGCCGAACGGCGCGGCCACGGCGATGCTGAAATCCAGGACTCTAATACCTTCCAGCGGACTAGCCATCACCTGCCTCCTCTCTCAACTCAATAACTCGATTATTTCCGTGACATCATCTAGCTGCTCGAGTCGTTTGATACCTGCTATTATTTTATCAGCCTGCTTATCGGAAAGCGGCTTTATAGAATAAGCGGCACAATCCCTGAATTTTCTCTCGTAAACGCCGAAGGGAACCGATTTCCCGGAACCCTCGGCCGGGGAAGTCGATTGCTCGATATATGTCTGTCCCTGCTTCGTCGTTACTCCGATTTTCGCCGCAGCCATCAGCCCCCCGTCATAAAGACCGGTATCTTCAATAACATGCACTCTGGATGAAATCTCGAGGATATCCGCGCTTTTAATAGCTTCTTCGGTAAAATCGCCGACGCCGGCCCGCCCCCTGGCGATAACGGCCGAGACCGCCCACGGTATGCTGAACTGGGAATCGACCGGATTTTCGGGTCGGCTCCTTTTCTCCAGGGGATGCACCAGGAAATTGGTCTCGTCCTGGCAGTATACCGTTATTTCCCGCACGTCTTCGGCCTTAATGTTACGCTTGTTTACTAAAGCCAGCGCCGCATCGACATAGCTGTGAGTACCTTTGCAGCACGGGTACGGCTTCATGCTGACGCTCGTTCCGGCGAAACTCCTGCCAAGGCCGGCCGTCAGCGGGGCGGGGTCGTACTCACCTTTATGGTAGAGGTTGTACAGTCCGACTTCCCCCTCGAGACAGTCTTTGGCCCCCGTAATGCCTTTCTCCGCCATCAGCGCCGCCACTATTCCCCCCCTGGCCGCGAAACCCGGGCCCATCCTCTTGGTAAGGGCGCCTTCGGTGACGCACTGGCCGTTGCCGCTGCACTGGTGATAGGCTATTCCCAGAGCGTTGTGCAGTTTATCCGCGTCCAGGCCCAGCAGCCTGCCGGCCACACCGGCGGCGGCCAGGTAACCGTATAGCGCGGTAAGGTGCCACCCGGCCCCGGGATGCCCGCCGACCGTCGTGGTCTTCAAACCCGCCCTGAATGCCTGTCCCAGGCGGCACATCATATCGACGCCCAGGGTCACCGCGGCGATGAACTCGCGTCCGCTTATTTTGCCCTGGCGTTCGGCCATTGCCAGCGCGGTGGGGACGATAACCACCGAGGTGTGCGTGGGCCCGTCCCCGGTATCATCGTAGTCCAGGGCGTGACCCATGGCGGCGTTTACCTGGGCGGCATTGGGGGCGGGTACTTTATGACCGAAGCAGAAAACCGTGCTTTCTTCTTTGCCGCCCCACTCCCCGATTAATTCCGCAAGCTCCCTGATGCCGGGTCGTGAAGAACCTCCCAGCATAACCCCCAGGATATCCAGGATTTGCTTTTTAGTAATATCCACGATATCCGGAGGGATATCCTTATAACTAACATCAGCCAGGTTTCTTGCCATTGCGTAAGCAGCATCCATGTCTACAGACCCACCCTATTATTTATCCAGCTGTTCGTAGAGTTTGTTCCTGGCATGAATGGCGTCCCTGACGCCCATGTCCCGCCTCGCCTTGAAGAAATTGAACTCGTCCTTCTCGAAGTGGATGTTGGTGCCCATAGTATGCGCCAGGAAGTGGTTGGAAAGACCGCTGGTGATGCCCATCATGTCATAGACCATCTGCTTGGAGGTCTTGCCGAGGGCAATGCCGTCAAACGGGAACTTGGAGAAGCCTTCCGCGTAGCGGTTGACCTCCTCCTCCAGCTTGTCCGGCGGGACGGCGCGGTTGATGAGGCCGATGCGGGCGGCTTCCTTGCCGTCCATCATGCGCCCGGTAAGGCACATATCCAAGGCATTGGTGAGGCCGACGCGCAGTATCATGATGGGGGTGATGGTCATCTGGGGGATGCCCAGCCTGACCTCGATTTCGCCGAACTTGCAGTCTTCCGCGCCGACAATGAAGTCGCACAGCATGTACATGTCCATGGACGCCCCGAGCAGATAGCCGTGCGCCTGCACTACGGTAATCTTGGGGAAGAAGAGGAGCTTCTGGGCGCAGTCGTAAAAGAGCTTGCGGTCAAACTTGATGCGGTGGCGGATGGGGGTCTTGGGGGCTTTCTCGCCGGGCTTGGGGTCCTTCCAGCCGTAAACGAAGCCGACCTCGTGGAGGGGGGCGCCGGCGGCCAAAGCGCGCCCGGCTCCTTTGATAATCAGCACCTTGATATCATCCGCCTCTTCAACTACCTCAAGGGCTTTCCAGAAGTCCTTGACGCCGGTGTTCATCGTCTCGGGGTCGTTCAGGGTAATGCGGGCGACATAGCCGCTCCGCTCATAAATTACGTCATCGTAATCGCCGGCTTTTTTAAATTTTAACATCGTTTCCCTCCTGAAAATAAAGCTATTTCACTGGTTTATCTACTCGAAGACCCCCTTCTGCATGAGGTCGATAAATTCTTCGTCCGACATACCCAGCATTTTGGTGCAGATATACTCCGTGTGTTCTCCGAGGAGAGGACTCGGCGAGTACGCCTTCGACGGCGTCTTCGAGAGCTGGAAACTCTGTCCCAGGTGGGTGAACATCCCCATCTCGCTGTGCTCCATCGGCCAGAAGATATTGCGTTTTCTCAACTGCGGGTCGTTATACATGTCCTCCGTGTTTTTAACGACCCCCGCGGGCACGCCGGCGGCCTGGAGCCTCTCCATTACTTCCTCGGCGGAAAGCCCGGCGGTCCACTCGCCGATTATTTTATCGAGCTCGCCCTCGTTTTTCTTTCGGTTATCAAAAGAGACGAAGCGCGGGTCGCCTATAAGCCCGGGCTGTCCCATTTCCCGGCAGAGACTCGCCCATTCTTCGTCATCGGACACGGCGATGGTGCACCAGCGGTCGTCGCCCTGGCAGGGATAGACGCCGTGCGGGGCTTCACCAGGCGAGGAATTTCCGATTCTTTCCGGCTCGCGGCCGTTCACGGCATAGTCGAGAACCGCCGGCGTCAGGAAGTATATGGCCGTTTCAAATTGAGATAAGTCCAGCATCTGGCCCTTCCCGGTTCTTTTACGGTAATCGAGCGCGGCGATTAATGTCGCCGTGGCGAAGCGCGGACTGATGCAGTCCGTATAGGCCGATACGCCGACGGGCAGCGGCTCTTTATCCGGAAAGCCGATGAAATTGGGCAGTCCGGCGATGGGCACCAGCACCATCCCGAAGGCCGGCAGGTTGGCATAAGGCCCCCATGAGCCGTAGCCGCTCTGCCGCAGCATGATGATATCAGGGCGTACCTTTTTCAGTTCCTCGTAGCCCAGTCCCCATTTCTCAATGACTCCCGGAGTGTAGTTCTCCATGAACACATCGCACTCCACCGCCAGCCTTTTTGCTATCTCGCGGGCTTCCGGGGTAGTCATGTTCAATGAAAGGCTTAAAATATTAGAATTGAAATAGTTGAAATAGCCGCCCCGGTTATAGTCCGGTATATTATCCTTGTAAGGGGCGGAAACCCTCATGGTGCACGGACGCTTGCGTGTCTCCACCCGGATAACCTTCGCCCCGTGGTCGGCGAAGAATTTCATCGTCAGCGGGCCGACCACCGCCCAGCAGAAAGCCAGTATCGTCAGTCCGCTGAATACGCCTTCCCGTTTATCCATATCCAAGGCAGCTTCTCCTCTAAATGATTCCGTTCTTCTTTAGTTTATTAAGGTCTTGTTTTGATATACCCAGCTCTTCATAGACTTCTGCGTTATGCTCGCCGATGAGCGGGGCGCGGAAACGCGTGGAGCAGTCAACTTCCGTCGATTTAACGAACTCCCGCGGATAAGTGATGGTCTCCCCGAGCTCGGGGTGCTCGATTTCCTTCCAGAAACGGCGTTCTTTGAGGCATTCGTCGGTCAGTAAGTCCTCCATGCTGGAAAGCGGGCCGATGGATACCCCTCGGGGCACCGCCCCCGCCAGCAGGTCTTTCCTCGTGTGCTTTTTAAAGAACTCCCCCACCGGCCCGGATATACTGTCCATCTCTTCTTTCGTTACCGTGAACATGTCGAAGTTATCCCAGTCCATGTTATTAAGATAATCGGTGGCGCCGCCTTCGGCATCCATCCACGCCACCAGCGCGCTTAATGACTTGGCGCCCGTCCTGCCGCCGATAACGTTGAAAAATAAGTAACCGTCCTTACAGGGCCAGACCTGCCGCTGCGGGATTTGTTTGCTCATACCGGCGCGGAAGGCGCCGGACCGCTTTAAAATACGCTGGTTAAGCTCCCAGGTTGGTATGGCGTTGGCCTGGAACCAGGCCGCGCTCTGCTGCATGGACACATCCACGTGCTGGCCTTCCCCGGTCGTCTCACGGTGGTGATAGGCCATCATCAAGCCGACGGCCGCATCCAGTCCGGCGTGAAGGCAGGCCTGCGGCAGGCTGATATGCACCGGCGGGCCGTCGGTCTCACCGGTCTGGTACAGCGTCCCGGTCATGCCCATGACCACGATGTCCGAATCTTTATAATCTCGGTAAGGCCCTTCCGTGCCGAAAGGGGTAATGGACGCCATGATTATGCGTTTATTAATTTTACACAGGCTGGAATACCCCAGCCCCAGTTTATCCATGTAGTCCGGCGGGAACGACTCTATGACGAAATCGGCGGTTTTTACCAGCTTCTTAAAAATATCGCGGCCTTCCGCCGACTCTATATCCAGCGTGATGCCCCTCTTGTTGGAGTTATAAGCAAACCAGTACAGGCTCTTCTCGGGGTCGGGCGCATCATGCCAGAACCCCCCTATTTTCCGCGAAGGGTCTCCCCCCGGCCTTTCGATTTTTATAACATCGACACCCAGGTCGGCCAGGGTCTTGCCGCACAGGAAACCTTTATCGTCCGTTAGATCCAGAGCCCGCAGGTGGTTAAGCATATTCTCCCTTCGTCATATTATATCCCCGGTGAGTACTACTATATTGGTTTAAGGTACTTCATGGCAAGGCTCAAGGCCTTCCGCGGCTCTACCTGACCGAGCAGTCCCACCGCATAGAGTATGTACTGTTCATCCACGTAAAACCGGGGATTTTTGGGTTTCAGGCTAACGTGGTCTTCCTCCCGGAACAGGGCATGTTCCATTATCTCCCGGCAGTTGCCGGAAAATATTATGGGGCCTCCCGTGCCGATAACGGTCTTCACGCCGGTAAGGTCTTTACCGTGCTGCACCAGCTTTTCCCCGGTGGGGCCGTAGACCACCTCCAGCCTGCCGGCATGCCGGCTCATGGCAACCTCCACCGTCAGGCAGGACAGCAGACGGTGACAGGCGAACTCCTCCCCGGTTTGAGGGAGCTTACCTTCGTGGAATCCCTTCACGATGGCATCGAAGCCGGGCGGCGTTTCTCTTCCCCTGACCATCTCCAGCAGCCTGTCCAGGTTATATTTCAGGCCGAGGTCTCCTTCCACCGTTCTTTTTTCATACGGCTCGGGCAGGCCGGCCATAATCGTATCGGCCCGGGCGGGTTTGCCTTGAGCTATGGAGTGAACATCAGTCGTCGCCCCGCCGACATCGATGACGATAAGCTCCCCGAGCCCCGGGGCGTCCTCGCATCCGTCGGCAATCAGCTTCGCCGCCTCCAGCACCGCCGCGGGTGTCGGCATGATAACGTCTTTGATGACGGCCTTGGCCCTCGCGATGCCCTTGGCCTCGATGATGTTCTTCATGAACAGCTCCCGTATTTCCCGGTTGCAGGGAGCGACATCCAGCACGCCTATTTCCGGCATGACATTCTTCGTATACAGTATATTTTTACTGTTATCTTTGAAGATAGCCTTTATCTCATCGTAGGCCGCCTTATTCCCGGCGATGATGATATTGGTTACGGCGCGGCCGGTACGGGACAGCATCGCGGCGTTATGAATAATAACTTTCTCGTCCCCGCCGTCCGTTCCGCCGGAGAGCAGGACGATGTCCGGGGCGGCGGCCTCTATCTCCTCTATCTCCTGCTGCGTAAGCTGGAATGAATAACAGCCGATTACCCTGGCCCCGGCCCCCAGCGCGGCCAGATTGGCCGCCTTGCTGGTAAGCTCCGGCACGAAACCGGCGCAGACCATCCTCAAACCGCCGGCGGCGCTGCTGCAGGCCAGGGCTTCTTTCTCATTAAGGTCGCCCGGGCCGGTATTTCCCTCGATTATATTTAAAGCCTGCCCCAGCCCCACCGTAATATCACTTTCGACAGTCGAAGGGACCCGGGCGGCCGCCACTAACTCCTCTTTACCGAAGTCAACCGCTACGACTTTGGTAAACGTGCTCCCGAAATCAATCAGCAGTCTAATATCATCCATCAGCTATCACCCGCTCGCCCCGAGTCTGTCGAAGTGCATGGTTCGACAAGCTCACCATGAGCGACTGCCAAACAACATCACATCTTGCCTTTTGCCTTTAAATCCTTTTTTAGGTCGCTCTCGATTACCCCGACGATATCCGTCTCGGGAGGATAGACGCGGTCGAAGCCCAGCTTCTTAAATCGCGGTTCTATCTCCCCGGGGTCATACCTGCCTATCACCAGGTTGCCGCCGATATAGAGGAGTATATCTCCCAGGCCTGCCTCCAGGCGTTTCTCGTTAAACTCTTTCAGGTCCAGCTCGGCCATGCCGTAGAGCGAGGTCATCAGGATAGCGTCCGCGTTCGTTTCCTGGGCGACACTGATGAACTCCTCCGGAGATACCTGCATACCCAGGGCGACTACATTGAACCCGGCATCTTTCAGCGCGCGAGAAACCACTTTAGTGCCGATAACATGCGCATCCATTCCCACTGTTCCGGTTATAATCGTCGGTGTTTTTTTCATCGCTTCTCCTTCCGGGTCCATCGTACCTGTTAAGTCGAACAGACTACTGGTCGTAAGGGGGTATGCCCACTATTTTCCCTTTGCTCAAACTCCACAGGTCTTTGACGGCGGTATGGTAGTCCGCCTTTCTCCCCTCCAGCTTCTCCCTTTCCGCCACTTTCTCGCGGTGGAACTCCTTTATATCGTCGGGTATAGGAAGATTGCCGAACTCGAGGTAGCGGCAGGCCCCCCGGGCATCTCTCACTCCCAGCACCTGGTCCTTGATGGTTACGTTGGGACTCCACGGCGAATCGAGGACTCCTGATTCGACGGCCTTTACCGTACCTTCGACGATATCGCCGTCGCCGAGGTCAAGGATTCTATCGAGTATCGCCCTGACTTCGGTCTCGGTTACCTTTTCTTCCGTGTCTATGCCTTTAACATCGATATCAATCCTCTGCTCCCGCACCACGTCGAAAATCCACTTGGCCGCCCGGTAGCTCACCGTGTTGGTATCTTTGGTAGGCACGCCGGCCCCCTCGTCGATACTCCTTAAGTCGACCGCGTTGCTTTTTGACAACGCCCCCACCATGGACACATAGCAAAGATAAGCAAACGCCCCCCCCATATCCATAGCCACCGGGAAGAGGGGTGTCTGGGCGGGGCAGGTGCCCACTATCATCGTATCTTTATAGCCGAACTTGTCCAGGTATTCCCTGATAAGTCTCGGGGCCAGTCTTATCCAGGCCAGGTCCTGCACCATGTTCCCCATGCAGTGCACCAGCGGGTACAGGGCTTTCTGCCCCTGCTCCGCCCCGGTCAGGGCTTCTATAATCATGGCGACAATATTCACGCTTAACGGGAACGGTGCGCCGGGCAGCCAGCCGTGAAGGTCGGTGCAGAGTATCACGCCGCGGTCGGCGTACCAGCCGATAGTCCTCATGCCGTTCTGGCTCCTGGCAACGAGTTCCCTGATGCTTTGATTTTTCAAATAGCTGCCGAAGGTCAGGAATTCCATGCCGACGCCCCCCGGCCAGGTAGTCATGCCAGAGGCGATAGCGATTTCGCCGCCGGCGGCACGGGGACTGAAGGCGGCATCGACGCTTTCAACGAGTTTACGCGTCTTTTTCACACCCTGGTTGATGATGGGATACCCGTTCAGGAGCGCCTTGCCGGTCCGGTTGCACTCCTTGAGAATATCCTCCACCTTTTCAAACTGGCCGAGCCTTGTGTAGCTATCGGTGGTTACCGGGATGAGAACCACCCCCGATTCCCGCAGGCCCTGGCAGAGTTCAATCATCTGTTCAAGCACCGGCGTCCCGGCCCTGGGGAAGACGCTCATCCTGCCCTCTTCGCGCAGCTTAACCATCACTTTCCACCAGATTTTACTGTCGGGCAGACTTTTCTGGTAGGCCACCGCCTCATCGAAATCAACCTCTTTGCCGGTCGGCCACTTGTCCAGTTCTTCCCGCCTCTTTTTCATCAGGAGTTCATCGTCTATCTTCTTGTTCCGGACTCTTAGCTTCTTCATTGATTCCTCCGTTGTTCCTGCTTACCCGCCCGGTCTCCCTCCCGATGATAAGAAAGTGGCCGCGTGCGCCGAGAGCGGCTGCCCTCCGGCGACACAAATAATCTGGCCGGTAACATAGTCGGACATCCCCGATGCCAGGAACAGGGCCGGTCCGGCAATATCTTCCGGAGTGCCAATCCTGCCCAGGGGCACTTCCTTGCCGGCAATAGCCGCAAACAGGGCATCCCTTTCCGGCC
>CAYPDM010000003.1:0-10390 GCA_964409485.1 uncultured Dehalococcoidaceae bacterium | reverse complement strand
CCCAGGGGCACTTCCTTGCCGGCAATAGCCGCAAACAGGGCATCCCTTTCCGGCCCCGGCGGCTGCAAAGAGTCCCAGAACGGCGTTTCAATGGGTCCCGGAACGATTGCGTTTACGTAGATATTCTGCGGAGCCAGTTCAAAGGCGAGGTTTATCGTTAAACCTAAAATCCCGGCTTTGGCGCAATGATAATGCAGCACGGAAACAGCCGGGTCTACGGCCCCCATGGAAGAAAGGTTGATTATCTTGCCGTATTTCTTCTTCTTCATATGGGGGAGAACCGCCATGCAGACCAGGAACGCGCCTTTCAGGTTTACGTCTATTATTTTATCCCAGTCCTCTTCGGTGGCCGTATCGGTATCTCCCCCCGTGACCCCCATGACACCCCCGGCATTATTGACCAGGATATCTATCCTGCCGAACTGCTTTATAGTTTCGTCCACCATTTTCTGAACTTCGGCGCTGCTGGATATATCGGCCTTTATCGCCAGTGCTTTACGCCCCAGGGCCCTGATTTCCTCCGCCACTTTTTCAGCCCCATCTATATGCAGGGCATTGACGACAACATCGCAGCCCTCCCGCGCAAACTTGAGGGCGATGCCCCTCCCCATTCCTTTGGCACCGCCGGTAATAATCGCCACCCTGTTTTCGAGTAACACTGTATACCTCCCAATATTTTTATGTGATAATATAAAATACTTGAAGTCCTGAAGGCCTGCTTCCCCGGCACCCGCCACACAGGCATTACTTAAACACGCATTATGTTATATTATATAATGACAGAGACAGGATGCCATAGCATATTATACTAGTCTTATTTCACCACATGCAAAATATTTTAAGTGCCGCAATCACCGCTAAACACCGGTTGCGATAGATAACTCATAGTTAAACCGGCGAAATTCCGTCAGAAAAAAGGAGACATAGATGGTTAAAAAATTCCAAGGTAAAGTGGCGCTGGTCACCGGAGGAGCTTCGGGAATAGGGAAAGTCACCGCTCAAATTTTCGCCCGTGAGGGAGCGAAAGTCGTCGTATCCACCGATAAGAATATCAGCGGCGGCGAAGATACGGTGCGCCTCATTAAAGAAGCGGGCGGCGAAGCTATTTTTATCAAATGCGATGTATCACGGGCGGCGGAGGTGGAAGCAATGGTCGATAGGTGCGTTCAGACGTACGGGCGACTCGACTACGCTTTCAATAACGCCGGTATCGGCCCGGACGGCAAGCGCGTGCCCGTGGTCAACATCGCCGATTGCCCGGAGGAAATCTGGGACCGCACCATAGACATCAACCTGAAAGGCGTCTTTCTCTGCATGAAGTACGAGATAAAGCAGATGCTCAAGCAGAAGTACGGAGCTATCGTGAATACCTCGTCGGTCGGAGCGATGAAACCCGTACCTGGCTTCTGCGCTTATAACGCCAGTAAAAGCGGTCTGATAGCGCTTACCAGGACGGCCGCCCTTGAGTGCGCTACCTCCGGCATCCGGGCCAATGTAATATTGCCGGGACCCACCGAACGCACGCTCTTGTACGAATACCTTACCGGCACCCATCCCGAGGAAAAGGAAAAAATGCTGAACGTGGTCCCGATGAAGCGGGTGGCAAAGCCGGAGGACATGGCGGAGGCCGTTATCTGGCTGTGCTCGGACGAGGCCTCGTTCGTTACCGGCCACGCCATGCCGGTCGATGGCGGCATGACCGCGGGATAACCGCTATATTTTTATTAGAGAATCGGAGGAACGCATAATGATGGATAACGTAAAGTCCAACAAGGAAATCGTCGATACCTTTTGCAACGACGTGTTCAGAAACCACGACCTTAGCCGTCTTGATACATATATGCGGGATGACTATATCCAGCATAACCCCGACGCGGCGCAGGGTAAGGCGGGATTTATAGAGTTCTTTGAAGTCATCTTCAAGGCTGTACCGGACTTTCAATACGTCCACAGGAAAACCGTCGCCGAAGGTGATATAGTGATAGTGTACAGCACCACCACGGGGACGCATACGGGCGGCGAGTGGCTCGGTAAGTCGCCGACGGGTAATAAGCTGAACTTCAATGTCGTGGACATCTTCCGCATCCAGGACGGAAAAATCGCCGAGCACTGGGATGTCGCGGATACCTTTAAATTATTCGGACAACTGGGTATTTTAGAAAGATTGAAAGCTGAATCCGGGTACTAATTTTTATTACAGAGGAGAATGAAAGAAAATGGCTAAAATCGACGCGAAAATGTACTTTGTGGATAAACCCGCCTACGAGGTAACCCCCACCGAAGAAGTCAAAGGCCGTCACCCCGCCATGACCCTGATGAGCAACAACCTGGTTCCCGGGGTTAACATGTACGTGGAAGCGGGCTGGGTGACCGGCATGCCGGACCCCGCCACGCACATTTACGAGCATACCCACGATTATGATGAAATCGTCATACACATCGGCACCGACCCGGATAATCGCGAGGAGCTGGGCGGGGAAATAGAGTTCCTGGTGGACGGCCAGCCCCTCACTATTAATAAGAGCTCGGCGGTCTTCGTACCCAGGGGCGTCAAACACGGCCCGCTGACGTGGAAGAATTTTAAGAAACCGCACATAGAGTTGACCATAATGGTCGGCGCCGGCACCCTGGCCGAGGCCGACCCCGGCGGACACGAAAAAAGGAAAGGAGATTAAAAAATAATGGCTAACTGGGATAAAAAATACTTCGTCACGGAGTTGAAACAGAATTTCGTCCCGGCTGACTGGACTCCGGTATTGACCGAAAACGAAGGCTCGCTCCTGATTAAAATGGACAGCGAGGTCCGCGAAGGGGCATTCTACATGGATACGTCCTGGTACTGGCCCGGCAAGTGGCCCGAGACCAAAGGCGAAGAGGGCGTCGCCAAGGAGCACGTGCACGACTATGACGAAGCCATCGCCTATATCGGCACCAACCCGGACGATATTTACGACCTCTGCGGCGAAGTAGAACTATGGGTAGACGGCAAGCAGAATATCCTGGACAAGACCTTTATCGCCTTTATCCCGGCGGGAATCAAGCACTGCCCGCTGATTATCAGGAGGGTGGACCGGCCGATTTTCCACTTTACCGCCGGCATGGCCAAGAGCTACACATAGTAAAAAATTAAATACGTATACCTGCTGGCATGAATGCGAAACCCTGTATTAACTTCTCGGCCTGCCGTGGTGTTCCCTTGTTTTTTAGGGTGCTATGGTGTATTGTAAAATCGGCTCGGGTCTGGCAGACCGGGCATCACACACATGACCAGCCGATATCGTAATCAATTCAGACCCATTACTTAAAAGCCGAATGCTACCGTAGCTCGGTAACGAGCGCCGGAATGAGTGAACAGGTGTAATGGATAGCAGAAAGTCGGGTAGTTCGAGAATCAGGCAAAGCCGACTCTCCGGCATGAGCCGGAGGACTTTTATTAAGATTGCGGCGCTGGCCGGAGCCGCGGTCGCCGCCACCCGTATATTCGGCCGCCCCGTCCTGGGTTCCGCCGTTTATTCCCCGGAACCGCCCGGGGGAGAGGGCATCATCACCGAGAAGTGGGTGCCTACTTCCTGCCTTAACTGCGCCACTCGCTGCGCCACCAGGGTGAGAGTGGTTAACGGCCGGGCGGTCAAGGTAACCGGCAATCCCCTGTCCAAGGTCTCCGAAGGGGAGAACTGCGCCCGCGCTCATGTCGGCCTCCAGGTGTTATACGACCCCGCCCGCATCACCACGCCTCTGAAAAGGACGAATCCGGCCAAAGGCAGGGGGATAGACCCCGGGTGGACGGAAATATCCTGGGAGCAGGCCCTGAACGAGGTCAGCGGGAAGCTTAAAGCGCTTCGAGAGAAGGCGCAGCCCGAACGCCTGTTACTGTTCAGCGGACTGAATACCGTCAGCGCCGAGGATATTTTACGCCGCTTTGCCGATGTTTACGGCACACCTAATTTAATATCCTCGGACGGTCTTAATAACGAAGCGGACAAGGCTGGCGAGTGGATGGCGGACGGCCACTACACCCAGAGCGCCTATGACCTTGAACACACTAACTACATCCTCTCGTTCGGCGCGAGCATCCTGGAATCTTACAAGCCGCTGGCGCGGGGACTGCGGATGTGGGGGAAAATCCGGCGGGAAAGACCCATCCGCGCTAAAGTAGTCGTTATAGACCCCCGCTACTCGGTTACCGCCCTGCGGTCCGACCAATGGGTGCCCATCAATCCGGGTACCGACGGCGCCCTGGCCCTGGCGATAGCCCACGTCATCATCAGCGAAGGCCTTTACGATGCCGATTTTATCAAGAACTGGACGCACGGGTTCGATGAGTACCGCAAGCTGGCTCTCGACTATTACAACCCGGACACGGTATCGGCAATAACGGGCATCCCCCCCGATACCATCCGGAACCTCGCGCGTGAGTTCGCCACGACTAAACCGGCGATAGCCTGGCGGGGACGGGGCGCCACCAGCTGGCCCAACGGCTCTTATGCCGGCTATGCTATCTTCTGCCTGAACGCCCTGGTCGGCAGCATAGACATTCCCGGCGGGGTGACTTACCAGGAAAATCCGCCCTACCACCCCATGCCGGACCCCGCCGAAGATGACATTTCCGCAGCGGGCAAATCCAGGCCGGCGCTGGACTTGAGGAAAACCGGCAGCTTCCCGGCGGCAGAAGTAGTCACCAACCAGGTGGCGGATTCCATTCTGGAAAAAAAGCCGTATCCGGTCGAAATCGCCCTGGGATTTAACAGCAACTTCAACATGTCCGCCCCCGGGGCCGGTCGCTGGGACGAGGCGCTCGGCAGGGTGCCCTATTATGTTCACGCGGCTCCGTTCATCAGTGAGATGGCGGAGTATGCCGATATATTCCTGCCGTCGACCACCTTCATGGAGGAATGGGCGTACGACCACTCGCCGCCCGGCTCGGGATTCGCCGAGGTCAGGATAAAGCAGCCGGTGGTGGAGCCGCTGTATAACACCATGAGCGTCTGCGATATCATTATCCGGCTGGGCTTGGGACTGGCGGGCGTTGTCGCCGAGGACTCTATCGGTATCGGCGGCACTGCCGAGCGGTTTGTCCGCTACCGTACTGAAACCCTGATGTCCTGGGAAGAACTCAAAGAAAAAGGGGTCTGGGTGGGGCCGGCCTACGAATATTATAAATACGACCGCATATTTAAAACTCCTTCCGGCAAATTCGAGTTCCGGTCGGGCAACCTGGAGAGCCTGCTTAAAGAGCAGGGCGAGGAAATCAACAGTCTGACGGGGCTGCCCTACTACCGGAACGCCGAGTTCATGGGTGACAGCGGCGATTACCCGCTGCTGCTCTCTACCTACCAGCCGCTGTTGAACATCGAGAACGGCAGCCAGAATTATCCCTGGGCGCAGGAAATGTTCCTGGTAATGCACGGCGCGGGCTGGACGAATTTTGCTGAAATTAACAGCAAGACCGCCCAAAACCTGAAGATTAAAGACGGCGACACGGTCTGGGTGGAATCCCCGTTCAATAAAATCAAGGCGAAGGCCAGGGTGTTTGAGGGGATTCACCCCGGCGTGGTCAGTATCGCCAGCGGCCAGGGCCACCGTGCTTACGGTGAATGGGCCAGAGGAATAGGCGTCAATCCCAACGAAATTATCGGCGTGGACTACGACCGATTGAGCGGACAGTCCGCTTGCTTCAATACCAGGGTCAGGGTCTACCGGGCATGAGGTAAGTTACATAATGGCAAGATGGGGAATGGTAATCGACCTGGGTAAATGCACCGGCTGCCAGTCGTGCTCCGTTGCCTGCAAGGCGGAAAACAACGTGCCGCACGGCTCGCCGGAGGAGCACGAGAACCGCCAGGCGCCCTTCTGGCACAAGGTGATTTCCGTCAGCAGCGGCGAATACCCGACCGTAAAAACCGACCTTATTCCAATGCCTTGCATGCACTGCGACGATGCCCCGTGCGTGACGGTGTGTCCGGCCCAGGCCACGTACCGCCGCGAGGACGGCATTGTCATACAGGACTTCCGGCGCTGCATCGGCTGTAAATACTGCATAGTCGCCTGCCCCTACGGCGCCCGCAGCTTCAACTATAAAGAGCCGGATGACGAAGATTACCACCGCCCCGACCCTCCCCCGGAGCGCGCCGACCGGGGTATCTGGCCGTTCCCCCACCGTGTGCACGGCGTGGTCGAGAAATGCACCTTCTGTTTTCATCGCATCGATAAGGCAGTCAAAGAGGGAAAGAAAGTGGGCGAGGAAGTCCTGCCCGCCTGCGCCGAGGCCTGCCCGGCCCACGCGATATCTTTCGGCGACCTTGACGACCCCGAAAGCCGGGTGGCGCTGCTGCTGGCGTCGCGACAGTGGCTGCGATTGCGCGAGGAGATGGGCACCAGCCCGAAAGTATTTTATTTACCCGGATGAGGAGCACTGATTGACAACGGATTTTACCGCTCTTGAAGGAAAATCGAGGGGCTACCGCTGTTTAATAGCGGTACTGGCCATAATAGCTCTGGCCGGCTTCGTCAGCTTTATTATCAGCTATCTTCAGGGGCACCAGGTGTTCGGCAGCAATAACGTCATCCCCTGGGGCATGCCGATCGTTCTCACCATCTATCTCATCGGGCTTAGCGCCGGCTCGCTGATTCTCTCCTCGCTGACTTACGTTTTCGGGAGAGAGGAATACCGCCCCATCGCCCGGATGGCGGTCTTTCTGGCCATCGTGCTGATTTTCGGGGCGATGCTCTCCATCGCCATCGACCTGGGCAGGCCGGAGAAATTCTGGCGGCTTTTCATGTTCTTTTACCTGAACAATATGAAATCGATGTTCGCCATTAACGGCATCCTCTACGGCGGCTACTTTATCATCAGCCTAGTCTACCTGGGGATTATCTTTTCCGGCAGCCGCCGCGCCTCGCGGATAACGGGGATAGTCGCCGTGGGCTGGGCTGTCCTGGTGCATATGGGCACGGGGGCTATCTTCGGCTTCATCGCCGCCCGCGAAGCCTGGTTCTCGCCGGTAAAGCCCCTGGAGTTTCTGGCCGCGGCGCTTACCTCCGGCGTAGCCCTGCTGATTGTCGCCGTGACGCTTACCCTCGCGTTAAGCGGACGCGGACTTAAGAAAGAGGTTATCGCGTCCCTGGGGAGACTGCTGACCTACTTCATTATCATTTTACTCGTCCTGATTATCGTCGATAAGCTGACACACCTTTACGCGCCGCACCGGGAGGCGACGCTTTACATGCTGGCCGGACAATACAGCTGGATTTTCTGGGGTTTTCAGATAGGCCTGGGGGTGATTATACCCCTGGTCATTTTATTCAATCCACGCATAAATAAGACGGTGGGCTGGGTGGTGGCGGCGGCGGCTTCGGTGGTTATCGGCGTATTTTTTGAAAGGTATTACCTGGTGATTCCGGGGGCGGCCTATCCCATGCATTATTACAGTCCGGGGAAGATTGAAGGGGTCTGGGGAGCCACGGGTTCCTTCGCCCTGACCCCGGCAGAAATGATACTTTCCGTGGGCATAATCGCCTTCCTTGTTTTTATTTTCATCATGGGCCTGAAGTACCTAGAGCTGCTGCCGCCCGCAGAACCGGTAAATGAAATCGAAAAAGAGGGCGAGGAAGAAGCGGAAAAGACGGAGAATACCGCCGGGTCGAGTGAAGGACAACAGGATAACGATGAACCGTAAAAAAGAGGAAATAAGCCGTCGGGAGCTCCTGCAAAAATTTTCGCCGCTCGGCAGGGTGAGCCTGGATACCTCTAAATGCACGGGCTGCACGCTCTGCACGCAGGAGTGCCCTACCGGCGCGCTGACGGTTTCTTCAGGTGAAGAGCCCGGCACCTTCAGGCTGCTCTTTAAGCACGGCGTCTGCGTGGCCTGCGGCAAGTGCGCCGAAATCTGCCCGGAAAAGGCCCTCCAGGTGGAGCGACTCCTGGAACCGGATAAACTGAAAGGGCAGTCGGTACTCTTCGAAGACGAAGTCGCCCGCTGCTCCAGGTGCGGTTGCGCCATCGGGCCCAGGACGATGATAGAGAAACTGCAGGCCAGAATGGCGGCTTCCGGTCACTCTATTACGGACCAGTTCGAACTTTGCCCCAAGTGTAAAACTCAAACCCAGTTCGGAGATATAACCGGAGAATATGGACATATTTCTTAGAACCATAGCTATTATTATAGAGGTACTGATACTGGCCGCGATAACCTATGCCGTGCTCAACGGGGTGAGGCTCACCGCCTCCGACCTGGGTATCGGGCCGAAATATAGAAAGGCCGTCATCCTGGCGCTCGCGGCGGTCGGTTTTATCGTCGTTATTTTCTTTATCGCCCACCTGACCACGTTTTATCCGGCGGTTTGATAATGCAGGAAAAAGGAACATTCGAATGTCTTTAAATGAAATATTCTGGGCAGGCCAGCTTATTTATATCAAGGATATATTCCTGCCGGTTATCATCGGCGCGCTGGTGTTCGTGCCGGTACTGGCCGCCGCTTTCGTCTTCGGCTTCGGGCGCAGCTACCGACTCTGGAAGCTGGGGCAGCCGGATGACCGCTCGGGTAATTTCTGGAAAAGGCTGCTAACTACCCTGTCAGTAGCGGTGGCCAATATCCGCATCATCCGGACAAAGGAATTATACCCCGGTATAATGCATGCGCTTATCTTCGGCGGGGCGGCGGTTCTGGTGCTGGGCAAAATCATCAGGTTGTTTTCATACCTCACCGGCATTACCAACCCGCCGCAAACGGTCTACCTGTACGCTTCCTTTGCCGCCGAGCTCGGCGGGGTCCTGCTGCTCATCGGGGGCATCCTGGCGGTAATCCGCCGCTTCCTTATCCGCCCCGCCCGACTCGACAATAAACCGGAAGACAGCCTGATATACATCTGGATATTCCTCATCGTCCTCACCGGCTTTATGATAAAGGGATACCGCATCGCCGTGAGTGATACCGCCGTGACAGACTGGGCTTCATGGTCGCCGGTGGGCTACCTGCTCTCGCATGCCTTCCCCTCCTTTATCACCGAAGCTAAAAACGAAATACTGGTATGGCACCGGGCGATAATTCACACCGTGCCGGCCTTTATCCTCCTGGCGTATATCTGGGTAAACCGTTCGCGACTGCAGCACATCCTCCTATCGCCCCTGAATATATTCTTCCGTTCGCTTAAGCCGAAAGGCGCCCTGAATACCGTGGACTTCGAGACTACGGAGCTGTTCGGCGTAGCGAAAATCGAGGACTACACCTGGAAGCAGCTCATGGACCTCGACGCCTGTACCCGCTGCGGGCGCTGCCAGGATGTCTGCCCCGCTAACTATAGCGGCAAAGCATTAAGCCCCAAGCAGGTCATCCTGGACCTGAAAGACCACCTCTACGAGACATACCCCGTTCCCTGGCGGAGAAAGCCAGCCGAGTCCCGCAAAGACATGATTTCCGAGGTAATCACCGACGAGGTAATCTGGGACTGCACCACCTGCCGCGCCTGCATGGAGGCCTGTCCGGTCTACGTCGAGCATGTCGATAAGATAATAGATATGCGCCGCAACCTGGCCTTGGAGCAGAGCCGCTTCCCGGAAGAAGTCCGGAACACGCTTAAGAGCCTGGGCACCAGGGGGCATCCATTCCGGGGGACCACCGCGACGAGGACCACCTGGTACGACGGCCTGGAACTGGACAACCTGTCCGATGGCGATAATCCGGAGATACTGTACTGGGTGGGCTGCACGGCGGCCCTGGAAGACCGTAACATGAGCATCGCCAGGGCTATGGCCCGCATCCTGCGGGCGGCGGGGGTAAGCTTTAAAATACTGGGCGAGGAAGAGACCTGCTGTGGCGACCCGGCCCGGCGGATGGGGGACGAATACCTGTTCCAGACAATCTGCCAGGCCAACATCGAGATACTCAAGGCGCACGACGTTAAAAAGATTCTCACCGCCTGCCCCCATTGCTTTAATACCCTGAAACACGAGTACCCGCAGTTCGGGGGCAATTTCGAGGTTATCCACCACACGCAGTTTATACTCGATTTACTCCGCCAGCGCCGACTTAAGCTGGGCAGGCTGGACAGCGCAAAGATAGCCTACCACGATTCCTGCTACCTGGGACGCTACAACGATATTTACGAGGAACCCCGGCTGATATTGAGCGTTCTCAAGGGAATTAGTACCGTGGAGCTGGGCCGCTGCCGTTCGAACAGCTTCTGCTGCGGCGGCGGGGGGGGCCATATGTGGATGGAGGAAGACCCGGACAAGCGGGTAAGCAACCGGAGAGTCGATGAAATAGTCCAGGCTAAGGTTGATATTGTAGCCACGGCCTGCCCGTACTGCCTGACGATGTTCGAAGACGGGGTAAAAGCAATGGAGGCGGAAGAGACCCTGCGCGTTAAGGACTTGAGCGAGCTTGTCGCCGA
>CAYPDM010000002.1:0-60058 GCA_964409485.1 uncultured Dehalococcoidaceae bacterium | reverse complement strand
AACGCAGGCTGGGCATCAATCCACGCGAGACCACCGAAGACCGCGAGTTCGACCTTGATACCGTTGCCTGCGTGGGCTGCTGCACGATGGCGCCGGTTACGGTGGTCGACGAGAAGCCGGAGGGCGGGGTGGAACCGACCAGGGTCGACGGGATACTGCTGGCCTTCGGTTATGATTATGAAACGAAAGACAAAGAGAAGAGTGAAAGCGACTGAAGAGACAACGATAGCCGCCGTCTTCCGAGAGATAAAGGAACGCGCCGAATCACTCTGGCGGGAGCGACTGGACAACAAGCCCGTTATCATGGTGGGCGCGGCCACGTGCGGTAGGGCCGCCGGCGCCCTGGATGTCCTCCAGGCCTTCCGGGACGAGGTGAAAAAGCGTAACCTCGACTGCCCGGTGATAGAGGTAGGCTGCATGGGACACTGCTACGCCGAGCCTATCGTCATTATCAGCAAGCCGGGCTATCCGCCGATATGCTACGGCTACGTCAACCCTGTTATCGCCGAGAGACTGGTCAAGGAGTTCGTGCTGGGGGATAATCCTTGCCCCGAATTCGTCATCGGCGCGCTGGAGGCAAACGACATGCTCCCCAGTTTCGATGACTTCCCGCGGGCGCAACACGAACGTAAAATTATCCTGAAAAACTGCGGCCATATAGACCCCACCGAGATAGAGCATTATATAGCCGGCGGCGGCTACGCTGCCCTCGCCGAAGCCCTGGAAAAGACCCCCGATGAAATCATCGGGGAAGTAACAAGGTCGGGTCTAAGGGGGAGGGGCGGCGCGGGCTTTCCCGCCGGCAGGAAGTGGCAGTTTTGCCGGGAAGCCAGTGGAACGCCGAAATACATCGTCTGCAACGCCGACGAGGGCGACCCCGGGGCGTTCATGGACCGCTCGATACTGGAAAGCGATCCCCACTCGGTAATCGAAGGCATGATTATCGCCGGCTACGCCATCGGGGCGCGCTACGGCTATATCTACGTCCGCGCCGAGTACCCGCTGGCGGTGCAAAGAGTGGAAAACGCCTTGAAACAGGCGAAGAAATTAAAACTTACCGGCAGCCATATACTGGGAAGCGACTTTAATTTCGATATCATACTCTTCCAGGGGTCGGGGGCCTTTGTATGCGGCGAGGAAACGGCGCTTATAGCGTCGCTTGAAGGCAGGGCCGGCATGCCCCGCCACCGCCCGCCCTACCCGGCTACCAGCGGACTGTACGGCAAGCCGACCATCGTTAACAACGTCAAGACGCTGGCCTACGTGCGCCACATTATCAGTCAGGGCGCCGACTGGTTTAGAGGAATCGGCATAAAAAACAGCCCCGGCACGGCCGTCTTCGCCCTGGCGGGCAAGATTGTCAACACCGGGCTCGTCGAAGTGCCCATGGGCACCACACTGCGCCAGATTATCTTCGAGGTGGGCAGCGGTATTCCCAGGGGCAGGAAATTCAAAGCCGTCCAGATAGGCGGCCCTTCCGGCGGCTGCCTGCCGGAATCGGCCCTTGATTTACCGGTAGATTTCGATTCACTTCAAGAAGGCGGGGCCATGATGGGCTCCGGCGGTATGGTTGTTCTCGACGAGGACGACTGCATGGTGGAAATCGCCCGCTACTTCCTTGAGTTCACGCAGAGAGAGTCCTGCGGCAAGTGCACGTTCTGCCGGCTGGGCACCCGGCAGATGCTGGAAATCCTGACCGATTTTACCCAGGGCAAAGGCACGATGGAAGACCTGGACAACCTCGAGAAGCTGGCCGGGGAAGTAAGGGCGGGGTCGCTGTGCCGGCTGGGGCAGACAGCCCCCAACCCGATACTGACCACCCTGCGGTACTTCCGCGACGAATACGAGGAGCATATCAAGCTGGGCAGGTGCCCGGCCCTGATGTGCCTGCACCTCATCGCCTACTACATTCTACCCGACAAGTGCGAACGTTCCTGCGATGCCTGCGTCGGCACGTGCACTGTGGAGGCGATAACCCCCGACAAGAAGAGAATCAAGGTCATCGACCAGGAGAAGTGCGTCAAGTGCGGCACCTGCCTGACCGCCTGTCCGCCGCAATACAATGCCGTCGTAAAGCTGTCACCGCCGAGCGAGGTGCCCGATAAATGAAGACCGTAACGCTGACCATCGACGGGCAAAAGATAAGCGCCCGCCCCGGCGAAAAGCTCCTCCGGGCGGCGCTGGATAACGGCATCTATATCCCCAACCTCTGCTATATCAAAGATAAACCGGAGTCCAGCGCATCCTGCCGGCTGTGCTGGGTGGAAATAGAGGGGATAAAAGAGCCGGTAACCTCCTGCACCGTCGTGGCGGCCGAGGGCATGGCAGTGAACACCAGGGGTGAAAAGTCTTTAGCGCTGGCGCGGGCCGGCTTCGAGCTTATCATGGCGTCGCACGCCCTCGACTGCGCCCATTGTGCGGCCAACGGCGTCTGCGAACTCCAGAAAATCGCCCGCCACCTGAAAGTTAGCCTGAAAACGAAACGTTTACGTCTATTGACGAGAGAGCTGCCCTTGGACGACAGCAATCCGCTTTTCACGTACGACCCGAACAAGTGCGTCCTGTGCGGACGCTGCATATGGGCCTGCCGCCACGATGTACAGTCGGGCGTATTCGGGTTTGCGCACCGGGGGTTCGACAGGGTGATGACTACCTTCGCCGATGAGCCGATAGGTAAGGACCAGTGCCTGGACTGTCACCGGTGCATCGAGGTATGTCCCACGGGGGCGCTTGCGTTCAAGGATAGCGTTAAGACTCCAGATAAAAAAGGCTAAATCAGCTTCAATTATTTTATTTTTTACCTCACCCCCTTGTATTTTCTGGTGAATCTATCCCCCTAGCCCCCTTCCTTTGGAAAAGGAAGGGGGAATATTTACAAATAGAGTAGTGCTCATTGTGTCTTTCGTATAAAGAGGCCAGTGCCGTGAATGATTAAAAAATACGCCGCCTCCTTTACCCCTCTAAGAGGTGAAGGGGTTAAGTAACTATGGGTTAAGACGCAGATGATACGGGGCGGTTAGGGTGGGAATAGATAAGAAACGGGGGGTGGGAGGGGAAAGCCGATAAAGATGAGGCAGACTATCTTTGACGATTTACACTGCATCGTGTACAATCTGGTCGTGAGTAAGAGTTCGGGAAGGAAACGGATACAATGGGACGGCCATGGAATTCAGAAGCTGCGCCGTCACCTGGGGATGACCCAGCGCGAGTTATCGGATAGACTGGGCACCCGTCAGCAGACCATCAGCGAGTGGGAAACGGGAATGTACCGGCCCCGGGGCGCCTCGGCCACGCTTCTTTCCATAATTGCCGAGCAGGCCAGGTTTAAATACGAGGCAGGCGAAAGAAATAATAAAGCTTGACACCCTACACGGAAACGTGTATGATTACCGTAATCCGGTAGAAAGTAAGGGATAGGAAGTCTGCTCAAGGGTAAGGGGGTAACGCGGGCGTTTATTCCACGAGCATCATTGGTGAAGAGTAGTCTTTATGAAAAACAATCGTGACAACGGCAGTTTAAAGCCGTTTTTCTATCCAGCCAGTGTCGCCGTCATCGGCGCTTCACGCATACCGGGCAAGGGCGGCTATAATATCGTTGAAAATCTGCTCCGGCTTGGTTATAAGGGGACGATATATCCTGTGAATCCGCGGGCAGAGCAAATTCTGGGTCTGAAGGTCTTCCACGCATTGAAGGATATCCCGGAAACACCCGAACTGGCGATTATCGTGTTGCCGCCCGCGATGGTCGTGGCGTCTCTCGAAGAATGTGTAGACAGGGGGGTCAGGGCGGTTATAATAGAATCCGCCGGTTTCGGAGAGATGGACGCGGCCGGCGCACGATTGGAAAAGCGGATAGCCGGGATAGCAGAAAAGACCGGGATAAGGATCATGGGTCCGAACAGCGTCGGCACAATTAACCCGGAGAGTCGTTTAGATACGAGCCTCGGACGGCTGAACGAACTTTTCCTGCCGGAGGGTGATATCGGGAAGGGTATAGTGGGGTTTATCGGCCAGACCGGCCTGTTCACCGGTGTCTTTCTACCGCTGATTAACAGTGAAATCGGCATCAGTAAGATAGCCTGCCTGGGCAACAGGTGCGATGTCGATGAAAGCGATATGCTGGAGTATTTCGGTGAGGATCCGCAGACAAAAATCATCGCCATGTACCTGGAGAGCATTAAAGACGGTCAGCGTTTCCTCAAATTAAGCCGCCGTATCGTCAGGGACAAGCCGATACTCATCCTTAAATCGGCCGTAACCGATTCCGGGGCCAGGGCATCGGCCACCCATACCGGCTCCGTGGCCGGAGAAGACCGCGTTTACGATGCCGCTTTCCGGCAGTCGGGAATCATCAGGGTAGACAGCTTCGAACGGCTCTGGGATGCGACCAGGGGGTTCGTTTACGCGCCGCTGCCGGCAGGGAACCGGGTGGCCGTCATCAATCTGGCCGGGTCCGGCTGTGTTACCGCTGTCGATGCCTGTATCAGGAACGGACTCGAAATTGCGGAGCTGGCGCCGGCCACCAAAGCCAGGATAAAGACCGTCTATCCCGACTGGTGGAAGGTAAGGAGTCCGGTGGATGTCTGGACCGCCGTGGAGACCAGCGGATTTGAGGCGACCTATACCACGGTGTTAAGAGCGGTGCTGGAAGACAGCGGCGTGGACGCGGTGGTGGTAATTATGGCCGCGGTCGACTGGTTGCCCGGTAAAGACACCCCGTCGCTATTTGCCGGTATCAGGAAAGATTTTCCTCGCAAGCCCATCATGGCCGTCAGCCCTTTCGGGGACAGGAGTATTTACCTGAAGTTATGCCGCGGTTTTCAAAAGATTGGCATACCCAGTTATACCAGCGACGAAGATGCCATAGTATCGCTGGCGGCGCTGTACCGCTATCGGCAATACCTTCTTCACGCCGGTTAACCTCGAAGTCAACCGTGAAACAGGCCGGAGAACGGAGGTTTATCACGGGTACTTTTCCGGAGAGTCGGGTCGTTGAAATCTGGCGGGACCGCCTGCCGGGCAGGACCGACCTCGTCACCGAGGACAACGAGCCGGTCAGGATAGTCTATCCGGGCAGGCTTAACGGAGACCGCGGTGCCGATTACCGTGACGCAGTGATTGCCACGAGACAGGGACTATTGAGGGGTGATGTTGAAATTCATGTTAAGACCAGCAGCTGGTGGGCGCACCGGCACCATCATGACCCTGTCTATAACCGGGTGGTTCTGCATGTCGTCTTCTGGAATGATGTGGACAGGGCTGTAATCCTCCAGAACGGCAGGAAGGTGCCGACCCTGGCGCTGCACAAATTCATCGGGGATTTAAGCGACGTGAGTGCCGACCCCGTGAAAATTCCGCGGACCCATACGATGCCCTGCCGCGATGCCGTACGCCGGTGGGATAAAGAACTTACGGGCGCAATCCTTGACGCGGCTGGAGAGACGCGTTTTTTCTCCAGGGTGGCTGACTTTCAAACGGAACTCAACCTGGCGGGCGCGGGCCAGTCGCTGTACCGGGGGATAATGGGGGCGCTGGGGTATAGCAAGAACAAGCTCCAGATGGTAGAGCTGGCCGAACGGATGCCGCTCCGCAAGCTGGAATCGGCGGCTTCAGGAGAACTGGCAGATTACGAATGTCTGGCACAATATCATGCCCGGCTGGCGGGTATGGCGGGACTGCTGCCATCGCAGCGTACCGGAACGTACTATGCGGCACAGTATGCCGATAATTGGATAGCCGGGCTGGAGCGGGTGTGGGATGGCTGCCGTGAAACCGCGACTATGTCTGAAGATGCGTGGGCTTTTTTCAAGGTCAGACCGGGCAATCTGCCCACGCGCCGTATCGCGGCGATGTGCCATCTGCTGCTTCGTTATAAGGGCGAGGGGATGCTGGCGGGGCTGCTCGGCAGGCTTGATGAAGCAGCGGGCGAAGCCGGTTTCCGGGGGTTAGAAAGGGCGTTACTGGTAACAGCCGGCAGTCATCGGGTAGCTGGCGCCGGTTCCGGACTGTCAGGCGGGGGTTGCTATCCCGCGCTCCTGGGCAGGGGACGGGCGGCCGATATCGTCGTCAACGTGCTGCTACCCTTCACCATCGCCTGGGGAGCCCGCCCGGAACTGGCCGGGAAAGCCCTGGAAATTTATCGTCGTTACCCCGGGCTGGACGAAAACGCTTTGGAAAGGCACATGGTAAACCAGTTGGGGATAGGCCGCTACATGGTCAGCACAGCCCGGAGGCAGCAGGGTCTGCTGCATATCTATAAAACTCTGTGCTCACAGGGCAGGTGCGGTGAATGCCCGTTAGGAGGAGAGAGGTACCGGCCGGTTGATTACGTAGAGAATACCGCCGGGACTCACAGGTAATCCACCACCTGGGCCAGACTGCTTATCTTGGGGCAGTCGATATCATCCCCGTAATAATCATTACGGTCGATAAGTATTCCCTTCATGCCGACCCCGCGGGCGCCGACGACGTCAACCTGGTACTGGTCGCCGATGTACAGAGCCTCCGAGGGCTGGACACCGGCCCGCCGCAACGCCTCCTGGAAAATTTCGGGGCGCGGCTTGCCGGCGCCGGTATCCAGCGAGGTTACGATAGTATCCAGCCACGAGGGCAGTTCCAGCTTCGTCAGCGTTTCGGTCATATCCTGCTCAATATTGGAGATTAAGCCCAGAATTAAGCCTCTGCCTTTCAGGTCGTTGAGAAGGGGCGTCACATCGTCGAAGAGGACCAGGTCCATTCTCGATTGCATCATCGCGCCAAGCAGGCTCGTGATAATTTTCCGGTCGTATTCGATACCGGCCTCACGGAGCAGTATTCCCTGGTACTCTGCGTACAGGGCCATTTTTCCTTCCGTGGAACGCCCGCTCAACGGCAGCCGGGCGATTTCGTTATAGATGAATTCATCGGCTACTACCATGGGGCGAGCCAGCGCCGCCGGGCTGACATCGATGCCAAAATCCTTGAGCACTTTCGCCTCGAGTTCTTCCCGGGGCGGGTCATAACGCACCAGCGTCTGGTAGAGGTCGAAGAAAACGGCTTTAATCATGGCAATGGCCCCCTTCCGTAAAGCACCGGTAATATTGTAGTCAAAGTTGCCCTATCTGTAAAGTTACTATAAAAGGGAGAATACTATCTACCTCAACCCCTGTTTTTTGGTGAACCTATCCCCCTAACCCCCTTCCCTTTAGGATATTTGTGAAGGGAAGGGGGAAATATATAGAAAGAGGGGCTTCGCCCCTCTTATACGCCCCTTATATAATATTCGCCCCCTATCGCTGCGGACTCCCCGTTTCATAATATGGAGGTTATATCTCTTTGGACTAAGCCGTAGATGATGCGAGGGCGGCGCGGGTGGGAAAAGATATAAAACGAGGGGGGTGGGGAGCTAGCGGCTGCGGCTGCTCCTGCCGCGGGGGGGAGTCTGTTTACCGCCGGCGCGCCGGTCGCCGCGGAAATCCGGGGCCATGATGTTGAAGGGAACGCTGTTCTCTTTATCGACCAGGCGGGAGCTGATAGCGGGGTCGACCCCCTGTAAAATCTGGTCGAAGGAATACTGGGTGGTGATAACCGTGGGCAGCCGGGAATTGTGGCGGTAGTTGATAAGCTGGTAGAGTTTTTCCCTTACCCAGGGCGTCATCGAATGCTCTCCGAAGTCGTCCAAGACCAGCAGGGGCGCCGTCTTGACGCTTTCGAAAAAATCGTCGTAGGATACCTTGCTCTCCGGGGAGAAGGCCGAGCGGAGGTGGTCGAGGAACTCCGGCACCACGATGAAAAGGGCGGGTTTACCCGCCTCGTAGCGGTAATTGACGATAGCCGCCGCAAGGTGGGTCTTGCCGCAGCCGGTATCGCCCATGAATACCAGCCAGCCTTCCGGGTTTTTGGCAAAATCAAAAGCCAAGCGATAGGCCTCGTCCATGTTGTCCTGCATCTCAACGGAAAGGTTATTGCGGCGCTTGAAATTTATAAAGGTCATCTTTCTCTGAAGCTCGAACTCCGGGCCCCAGCTATATTCGGACACGGGCTGTTCCTCCTCGAGCGCGTAGACCCGACAAAAATCGGGGTCGGTCAGGCGGGTGCGAAGACGGTCGTCCATATCCTCCACGGGCGTAATGGCGACGATAACGGTCGGCAGCCCGGCGTTGAAGCGGGAGGTCAACAGCTGGTCCAGCTTTTCTTTGGCAAAGGGGGTGCCGGACTGGGCGCCGAGGTCATCCAGCGCCAGCAGGGAGGCATTGCGAACCTGTTCGAAGAACTCGCTGTAGGGCACCTCGCTGTCAGACCTAAAAGAAGCGCGGAGCCGGTCGAGGAGGTCGGGGGTGGTAATGTAAAAAGCCGGGTGACTATTTTCGATACGTTCGTTGACGACGGCCGCGGCCAGATGGGTCTTACCGCTGCCGCTGGGGCCGCTCAATACCAGCCAGCCACGGGGGTCGGCGGCGAAATCCTTAGCGGCCTGATACGCCAGGTCGAACTGCTCCTGGCTCTTTTTACTGCCGCTACGGCCTTTCGATTCCATATTCTCGAAGGTAAAGCGTGTGAGCGAGCCCAGGTTGCTGTAGCGCTTGAGTCGCTCTTCCCGTTCGTCCGCCTGCTCTTTTTTTGTACAGCGGCAGGGAACGACGCGGCTGTAGTCAGGCTCGCCGGAAGGGAGCCGGGGGTGAACGATACCGGCGCCCTTGCAGACGGGACATTCAGAATCAACCGGCGCAGTTTCTTCAGCGGCGGACCATGTGTCCGTACTTTCCTTTGACGAACCTGTCCGGGTCTGTCTTTTTAGTATCTCGCTGATGTGTTCCATCGCTCCTGCCTTCTACCGACCAGTTCTCTAAAATTTTAGCGATATATTTAATGCTGCGCTTGTTGTTCAGCGCGGCCTCTTTAATGGCATCCCGTATCCAGTCCGGCGGGTAATGTTCCTCGGCGTCGCGTAGCTCATCCGCTATCATAGGTGTCAGCATGCCGATATTCTGCTCGTAGAGGGTGAAAATATCCGGCATTTCCTCTGCCGGGGCGTAAGCGCGCTCTTTTAATTTCAGTCCCTTCAGCTTGAGCTCGCCGCTCTCGATTTTCGCCGCCGCCTGCCGTGAGGACCCGTCGTTAAGCAAATAGATGTCTTCGGAACCCCCGTCCTTCTCCACCGCCAGGTGTATCAACGTGCCCCGTTCGGAGGCCAGTTTCAGGGCGCTGTGCAGCAGCTCATCAGGCGCGCCTTTAATCCCCTTGAGACTTTCCATCAGGCCGGCATCGCCCAGCAACTCGCTGTAACTCACGTAGCGCGGGTGCCCCTTTTTGCGGTAGAGCGCCGCCATAACGTGAAGAGTCGTTTTCAACTCGGCTACATCGGATATTTCCGGCAGCAGGCTGCTGAAAAAGACATTGGGGACGGAGGTAAACTCCATCCTGGCGGGGAACCCCTGAAAGTCCTTCATAGCATCGTCGGCTCCACGCTGCCGAGGCTTTCAAACCTGGCAAGGTTATGGCGGAAACGCATCTTTATTCGGCCGATGGGCCCGTTGCGGTGCTTGGCGATAATAACATCGGCTTCCTCGCGGGGATATTCACGGTCGGGGTGGGCGGCAATCCATTCATCCTCGGTCTTGAAGTAATATTCATCGCGGTAGATAAAGATAACGACATCCGCATCCTGCTCGATGCTGCCGCTTTCACGCAGGTCGGAAAGCTGGGGTTCGTGGGAGGCGCGCCATTCCACGGCGCGGCTTAGCTGGGATACCGCCAGCACCGGGGCGCCGATCTCGCGCGCCAGCGCCTTGAGCGCCCGTGAAATATAGCTGATTTCCTGCACGCGATTTTCGCCCCTGATACCCTCCCCCTCCATCAGCTGGAGGTAATCTATAATTACCATATCGATACCGCGCTCGTAGTTGAGGCGGAGGGCTTTGCTGCGCATCTCCGCCATGCGGAGCATGGGGGTATCGTCAATATATATGGGCGCTTCCGAGAGGACGCCGGTGGCCTCCATGACGCGCCTTTCTTCACTTTCATCGCTATGCTGACCGAAGCGAAGTCGGCGGGCATTGACGCCGGATTCACTGGAAAGGAGGCGCATCACCAGGGAGTCGCGCGCCATCTCCACGCTGAACAGGGCGACGCATGCCTTGTGGTCGACGGCGGCATTACGGGCGATATTCAGCGCCAGGCTGGTCTTCCCCATGCTGGGTCGACCGGCAATAATAACAAGGTCGGCCCGCTGGAAGCCGCCCAGAAACTCGTCGAGTCCAGGGAAGCTGGAGAGAACGTAAGGCAGCTGCTCGGCCTTCTCGTCGCCGGCCGGCGGCGCCACCTCAAAATACTTGTCCAGCACCTGCCGGATGTGGGTAAGGTCGCCGGTGCCTCCCCCGCGGCGCAGCTTGAACAGCACACTTTCGGCTTTGGCCAGGCTATCCTCAACATCCGGGCCGGCCTCGTAGCCGATGGCCGAGATACGGTCGCCGGCGCTTATCATCTGGCGCATTATAGAAAGCCGGTAGACGATGCGGGCGTAATGCTCGATATCCAGGGAGGTGGGGCAGACGGATATGAGATAGTTGAGGCGGGCGGAGCCACCGCAGGCTTCCAGACGGTTTTTGCGGGAGAGTTCCTGCGCCAGCGTTACCTGGTTGATGGCTTCATCCCGCCTGAAGAGCTCCATGCAGGCGTCGTAAAGCCACTGGTTCTGCTCGAAATAGAAGTCCACCGGCTGAAGAAAGTCGGCAATTTGAAAAATGGCCGCGCCGTCAATCAGCAGCGAGCCGACGACCGCTTCTTCAGCATCGTTATCGTTCGGCGGGAGTCTGACATCATTCACCGGGTCGTTACTCCTTTGCTTCCATCTCTTCTTCTATGGCTTCGGCTTCTTCAACTATAGCCGCCGTCTCTTCTTCTTTAGCTTCAGGCTCTTCTTCTTTAGCTTCAGGCTCTTCTGCTTTTGCTTCAGGCTCTTCCGCTTTGGCTTCCGGCTCTTCCGCTTTTTCTTTGGCTGCTTTGGTCTTCTTGGCGGCTTTAGCCCTGGGCTTCTTCTCTTTCTTCTCCGCCTTTTCCGCTTTCTCGGGCTTCTCTTCTACCACCTCGTCCGATATCACGTTGACCTTAATGACCGCGGTGATTTCATGGGCGAACCTGACGGTCACGTCATGAACGCCAAGCTGACGAATCGGTTCAGCCATCTCTATTTTCTTTTTATCGATATCATGACCGGCGCTCTTACCCAATTCCTCGGCGATATCGGCGCCGGTAACCGAGCCGTACAGTTTTTCACTCTCGCCGACCTTGGCCTTGATGGTGATTTCAACTTCGCTCATTTTTTCCGCCAGCTTGGCCATCTCGGCTTCTTCAAGCTCGCGCTGCTGTATTTTCTTTTTCAGCTGCGACTCCATAGCCGCCGCGACCTGCGAATCGGCGACAACAGCCAGCTTGCGCGGCAGCAGGTAATTCCTGGCATAGCCGTCAGCCACTATCCTGGTCTGACCGACCCTGGCGACTTTGGGGACATCTTCTATAAAAATAACCTTCACGATTTACTCCTTTTTTGGCGACAATTATACTTATATAATAACTGCTGGGATACGTCAAATAACGGTCAAAGCCAGACCCTAAAAAAACCGGAGTTTCTGGAAAAATTTTTATTATTCCGAGATATATCTTTCGGCGCCGATGGCAGCCACGGCGCCGTCGCCAGCGGCGGCGATTACCTGACGGATAGAACCGCTGCGTATATCGCCGGCGGCGAATATACCGGGGGTACCGGTCTCCATGCGCTCATTGGTGATTATTGCGCCGTTATCGTCCAGTTTCACGATGTCCTTAAGATAGCCCGTATTGGGCTTAAAACCGACCGCCATAAAAACCCCGGAAACATCAAGGACGGACTTCTTTTGAGTCTTAACGTTGTTTATCTTGACCTTTCCGACGAAATTATCACCGCTGATTTCCTCTAGCACGCTATCCCACAGAATTTGAATCTTTTTTTCGGCGAAGGCTTTTTCCTGCAATATTTTTGTGGCGCGCAGTTCGTTCCGGCGGTGTATAACCGTTATCTTCGAGGCGAACCTGGTAAGCTCGATGGCTTCCGTGAGAGCGGCGTTGCCGCCGCCTACCACGGCTACCTCTTTATCCCGAAAGAACGGGCCGTCACAGGTTGCGCAGTAAGAGACGCCTTTCCCGGTAAACTCCGCCTCGCCGGGCACGCCGAGCTTCTGCCGCTCCGAGCCGCTGGCGATGATGACGGCCTTAGCCGGAAAATCGCCGCTGGAGGTCTTCACGATAAACTGCTTACCTTTTTTCTGAATCCCGGCAACATCGGCTAGGAGAGTCTCCAGTCCGAATTTCGTAGCCTGCTTGTGCATGGCTTCGGTCAAATCAATACCACTGATACTTTCGGTAAAACCGGGGTAATTTTCCACCCATTCGGTATTGATAATCTGACCGCCGATAGCCCCCCTTTCGATAAGCAGGCTGTTCAGCCTGGCCCGGGCGATATAAATACCCGCGCTTAACCCGGCAGGTCCACCGCCGATAATGACGATATCATATTTTTTGGGAGACTTGACCATTAATATCACCCCCCTTTACCACTCAAGCCCTGCGTTTATTCCGCTTACAGTGCCGTTTCCAGGCTTTTCTTCAACTCTTCCTTGGGGCGGAAGCCGATAATCGTATCAACCGGCTCCCCTTTATTGAAGAGCATCAGCGTGGGGATGCTCATAATGCCGTACCTGCTGGCAACCTGGGGGGCGTTATCCACATTCAGCTTGACGAAACTCACCTGGCCGTCGTAATCTTCCGCCAGTTCTTCGACAACGGGGGCTACCATCCGGCACGGTCCGCACCAGGGCGCCCAGAAATCGACCAGTACCGGCGTATCTGCCTTTAAAACCTTTTCATCAAAACTCGTTTCTTCAATTTCCACTGGCTTGCTCATTGTTTCCCTCCCTTATTTTTTCGGTTATACCGCATTCAACGGTCTCCTTGGCGAGACCTATAGCATTCTTGATAGCCTTAGCCTGACTGCGGCCGTGGGCGATAATGACACTGCCGTTCACGCCGAGGAGACAGGCCCCGCCATACTCGGTGTAGTCCATTTTTTTCGTCCAGGAACGCAGCCCGATATCACGGAGCAGGTCGCGGGCGCGCAGTCGCGAGACGCTGGAAAAAACATGCCCCAGCTGCCGCACCGATATTAAGAAATTATCATTAAAACCCTCGATGGCCTTGAGGATTATATTCCCGGTAAAGCCATCGGTGACAATGACATCGGAAGTCCTCCTGACAATATCATGTCCTTCAATATTACCGGAAAAATTAATATCCGCGGCGTCTTTCAGGAGCCGATAAGTATCCTGGGTCAGGCGGTTGCCCTTACCCTCCTCTACACCGTTGCATAGAAGGCCAACCCGCGGTGACTCTATTTTAAGAAGGTATTTACTGTAAATTGAACCCAGTCTGGCAAATTCCAGAAGGTGCTCCGGACGGCAATCCGCGTTGGCGCCGGCGTCCACCAGCAGCGCCGGGTAGGACGATATGGTATCCAGGAAACAGCCGATAGCCGCCCGGCTGATGCCTTTTACCCTGCCCAGAGTCAGAAGCGACGCCGCAACCACCGCCCCGGTATTTCCCGCGGAAACAAAGGCGTCGACGCCATTGCTCTTGAGCAGATTGATGCCGACCACAATAGAGGAGTTGGGCTTGTTTTGTACAGCCTTGATAGGGTGCTCATTAAAATCAATAACCTGCTTGGCGTCAACGAGAGTAATGGGGACTTTCTCTATAGATTTTGCCGCCAGTGTACGAAGGACATTCTTTCTGCCTACCAGGGTAATCTCCACGCCGTATTCCTGGGCTGCTTTTATAGCACCCTTGACGACTTCGTGGGGGGCATAGTCGCCCCCGGCGGCATCAACTGCAATTTTAATCACTAATGATGTTCTCCCTGTTTAACGACGCTTTCTTCCCACATATCGCACTGTCCGCCGTAGCAGGCGACAACACGGTCGCCCTCGGAAATCCGGACAATTTCACAGGCAGTGGGGCAGGCATGGCATTCGAACGACGAAGTCTTATATTCCGCCTCGCTGACGCCGAATCCCTTGAACCGGCAGCCGTTACGGCTGACCGCGGCATGTTCATGCACGAGCAGGGCCGCGCCGATAGCGCCCATGAGCTCGTGGCGGGGGGGCACGATTATCTCCGTCTTTAGCTCGTCACGCAGCGCCCTGACGATACCCCGGTTAAAGGCAACACCTCCCTGGAAGACCACCGGCGACTGGATATCCTTGCCCGAGCCGACATCACCCAGGTAGTTACGCACCAGAGCGCAGCAGAGTCCGTAAATAATATCGTCAACTTTGTGTCCCGTCTGCTGCTTGTGCACCATGTCCGACTCGGCGAAGACGGTGCAGCGACCGGAAATATGAACCGAGTCGCCCCCAAGCATAGCCCGGCGGGACAGCTCTTCAATACTCATGTTAAGTCGGCCCGCCTGATGGTCGAGGAAGCTCCCCGTACCGGCGGCGCAAACGGTATTCATCCCAAAATCGGTCACCATGCCTCCCCGCACGATGATAATTTTACTGTCCTGCCCGCCGATTTCTATGACCGTGCGGACATCCGGGACAACATCAACGGCGGCTACGGCCTGGCAGGTAATCTCGTTTTTCACAAGGTCGGCCCCGACGATAGCCCCGGCCATATAGCGGGCGCTCCCGGTGGCGGCCACACCTTTAATCACGGCATCCGCCGGCAACTCCTGCTGTATTTGCCGCAAACCCTGCTGAACCATGTCCACAGGCCTGCCGCCGGTGGGCAGGTAAAGACCGGCGAGTAAATCATCGGACGTATTTAATACGGCAAACTTGGTGGTAACCGAGCCGACATCAATGCCCAGATAGGCTTCCATATTTATCTCTCTCTAATACTCATATAAACTGAAAACGCGGCCTGGCCGCCAGCGGTCATTTACCTTTGCGGAACTCTTCCCGGATTTTTTCAGCCGTTTCGGGGTCGGCCAGGATATCCACAACGGTCATCGCCATGGCCTTGGCCGCATCCAGCATACCGCTCAAACCATCCTCCGAAGCAGCCGCTTCGGCAAACTGCGGCGTATGTATCTGAATATCGTGCGGAGCTATGGCTACCAGCGGCTGAATAGTCGGCACGAGCTGGCTGACATTTCCCACATCGGTACTGAAAGTCATCATGGTATTATCACCGAGACGTATGCCGCGTCCCAGCGATTGCATATTCTGTTTAAAAAGCCGCGCCATGGTCAGGTTATTGAACATGGCGGCGTAGTGTTCTCCCCACTTATATTTTAGTTTAGCACCAGTTGCCCTGGACGCGCCACTGAAACAGTTAATCACCTTTTTCTTAAGCTCGTCCAGATAAGCGTCATACTCGGCGCGGACTATAAAAGTGGCGGCGGTGTGGGCCGGGATGATATTGGCCGCCTCACCACCGTCGGTAATAATGCCGTTAATGCGCGCCCTGTCCCTGATGTGCTGCCGGAGGGAATTAATGGCATTAAAGGACTGAATCATTGCTTCCAGGGCGCTGATGCCGGTCTCCGGCTCGGCGGCGGCATGGGCCGCTTTGCCGATGAACTCAATCTGAAGGGTTTCACAGGCGAGGGTATTCATCACCACCGTGTTCCCCCCGCCGGGGTGGGCTATCATGGCCATATCGATATCGGTAAAGGCGCCTCTCTCCGCCATGACGGCTTTGCCGCCGTACAATTCCTCGCCGGGGGTACCGAAGACCATGATACAGCCGCCCAGCTCGTCCACGGCCTTTTGCGAGGCCGCCGCGGCGGCCATGGAGGCGGTGGCGATGAGGTTGTGTCCGCAGGCGTGCCCTAATTTAGGCAGGGCGTCGTATTCGGCGAGAAAGGCGATAACCGGCTTCCCACCGCCGTATTTCCCCTTGAAAGCAGTGGGCAGTCCGGAAATTCCCTTTTCCACGGAAAACCCGTTTTGTTCAAGATATTCCGTCAGCCATTCGGCAGCCTGCTTCTCCTCGAAGGCTATCTCCGGGTTGTCGTGCAGTTTCCTGCTTAGCGCGGCAAGCTTTTCGCGGCGAGAGTCTATTTCGCCGGTAACGGCTTCCTTGAGTTTATCAATGTCCACTTCCGTTTCTCCATTAATCCAGGAAGAATATAAGCCCCAATATCTTCATTATAACCCAGTAAGATTGGGATTGAAAGGTAGTTTATTGTGACGGGGGATATGCGATGGGGATAAGCAGAGAATGACGCGAGTGCGGCATGGGTGGGAAAAGAAAACAGCAGGGGTAGGCGGGGAAATAAAATACAGGTGAAATATTGATATTATTTAGTCTTGCATAATGGGAAAAAGCATGTTATAATGAGGCTGTCAGGATAAGAATAGCGATGTAGTAAAGTGGGTTTGATTCCCACTTTTTTAATTACTTGAATTGAATAAGTATCGGAGGTTTTCATCCGAAATGAAGAGCGATTTCTTGCTCGCCATAACACAGCTTTCGGCAGAGAAGAACCTGCCGAAAGACGTAGTGCTTACCGCCGTCGAGGCCGCACTGGTGTCTGCCTACAAGAAGGACAACTTCGACTCCAACCAGAATATCGCCGTTAAAATCAACCCGAACAGCGGCAAGGTTGAAGTATGGGCGGAAAAACAGGTGATTGAGAAACCTGCCGACCCGCAGTTTGAAATCTCGCTGAAGGAGGCGAGAAAGATCAAAGAGGACGCCGAGCTCGGCGAGGCTATCATGGTCGAGTCAACGCCGGCTAATGCCGGACGTATCGCGGCGCAAACCGCCAAGCAGGTCATACTGCAGCGCCTCCATGAAGCGGAGCACAGCGCCATCTTTGAAGAGTACGCTGATAAAGAGGGGGAAGTTGTCAGCGGAGTGGTCCAGCGCTTTGAAATGGGACAGGTGAACATAGACCTGGGCAGGACTGAGGCCATACTGCCGGCACCCGAGCAGGTACGCACCGAGCGATACCGGGTGGGGCAGCGCCTCAAGGTAGTCCTTTTACAGGTAGCCCGCACCAGCAAAGGCCCTAAAGTAATCGTGTCACGTTCTCACCCGGAACTGCTGCGCCGGCTTTTCGAGCTGGAAGTCCCGGAGGTATATAACGGAACAGTGGAGATAAAATTCATCGCCCGCGAAGCCGGCTTCAGAAGCAAGATAGCCGTAGCCGCCAAGCAGGAAGGCATCGACCCGGTGGGCTGCTGCGTCGGCCTGCGCGGTATCAGAATACAGAACATCGTCAGCGAGTTGAACGGCGAAAAAATAGACGTAGTACAGTGGAACCCGGACCCGGCCACCTTTATTGCCAACGCCTTGAGCCCGGCGCACATCGTCAGCGTGCAACTGCACGAAGATGAGGATTCCGCCACCGTCATCGTCCCGGATAGGCAGCTGTCCCTGGCCATCGGCAAGGAAGGGCAAAACGCCCGTCTGGCCGCCAAACTTACCGGGTGGCGCATAGATATCAAGAGCGCTTCCATGGCCGAAGCCGAGAAGGCTAAAGCCGTCGCGGTGGCACCCGAGGCAGCGGCAGCAGAAACAGCCGAAGCGGAAGAAGGGGAAGCAATCGAAGCCGTAGCCGAGGAGATAGTCGCCGAAGACCTGCTGGCGGAACTGACCATTCCGGACGAAGCAACGATTGCCGAGGAACCCGCGGCAGAAGAAGCCGAGGAAGAGGCGGCCGAAGAAGAACCGGTGGAGGAAGAGGTGGTCCTGGCGCCTCCAATCGCCCTCAAACAGGAAGACGATGAAAAACCGCAGCTGCGGTTTGCCGAAGATATCATGGTCCCCCGAAGAACCAGGCCCACCGCCAAAACAAGTAAGACAAAGAAGAAAAAGAAGGGCGGCTACACCAAGGATACCAGTGAGGACGGCGTAAAAGTCAGGAAAGGGCGCCGCGATTTTGAAATCATGGAGGAAGATGAGGATAATTTCTAGAACTCAAGCCGTTTCAACAAAGCCGGCACCCCGGCGGACCTGCGTGGGCTGCCGCCGGATAAGAGCCAAGAGGGAGATGATCCGCCTGGTGCGCACGCGCGGAGGCGATATTGAAATAGATACGGCCGGGAAAAAGGAGGGGCGGGGCGCCTATATTTGCCCGGACCATGATTGCTGGGAAAAAGCTTTGAACAACAAGCAGCTGGAACACACTTTAAGGGGCAGCCTTTCCAGGGATAAAAAAGAACAGCTTATAAAAAGCGGAAAAGACCTGCTGAAGGAGTTAACCGGTGCCGAGAGCCAGTAAACAAGAAAAAACAGCCGGACCAGCGGCGGAAAAAACCGAGAAAAAATCCGCCGCTACGAAGGTCCCTGTAATCGATATCCCGCGCTCCATAGGCGTCAGGCAGCTGGCCGACATGCTGCAGGTCGATTCTATCCTCGTCATCAAGCAGTTGATGCGCAACGGCATCATGGCCAACATCAACCAGATAATAGACTACGATATGGCCGCTGCCATCGTGACGGGTTTCGGCTTTAAAGCACGACTTAGGAAGTTGAAAGACCAGCAGATGGCCACCGCCGCGGAGGAGAGTAAAAAACTCAAGAAGAGCTACGGTAAAGACGCCGCTAATTTACAGCCACGCCCGCCGATAGTGACGGTTATGGGCCATGTCGACCACGGCAAGACCAAATTACTCGACGCCATCAGGCAGACCAACGTAGTAGACCAGGAGGCGGGAGGCATTACCCAGCACATCGGCGCTTACCAGGCAACGATAGACGGTCACAAAATTACGTTCCTGGATACGCCGGGGCATGAAGCCTTTACGGCCATGCGGGCTCACGGAGCCAACATCACCGATGTCACCGTCCTGGTGGTCGCCGCCGACGACGGCGTCATGCCGCAGACTATCGAAGCGATAAACCATGCTCGAGCCGCCGAGGTGCCGATAGTCGTGGCGATTAATAAAATCGACAAAGATAATGCCAACCCGAACCTGGTGAAACAGCAATTGACCGAAGCCGGACTGGTCATCGAGGAGTGGGGAGGCAATATCGTGTGCGTGGAGATATCCGCCAAAGAGAAAAAGGGTATCAAAGAGATGCTGGAAAGCGTCCTGCTGGTGGCGGAAATGGAGGAACTGAAGGCCAACCCGAACCAGTCCGCCCACGGCGTGGTTATCGAAGCCAAGATGGACAGGAGCCGCGGGCCGCTGGCAACGATACTCATACAAACAGGGACATTACAAGAAGGCGATACGGTAGTCGTCGGTAATACGTGGGGCAGGGTAAGGTCCATGTTCAACTACCTGGGCAAGCGGATAAAGAAGGCGGAGCCATCCACCCCCGCCGCAGTCCTGGGGCTGGCCGAAGTAGCGCAGGTCGGAGACACCTTAACGGCGGTAGCCGATGAGCGCCACGCCCAGGCTTTGCTGGCCAGGAACAAGGCGGAAGCGGAGAGAAAGGCTTCCAAAGCTGGAGCTTCGATTAGCCTCAATACCCTGTACGACCAGATAAGCGCCGGTAAGGTAAAAGAACTCAACGTCATCCTCAAGACGGATGTCCAGGGCAGTATCGAGCCTATCAGGAGTTCCCTGGAACAGCTGGGCACGGATGAAGTAAAGGTCAGACTAATCCACAGCGGCACCGGCAATGTCACCGAGAGCGATGTCATGCTGGCTTCAGCTTCCAACGGACTTATCATCGGCTTCAATGTGAACACCGCGGAAGGGGCCCGCATGCTGGCATCCACCAGCGGCGTGGACATCCGCCACTACAGCGTGATATACAACCTGGCCGACGATATAACCAAAGCAATGAAGGGCATGCTCGAGCCTACCTATGTCGAGGTTACCGACGGGCGCGCCGAGGTAAGGGCGGTCTTCTCGGCCGGCAAGGGCGCCAAGGCAGCCGGCTCATACGTCACCGACGGCAAGGTAATCCGCAATGCGTCCGTCAGGGTATACCGGGGCAAGGAAGTACTGGCCGATTCAACAGTGAGCAGCCTGAAACGGTTTAAAGACGACGCCAAAGAAGTGACCGCCGGCTACGAGTGCGGCGTGGGCATCAAGGACTTTAACGATTTTGAAGTCGGCGACACGCTGGAATTTTATAGAATGGAAAAATCCGGGTAGCAACGGGTAACCGGGCTTCAGCTTATGGCGCATCACATCGAACGGGTAAATACCCTCATTCGGCGGGAAATCAGCGAGTTAATCCAGCGTGAGCTTAGAGACCCCCGACTCGACGAATTCATCGCCGTAACCGAGGTCGATACCTCCTCCGACCTTAAATATGCCAAGGTCTTCGTCAGCAGCATCGGCGGTCAGCAGCAGGAAGATAAAATACTGGGAGTCCTCAACACCGCCTCCGGTTTCCTGCGCTCCGAGCTTGCCAGGAAAGCAAACCTGCGGCGCACCCCGGAGTTGAGCTTCCACTGGGATAACTCCATCGAGCACGGCGACCGTATACTGCGCCTCATCGACCAGGCCAGCGAGGAATACAAGGACTGACCTTGGACGGCATTCTTAATATCAATAAACCCCCCGGAAAGACATCTTTCAGCGTGGTTGCTGTGGTGAAACGTTTAAGCGGCGAGCGCCGGGCCGGCCATTCCGGAACGCTGGACCCGGACGCCACCGGAGTCCTGCCGGTCTGCCTTGGGCGTGGCACACGCATCGTCGAATTTCTGATGGACGCCACCAAGACGTACCGCGCCGGGATACAACTCGGCGTATCGACGGATACCTATGACGCCAGCGGTAAAATTACCCGGAGGGGAAACGCTGCCGGCATCGACCGCGCTGAAGTAGAGTCCGCCCTGGAAGCGTTCCGCGGCTCTATCCGGCAGACCCCGCCGATGTACAGCGCGGTAAAGCACCGGGGGAAGCCGCTTTACAAGCTGGCGCGGGAGGGAATCGAGATAGAACGAAAGAGCCGCACGGTGACGATTCACCGCCTGGAAATGCTCGACTGGCAACCGCCGGTGGTTACCCTGGAGGTGGAATGCAGCAAAGGCACCTACGTAAGGTCGCTGGCGAACGACCTGGGAGAGTCGCTCGGCTGCGGCGCCCACCTCAAGGGCCTGGTACGCACGCGGTGCGGCATCTTCGATATCAAGGACGCCGTTTCGCTAACGCAGCTTGAGGAGGCATTTCAACATGGGTACTGGGAGCACTTCGTCTATCCCGTGGATATCGTGCTGCAGGACTATGACGCGGTAGTGGTGGATGATGCCGGCGAGGAGGCCATTAAAAAGGGGAGTCCGCTGGCGCTTGAGCAGGAAAACAGAGGCGATTCACCGCAGAAATACTGCCGCGCCTATTCCGCGGACGGACGTTTCCTGGGGGTACTGCGGTACGCTGCCGACAAAGGCGTCTGGCAGCCGAAGAAGGTGCTTATATAGCCCGTTGTAAAAATGCTCCCGTAGAATGAGAAATAAATGCCGGCGCAGCCAAGCATAAGTCTTGACAGCCCGTGCCTAAAGGGAGTATAGTTCAAATCGGTGCTTGACAGGAACCGGACTATTCATTAGACTCTACAGCATCATCTCTTTATAAAGGGGAGGATATCTTAACATGGGAAAAATAAACGTGGCAGTAATCGGCGTGGGCAACTGCGCCTCATCATTAATACAGGGCGTTCACTACTATCAGAACGCCAAGGAAGGCGAGTTCGTGCCGGGGCTGATGCACGTCAACCTGGGCGGCTACCATATCAGCGATATCAACTTCGTGGCCGCCTTCGACGTCGATAAGAACAAGGTCGGCAAGGACCTTTCGGAGGCAATTTACACCAAGCCGAACAATACTTTCGAATTTTGCAAGGTTCCTCCTATGGGGGTGAAGGTGAACCGGGGTATGACCCACGACGGGCTGGGCAAATACCTCTCGCAGATAATACAGAAAGCCCCCGGACCCACGGCGGACATCGTCGGCATCCTTAAAGAAACCAAGACTGATGTGGTCATCAACTACCTGCCCGTGGGCAGCGAGGAAGCCACCAAGTGGTACATCGAACAGATACTGGAGGCAGGCTGCGGTCTGGTTAACTGCATACCGGTATTTATCGCCAAGGAAAAGTACTGGCAGAAACGCTTCGCCGACAGGGGGCTGCCAATCATCGGCGACGACATCAAGTCGCAGGTCGGCGCCACCATCACCCACCGCCTGCTGGCACGACTTTTCATGGACCGGGGCGTGAAGCTGGAACATACCTACCAGCTGAACTTCGGCGGCAACACGGACTTTCTCAATATGCTGGAGCGTGAAAGACTGGAATCCAAGAAAATATCCAAGACATCGTCGGTTACTTCCCAGCTTAATTACGAGATGGACCCCGACGACATACACGTGGGCCCCAGCGATTACGTGCCGTGGCTGAAAGACCGCAAGTACTGTCATATCAAGATGGAGGGGCGCACCTTCGGCGACGTTCCGCTGACAATCGACATGAAGATGGAGGTCTGGGACAGCCCCAACTCCGCCGGGGTGGTCATCGACGCCGTCAGGTGCTGCAAGCTGGCGCTGGATAACGGACTTAAAGGAGAATTAACCGCGCCATCCGCCTACTTCATGAAGTCACCGCCTATCCAGTACACGGATGACGAGGCGCGCAAGATGGTGGAAGATTATATCAAGGCCACGGCCCGGCCCGATGCCGTAGCCAAACAGCCGCAAAAACAGGAGGCTACCAAGTAGCTACCCATGAAGATAGCGCTGGTATCGCCTTATGACTTCGCTTACCCCGGCGGCGTGGTCAACCATATCTCCTGCCTGGAACAGCAGTTCACCCGCCTGGGCCACGACGTTAAAATAATCGCCCCGGCCTCTAAAGCGATTTACACGCTGGGCGACCGTTTTATACGCATCGGCACACCCCGTCCGATTCCGGTCAGCGGGTCAATCGCACGGGTTACCGTATCGGTAAGACTGGAATCGCAGATAAACGAGACGTTCGAACGGGAGAAGTTCGATATCTGCCACCTCCACGAGCCCCTGATGCCGACGCTATGCACCACCATTTTGAGATTGAAACACGCGCCGATGGTCGGCACGTTTCACGCTTCCGGGGGCAAGCCCTGGTATACCATGTTTTCACCGATAATGAAGTGGTACCTCGACCGCTGGTTCCGCAAGCTCGACGGCCATATCGCCGTTTCCCAGATAGCGCTGGACTACGCAAATACCTTCTTCCCCTCCGAGTACACCATTATACCCAACGGGATTGACACGCATCACTTCAATAACCACGCATCGGCGATAGAGAGATTCAACGACGGCACGTTTAACATTTTATTCGTGGGGCGATTTGAGAAGCGGAAGGGTTTTGATTACCTGCTCCACGCTTATAAGCTGGTAAAGCAGGAGAATCCAGATTGCCGCCTGATTGCCGTGGGTCCCGGCGTCCGACTGCGCAACAAATACGAGAAGCGAGTCATGAAGAACAGGCTCGATGACGTGTTTTTTATCGGTTACGCCCCTTACAGCGATTTACCCAAGTACTACACCACGGCCGATGTCGTTTGCTTTCCGGCAACCGGACGGGAAAGCTTCGGCATCGTTCTGCTGGAGGCGATGTCCGTCGGCAAACCGATAATCGCCTCGGACATAGACGGTTATTCCAGCGTCCTTAGCGACGGTGTAGAGGGAATTACCGTGCCTCCGAGGGACTCGGAGAAACTGGCCGAAGCGATTCTCAAGCTCTGCGCCGACGAGCCGCTGCGAAAGCAGATGGGGGCCAGGGGCAAACCCAAGGCGGTGCAGTACGACTGGTCGAGCGTAGCCACGAAAGTACTGGACTTCTACGTTGAAACCCTCGACGGGATAAAGCAGGCCAAAGAAACCCCGGGAGCAAACACCCCGCAGACCGGCGCGGCTTCAGGAAAGCACTGAACAATGCCAAAACTGGAAAAGACCCGTAAAAATATATCCAACTGCGTCACGCAACCGATTGCCAATCTCCTGGCCAGAACTCCGCTGACTCCCAACGCGGTAACCTGGCTCGGATTCTGCATAACCATCGCCGCCGCGGCGCTTATCGCCACCGAACACCTTTTCGCCGCGGGCATCGTCGTGCTTGTAGCCGGCTTTTTTGATATGCTGGACGGCGCCCTGGCGCGCGCCACGAACCGGGTAACGCGCTTCGGCGGGATACTCGATTCCACGCTCGACCGGCTTTCCGAGGCCGTCCTGCTGCTGGGCCTGCTGGCGGTGTTCGCGCGGGGCGGGGAGGTAGCCGAAAGCCTGCTCGTGGGCTTTGCCCTGCTGGGCTCGCTGATGGTCAGCTATATCCGCGCCAGGATGGAGGGGCTGGGCATCGAATGCCGGGCGGGACTGTTTACCCGGCCGGAGAGAGTTATCGTGCTGGCGCTGGGACTATTGTTAAGCGGATTCGCTTATGCGCTGGTCATTGCCCTGTCTATCATCACATTCTTCAGCTACTTCACAGCGGGGCAGAGGCTGATTTACGCCTGGAAGCAAACAAGGGAATGATTGCAGGATATTTTTATAAGGCGGATGTAAGGATTATAGACATATTGCATTTTTAGTAGTAGAATTTATGCTGGATTTTTTTGCGGAACGGAGGAGACTATGCCAGTCGCTGCTGTAATCGGAGCTCAATGGGGAGATGAAGGTAAAGGGAAAATCGTCGATATGTTGGCGGAGAAAGCCAGGTACGTGGTGCGTTTTTCCGGAGGCGATAATGCCGGCCATACGGTTGTTAATCCCTCCGGCGAATTCAAATTACGGCTGACGCCGTCAGGGATTTTTTACTCTGATACAACGTCCGTAATAGGCAACGGTGTCGTGCTTAATCCCGCCGTACTTCTCCGCGAGCTGGAAGAACTGAACTCTCGTAAAGTGGATACTTCCCGACTCTATATCAGCGACCGCGCCCACCTGATAATGCCCTACCATATAGCCATCGAGGGTATGGAAGAGGACTCGCTGGGCAATAACGCCATCGGCACCACGCGCAAGGGCATCGGCCCCGCGTACGGCGATAAGGTGGCGAGGACCGGCATCAGGGCGGGCGACCTGCTGGACAAGGAGGTGCTGAAAGAGAGGCTGACCCTGGCGCTGGAATATAAAAATAAAATTATTACGAAAGTATTCAGTAAAGAACCGCTATCATTCGATGAAATATACAGTCAGTACTGCGTATACGCCGACAAACTTTCCCCGCTTATCTGCGATACGACCGCCATGCTGGCCGCGGCACTGGAGCGTAACGAACCCATTCTCCTCGAAGGCGCCCAAGGGACCCTGCTGGACCCGGATTTCGGCACGTATCCCTACGGTACGTCATCGTCACCGATGGCCGGCGGCGCCTGCCTGGGGTCTGGAATCGGCCCCAACCAGTTGACCCACGTCCTGGGCGTGTTCAAAGCCTTCCAGACCAGGGTGGGCGCGGGGCCCATGCCCACGGAGCTTAATGATGAAACGGGCGACGCCATACGCGAGTACGGTCAGGAATACGGCACCGTTACCCACCGGCCCCGCCGCTGCGGGTGGTTCGATGCGGTGGCCGCCCGCTTGAGCAAGCGCGTCAACGGGTTTACCAGTATCGCCATCACGCGCCTGGACGTCCTGGATAAAATGCCCCGACTTAAGATATGCACCGGCTATAAGATCGATGGCGAGACAATCGAGAGTTTCCCGGCCAGCGCCGTTATCCTGGGGAAATGCCAGCCGGTCTACGAGGAGATAGCGGGCTGGGAAAAGCCTACCGACGGCGTGAGGATTTTCTCGGAACTGCCCACCAAGGCGCAGCGGTATGTCAAGAGACTGGAGGAGCTAATCGGCTGTCCGGCGAGCCTGATTTCCATAGGGCAGAGACGGGAACAGACCATCGTCAGGAAGTCGATTTTCTAAGGCATCATGGCAACCGTCAGGCAGGCGACCGAGCAGGACATACCCCGCATCCAGAAACTGTACCTGCAGCTGGCTTTCACACCCCCGCCCGAAGGCGCCCCCTACCCTTCTCCGGAGGAATACCGGCGCGTCTTTAACGAGATGGCCGCGCTGCCGGGGTACGAGCTGCTGGTGGCCGAGGAGGACGGTGAAATCCTCGGGACAATGGTGATGGCGATACTGCCGGGCATGGCGCGCGGCGTTTCGCCTTTCGCGGTGGTGGAATACGTGGTGGTGGACGAGAAATGCCGGAGGAAGGGAATCGGCAGGGCGCTGATGGATGATATCGTGGCGCGGTCAAAAGAGGCTGGGTGCTATAAGATTATGTTAACCAGCGACAGGCGGCGGGAGGAGGCCCACCGGTTCTATGAATCGATGGGATTTGAGGCCTCTGCTCACGGTTTCAAGTTATATTTCAAAGACAGCGACGGCCTTTAGTTAGTCCTGCAATTATTAGCCACTCCCATCGCTGATTTTATAATTCCTCTTCTTGAGATAGTTACCGAACAGTATCGCCGATATAATCACCAGAGCTAAAGAAACCCCCAGCCTTATTACGGTGAAACTTATACCCAGGAAAGACGCTTCAAAAATAGTCATCGGGATTCTACAGACGGCGGCAGCGCCAACATAGGTAAAGATAATACTTAGCTTAGCCCCTTTTCTGTACATGGAATAGGCGACGGGAAAAGCCACATACAGTCCGCCTACGGTAGCTCCGGCCAGAAGTACCACCCACACATATCCCTGGATACCGGCCCCCTCACCGAGATGCTTTTCAACCGTCTCCCTTTTCACCCAGACATCGAACAGCCCTATCAATATGAAGGCACCGGGTATTATCTTAAGCATATCCAGAGAAAACGAGGCAAAGTTCCAGGCTATTTCTTCGCCGGGACCGTAATTCAGCGATAACGAAACCACAATGAAGGCGACATAAGCGACCAGGCCCGCCAGCTTGACGATACTGCTCCGTTTCATCAGAATATTTCTCCGAAAAAAATACCTATTACCGCAGCGATACAAAGGGCAATCAATAAACCGACGGCGTTTCTTAAAATCGTTACTTTAGCACCAAAATATGCCTTTTCTATCGGGTAGGTAACCACGCCCACCATCATCAAAGTGGTCGTGAAAGTGGCTATGACCGTATATGCGACGCCCTTCTGCAATAAAATACCGCTTAACGGAAAAGCGACGAAGCCGGGCATCAGCGTTACGGAACCCAGAACAGCCGCCAGGACAACTCCGACAGCTTTGTTGCCGGTTCCGAGATAGCGTGAAATCATTTCGTCCGGAACCAGAAACAGAATAACGGAAATAAGAACGAGCATCACCAGAAAGGCGGGCAAAATGTTAATGAATCTTCTAGCAGCTATCTTGAGTGCTTTGAGTGTCTTATTACGGTTGGTAAAGAAAGACACCAGCAGAGCTAAACCGGCTATAACATACAGGTAATAAAACATCTTATCGTACCGCGTAGTCAGTAAAATTTAAATATTAGTAATTGCTTAATTACTCATATATTACAATAAAGAGACCGTTCCATCAAACAGGTGCAGGAATTACGATATACGTTCAGCAGCGGCAACAGGCAATAACGGACATCATGTTTAATTTTTACAGTATTTGCTTACACAGTATTGATACTTATTCCAACATTTCCACCGCCAGCACCATCGACAGGAGGGAGCGGACGCGTTCCATTGCCTCGCGGTCCACGGCATAATGGACATGGTAACCACGTCTTTCTCCCCGAACAAGGCCGACGTTTTTCAGGATGCGCAAGTGCTGCGATACCGCCGATTGGGTAACACCGAGACGCCTGGCCAAAGCATTGACACAGAGAGCTTCTTGAACACCCTTACGACAGAGCAGCTTGACGAGTTTAAGACGCGTGGGGTCTGCCAAGGCTTTAAACAGGGCCGCCTGTTCTTCCGTTTGTTTTGCTGTATCGGTTTCTTTTTTCATAATTATTAGTTTTCACTAATATGCTTAATAGTATCCTTTACATCCGATGTTGTCAATACAGTTTGCAGGTAAAGAAATACGGGCTAAGCCGCCGATGATGCGAGGGCGGCGCGGGTGGGAAAAGATATAAAACGGGGGGGGGGGGGGGGTAAAGGAGAGGGGGGCGTTAAACCCCCCCTTTTTTACATATTCATCAGTAAATGAATTTACGGCTTGATGTCTATCTCGTAGTTTTTCAGGACCTCGATGATTTGAGCGCCGGTCTGCTCGTCGGGGGGGAGGAGGGGCAAGCGCGGCGGGCCCACCCTCATTCCAATATGGTTGAGGGCGAACTTCACCGGGCCGGGGTTGGGCTGGATAAACAGCGTTTTTACCAGCGGCACCAGGTGGCGGTGAATGGCCGCGGCGTCTTTCACATTATTATCCAGAACATATTCCATCATCTTCCTGACCTGCCTGCCGACGAGGTGCGTAACCACGCCGATGACGCCGTATCCGCCGAGGGTCATGATGGGAAAGGTATCGTTGTCATTACCGCTCCAGACGTTAAAGCCTTCGGCGGCATCGCTGATTACCCGGGCGACGTGTTCCATGTCGCCGTTGGCTTCCTTGACGCCGACGATGTTATCCAACTGACTCAAGCGGATAATAGTCTCCGGCGTCATATTGACAATCACGCGTGAAGGTATGTTGTACATGATAATGGGTAAGCTGGTACTTTCCGCGACGGTCTTGAAGTGCTGATAGATGCCTTCCTGGGTGGGCTTGTTATAATAAGGCACCACCGAAAGACAGGCGTCCACGCCTATTTCCTCCGCGCCCCTGGTGGCTTCCACGGCCTCGGTGGTGCTGTTGCTGCCGGTATAGGCGACAACAGTCCCCCTACCGCCCGCCACTGATTTAATCTCGGTAAACAGGCGCAGTTCTTCCTCCCAGGAAAGCGTCGGCGCTTCCCCGGTGGTGGCGGCCACCACCAATCCGTCGCTCCCCGAATCGAGCAGGGCCAGCGCCAGTTTTTTAGCCTGTTCGTAGTCGACTTCCCCGTTTTCCTTGAACGGGGTTACCATAGCTGTTAAAAACCGTCCCAGCTTCTTCATTGCTACTGGCCTCCTTCCGGCTTCACCCAGTCGCGCTTTATCATCTCTTCGGCAATCTGGATGGTATTGAGAGCCGCTCCCTTGCGCAGGTTATCAGCGACAATCCACATAGCCAGGCCGTTGTCATGCGAGATATCCTTCCGGATACGGCCGACGAAGGTCTCGTCGGTGCCGGCCGCCGACCACGCCTGTGGATACAGGCTGATAGCGGTATCATCCAGCACCCTCACTCCCGGAGCACGGGAGAGGATTTGCACGGCTTCCTCTACCGCCATCGGACGTGTAAATTCCACGTGGACCGCCTCGCTGTGACTCACCAGCACCGGCACGCGCACGCAGGTAGCCGATACGAGCATATCATAAGCGTGCATTATCTTCCTGGACTCCTCCAGCATTTTCCATTCTTCCATGCTGTAGCCGTTATCCAGAAAAACATCTATCTCCGGCAGCACGTTAAAGGCTATCTGGTGGGAGAAAACATGGGGAACGGTCTCCTGTCCGTCCAGCACCTGCCTGGCCTGCGTCCTCAACTCGTCCAGCGCCGCGGCGCCGCCGACACCGGAAACCGACTGATAGGTATCGACCACGACACGCTTGATAGGGTTGACCTTGTGCAGGGGATATAATGCCATGACCATTTGAATGGTGGAGCAGTTGGGATTGGCGATAATGCCCTTATGCAGCCTGATATCCTCGGGGTTGACCTCGGGCACCACCAGCGGCACGTTTTTATCCATCCTCCAGGCCGAGCTGTTATCCACGACGACCGCGCCGGCTCTGGCGGCAATCGGCGAAAAATGGCGACTCTGGTCAGCGCCGGCCGAAAACAGGGCGATTTCCACCCCCTCAAAAGAATCGGCGTTGGTCTCTTCCACCTCGATTTCCCGGCCGCCGACCGGCAGTTTCCTGCCCGCCGAGCGGTCCGAGGCTAAAAGCCGAAGCGAGGCCATGGGGAAATTCCGCTGGTGCAGAATTTTAATAAATTCGTGCCCCACCAGCCCGGTAGCCCCCACTATAGCTACATGATAGTCCTTCACTTTTTCCCTCACAGATCCAGTAATTTATCCAGACCGTAAATAAATCCCTTACGCTTAATTATTTCTTTAACGGCCAGCAATACGCCGGGCATAAAGGCCTCCCGGCTTATCTGGTCATGCCTTATCCTCAACGTCTGCCCGTCTCCTCCCAGAATCACTTCCTGGTGCGCCATATAGCCGGGGAGACGGACACTGTGTATGTTAATGCCTTCAACCGATTTCCCGCGAGCCGGCGAGTCCTCTCCCACTACCGCCGGCGGGAGGAATGGCTTGCCCCTGGCCTTAGCCATGTCCCGGGCGGTAGTCTGGGAAGTGCCCGAAGGGGCATCCAGCTTGCGGTCGTGGTGAAGCTCTATAATTTCCGCATGGTCGAGATATTTCCCGGCGATTTTGGCCAGGTGCATCATGAGGACGGCCCCGAGAGCGAAATTGGGCGCCACCATGATACCGATTTCGTTAGCCTCGGCTAATTTTTTCATCTCGTCGAGGTCATCCGCGGTGAAGCCGGTAGTGCCGATAACCATATTAACGCCGCGTCGCGATGCCGTACGCACGGCCGGCATACTGGCGCCGGCGATACTGAAATCGACGATTACATCGGGCCGGCAGTCTTCAATGACGGCGGCAAGGTCATCCGAGAAAGGCACCGTACCGGAACCATCCGGTAGAGCCAGCTGCTCCCCGGAGACCTTGACGTCCACGGCGCCGACCAGCTGCGTTTCCGCGTCCAGACAAACGGCTTTTACCACCTCCTGCCCTACCCTGCCCAACGCTCCATATACCACTACCTTAATCCGTTCCATGACAGAACACCTCACTTAAAATGGGGAAGATATTAGCTAGGTTTATAAGGAGGGCGGGAAGGGCCACGGTCCGGTCTCTGCTGACGGTCGCCGCCGGAATAACGCGGCCGGTTGTTACGAAAACCGGATGAGCCGCCGCGCCTTTCCTGGCGCGCACCTTCACGGGCGGCAGCCTTTTCCGTACCTTCTTCAAAGACAGCCCGACGCGACAGGTTTACCCTGCCCAGGTTATCGACGGCGATTACCTTAACGGTAACTTCATCGCCGATTTTAACCTCGTCTTCAACCTTGCCCACGCGATAGTCCGCCAGCTCGCTGATATGCACCAGCCCGTCCTTGCCGGGGAGAATCTCCACCATGGCGCCGAAGTCAAGGATACGCGACACCTTTCCGGTAAAGATATCACCGATTTGCGCTTCGCGGGTCAGCCCTTCAATGATGGCGATAGCTTTCTGAGTGGCTTCCATATCCGGCGAGCCGATTACCACGGTGCCGTCGTCAGTAACATCAATTGTCGTCTTGGTCTCCTCGATGATGGACCTGATGGTCTTGCCGCCGGTACCGATAACCGCCCCGATTTTACTGGGGTCGATTTTTATCTTGGTCATCCTCGGAGCGAAGGGACTGACGTCCGGCCGGCTGGCATCGATAGTCTGAGACATCTTATCGAGAATTACCAGGCGACCCTCTTTAGCCTGAGTCAGCGTCTTCTCTACAATTTCAAGACTTAAGCCTTTCAGCTTGGTATCCATCTGAATCGCGGTAATACCATCGCGAGTGCCGGCTATTTTGAAATCCATATCGCCGTTGAAGTCTTCCTGTCCTTCAAGGTCGGTCAAGACCACGAATTTACCGTCTTCACCGGTAATCAGTCCCATGGCAATACCTGCCACAGCCCTCTTCAGTGGAATGCCCGCATCCATCAGCGAAAGGCTGCCGGCGCAGACACTGGCCATGGAAGTACTGCCGTTAGAACTTAAAACTTCCGAGACAAGGCGTATGGCATAGGGAAAATCCTCGTCAGCAGGCAGCACCGGGAGCAGGGCCCTTTCGGCCAGGGCGCCGTGACCTATTTCGCGTCGACTGGTAGAGCCGACGCGTCTTACCTCGCCATTGGAGAAGCCGGGGAAGTTATAGTGGTGCATGAAGCGTTTGCTTTCCTCTATTCCCAGGCCGTCCAGCATCTGCTCCTTGCGGGTGGAGCCCAGCGTGGTAATGGTCAGCACCTGGGTCATTCCCCGGTTGAACAGGCCGGAGCCGTGGGTACGCGGCAGCAGTCCCACCTCACAGCTAAGGGGACGTATCTCGGTAATGCCGCGTCCGCCGATGCGCTTCTGCTTATCCAGTATGCGCGTTCTTAGCACGTATTTATATCTGACATCAAGAGCTTCCAGGATTTCCTTCTCCTGGTATGTTTCGGCGAATTTCTCCAGAAGCCCGGCTTTCAGTTCGTCCATCGCCTGCTCGCGCTGCGCCCTATCGGCGATATCAAGAGCCTGCGATATCTTATCGTCGGCAAACCCGGCAACCGCCGCGACCGCCTCCGCGTTAGCTTCTTCCATGGGGAGAGTCAGCTTGGGCTTACCCACCGCCTTCTGAAGCTGTTCCTGAATTCCAATGATACTCTGGTTGGCCTCGTGGGCGAATTTAACCGCCTGAAGCACAATGTCCTCGGAGATTTCCTTGGCCCCGGCTTCCACCATGATAACCTTATCCCTGGTGCTGACGACGATAAGGTCCAGCTGGCTTTCTTCCAGCTGTGCCATCCTGGGATTCAGTACAAGCTCGCCGTTGATATAGCCGACGTTAACGGCGCCTACCGGCCCGTCGAACGGAATCTCGGAGAGCGCCAGGCATGCCGAAGCACCGAGAACGGAAAGTATATCCGGGTCGTTCTCAAGGTCGGCAGAGAGCACGGTGGTGATTATCTGGATATCGCTGTGCCAGGTCTTGGGAAGCAGCGGGCGTATGGGGCGGTCCGTCTGCCGGCAGGCCAGAGTAGCGGCCTCGCTGGGACGTCCCTCCCTCCTGATAAAACCGCCGGGTATTTTACCGGCGGCATAAAGTCTCTCTTCGTAGTCGATGGTCAGGGGCAGAAAATCGACCCCTTCCCTGGCTTCCCGGTTGAAGCACATCGTCACCAGGATGACGGTCTCGCCGTAGCGTACGGTTACCGCAGCGTCAGCCTGTTGGGCAAGTCTGCCTGTTTCAATAATGAGATTACGACCTCCAAGGTCGCAGTTAAATGATTGTGGTTCCAATGAATTACTCCTCCATCCAAAAGGCTTTACTTACGCAGCCCCAGCCTCTTGATAAGTTGATTGTACCGCCCTACGTCCTCCCGGCTGAGATAAGCCAAAAGCCTTCGCCTCTGCCCTACAAGCTTGAGCAAGCCCCGCTGGGTATGATAGTCATGACGGTTAGCTGTCATATGTGTCGTTAACTGATTTATCCGCTCGGTAAGCAGCGCTACCTGTACCTCGGTCGAGCCGGTATCGCCTTCACGAGCCTGATAATTACCGATAATTTCGGTCTTTTTCTCTTTTTCCAATATTTTCCTCTTCCACTTTTTATTATTAGTTTTCAAGGCAAATTATAACATAACATAAGGCGGAAGTAAATTGAGGGGCTAATATTTTTCCGTTTTTTACATAGTTTACTTTTTAATTCTCACCCGTTGTGGTCTGGTGAACCTATCCCCCTTTATCCCCCTTCCCTCGGCGCACTCCCAAATTTGCCCCGTCACACTCACTGGACTATAATGTAAATGGTGGTATCTGTTCCTCATCAGCGGCACCCATAACAAAATGCATGAATTCAGCATTACGGAGAGTATGTTATCGCTGGCTCTGGAGAAGGCGAACGAAGCCAGCGCCGGTAAAATCACCCGCATCAACCTGGTGGTGGGCGAGCTGTCCGGCGTGGTAAGCGAGTGCGTGCAGTTCTATTTCGACTTTCTGGCTAAGGACACCATCGCCGGCGGCGCCGAGCTTGCCTTTGAAACGAAGCCCACCACTGTGCGCTGCCACCAGTGCAATAATGTTTTCACACCGGAAAACGGCAACTGGGCCTGCCCGGAATGCCGCGAAACGGGCATCGAGATAGTTTCCGGGCGGGAATGCTACATGGAAAGTATCGAGGTGGAGTAAATGACAGTAAAAGTAATCAAGGTAGGCGAGGATATCCTCGGCGCCAACGAAGAGAAAGCCAGGGCCAACCAGAACAGGCTGCATAGCCACGGTGTCCTGACGGTGGATATAATGTCGTCGCCGGGGGCGGGCAAGACCAGCCTCATTATGGCTACGATAAAACACATGAAAGATAAGGCCAGCATGGCGGTCATCGAGGGTGACGTTGCCTCCAGCGTGGACGCCGATAAAATCAACGAGATGGGCATACCCGTCGTGCAAATCAACACCGCGGGCGGCTGCCACCTGGACGCCAATATGGTCGAAATCGCTCTGAACGACCTGCCGCTGGAAAATATCGAACTGCTGTTCATCGAGAACGTGGGCAACCTGATTTGCCCCAACGCTTTTGCGCTGGGGGAGGATAAGCGCGTCATGATTTCCAGCCTGCCGGAAGGCGATGACAAACCGTACAAATACCCGGCCATGTTCGCCGACAGCGACGTGGTGCTCCTGAATAAAATCGACCTCCAGCCGTACCTCGACTTCGATATAGATGGTTTTAAGAAAATAGTCACCGGGCTGAACCCCGACGTTATTTTCCTACCCGTCTCCTGCAAGACCGGCGAGGGGATGGATGCCTGGTTCGACTGGCTTGAATCCGCTGTAAAAGGCAAGAAAAAATAAGTAACATGGCTAAATTACCGGCTATCAACCTCGTTAATATCAGCGTCCGGGGGGTGGTGCAGGGGGTCGGCTTCAGACCTTTCATCTACCAGCTCGCCACCAGGCATAACCTCAAGGGCTGGGTATACAACACCTCGGAGGACGTCAGAATCGAAGTTGAGGGGGAGGCCAGAGACATAGAGCTTTTCCTCCGCGGACTGCGGAAGCAGGCGCCGCCGCTTTCTCACATAGAAGATATCGCGGTTAGCGCGGGGCCTTACGCCGGCCATGACAGGTTCGAAATCCGCCACAGCATAGCCGAAGAGGGCAAATACCAGCTCGTCTCCCCAGATATCGCTACCTGCCCCGATTGCCTGCGGGAAATCCTCGACCCCGCAGACCGGCGTTACCGCTACCCGTTTACCAACTGCACCAACTGCGGACCCCGCTTCACGATAATCAATGATATACCCTATGACCGCCCCAATACGACCATGAAAGCCTTCCGGATGTGCCCGGAATGCCGGAAGGAATACGGAGACCCGTTCGACCGCCGTTTTCACGCCCAGCCCAACGCCTGCCCCGCGTGCGGCCCGCAACTGGAATTAATCGACGCGGGTGGCAATAAAGTCGACTGCGAAGACGCAATTACAAAGACTGTCGATTTGCTAAGAGAAGGCAAAATAGCCGCGGTAAAGGGGCTGGGGGGCTTTCTGCTGGCCTGCGACGCCATCAGCGAAAAAACCGTCAACCTTTTACGCCGGCGGAAAAACCGACCCGCCAAGCCGCTGGCCGTAATGGTGGCTACGCTCGACGAAGCCAGACGGCACTGCGAGATAAATGACGAGGAAGAGAGACTGCTGACCTCTTCCGGCAGTCCCATCGTCCTGGTGAAATGGAAGACCGAATCCGCAGTAACCAGAGCCGTAGCGCCCGGCCTTAATTACCTCGGCGTGATGCTCCCCTATACTCCGCTTCATCACCTCCTGCTGCGGGAGACCGGACTGCCCCTGGTAATGACCAGCGGGAATATCAGCGAGGAGCCGATAGCCAAGGACAACGACGAGGCACTGCGCAGGCTCGGCGGCATCGCTGATTATTTCCTGATGCATAACCGGGACATCTACGCCCGCTACGACGACAGCGTGATGATAGTGGAGAGGGATGCGCCCGCATTCGTGCGGCGAGCCCGCGGTTACGCACCCTACCCCGTACACCTCCCCTACGAAAGCCGGCAGATACTGGGCTGCGGCGCCGAGGAAAAAAATACCTTCTGCCTGACGCGCGATAACTTCGCCTTCGTCAGCCAGCATATCGGCGACATGGAAAACCTGGAAACGCTGGAGCATTTCACAAATACCATAGCGTTATATCGACGACTATTCAGAATAGAGCCGGAAATAATCGCCCACGACATGCACCCGGAGTACCTGCCCACCAAATACGCCAGGGAACTGGCGGACAGAGAAGAGATAAAGCTCGTTCCGGTGCAGCACCACCACGCTCATATCGCCAGCTGCATGGCGGACAACGGCCTACCAGGGCCGGTCATCGGGGTATCCTTTGACGGGACCGGCTACGGCACGGACGGGAATATATGGGGCGGCGAATTCATGGTGGCCGACTGCAAGGAGTTCACCCGCGTGACGCACCTGGAATACCTGCCGCTGCCGGGAGGCGCCCAGGCCATCAAGAAGCCGTATCGCACGACCATCGGCTACCTGCTATCGCTCGGCATTGAACTGGACCGGCAGCTCCCTTTCCTGAAGAATGTGGACCCCGGGGAAATCGATATCATACGGAGCCAGGTTGAAAACGGCATCAACTCGCCGCTGACTTCCAGCATGGGCAGGCTTTTCGACGCGGTAGCCGCCCTTATCGGCGTCCGGGGAGTCATCCAGTACGAAGCGCAGGCGGCCATCGACCTGGAAACGCTGGCGACTAAAGCCGTCAACGAGTCGGCCCGCTACCCGTTCTCCGTAACCAAGCATGATGAAATTAATACCATTAAAGTGCACGACCTGTTCGCCGCGATATTGAATGACTTGCACAATCGCACACCCAGGGCCAGAATCGCCGCGAGGTTCCATAATGCCGTAGCTTATATGATCCTGGAGGTATGCCAGAGTATTTCTCCCCGTGCCGGTATAACCCGGGTGGCATTGAGCGGCGGGGTATTCCAGAACCGCTTGCTGTTAAGGAAGGCGGCGGAGCTGCTTGAATCTGCCGGTTTCGAGGTATATACTCACCGCCAGGTGCCCTGCAACGACGGCGGCATCTCCCTGGGGCAGGCGGTGATTGCGCAATTTAATGAGGAGGCAGGACTATGAACAAGACGAAGATTGATATTATGCCCCTGCTATTCCCCCACCCCACCGTCATGGTCGGCGCGGACGTCAAAGGCAAGCCCGATTTCGTTACTGTAGCCTGGGTCAACATAGCCTGCGGCACCCCACCCTGGATAGCCATAGCCCTCAACCGGGTGCGGCACTCCCTGAAGGGCGTCCGTGAAAACATGGCCTTTTCAGTTAATATCCCCGATACGACCCTCGTAAAAGAAACAGATTACTGCGGCATCGCCACCGGCGCCAAAACCGATAAAGCCAAAGACTGTAACTTCAAGGTATTTTACGGGGAAGTGGCCGGCGCACCGTTCATCGAGCAGTGCCCGGTCAATATCGGCTGCACCGCCGAGCACATCCTTAAGCTGGGCAGCCATTACCTGATAGCCGGCCCCATCAAGGAGATACTGGTCTCCAACGACTGCATGACAGACGGCAAACCGGACGCAGGAAAAATCGACCCCATTATATACATGACCTATCCGGCCGGCACGTATAATAAAGTCGGCGAGTTCCTGGGCCCGGCCTTCCGCATCGGCAAGGAAATCAAGGACATCAAGGACGACTGGGAAAGGCAACTGGCGAAATAAAGGATAAACGACCATGTGTTTAGCCGTACCCGCATTAATAAAATCAATTGAAGGCCAGCAGGCCGAGGTGGATATCGAGGGGGTCACCCGCGATGCCAGTCTCCAACTCACTCCGGACGCAAAGGTCGGCGACTACGTGCTGCTGCATACCGGCTACGCCATCAGCATCATCGACCCCGACGAGGCCGAGGAAACGCTGAAACTGTTAAGAGAATTGAGCGAGGCCGGCTGATTCTGGATTCCCAATCAAGTTGGGAATGACAGGTTTGAATTAATTGAAATTCGTTGAAGAATACCGCGACCCGGAGCTGGGTAAAAGGCTGCTGGAGAGGATTCAGAAGCACTCACACCATCCGGCCAGGCTGATGGAGTTCTGCGGCGGTCATACCGTGGCCATCTTCAAGCACGGCCTGCGCCAGCTTCTGCCGGACAATATAGAGATGCTCTCCGGGCCGGGCTGCCCCGTCTGCGTTACCGCCAGCGCCGACCTGGACAAAGCCATCGCCCTGGGACGCCTGCCCGACGTTATTATCACCAGCTTCGGGGACATGATAAGAGTGCCGGGGAGTCGCTCCAGTCTGCAGAAAGCCAGGGCCGAAGGCGCCGACGTGCGTATCGTCTATTCAGCGCAGGACGCGCTGGCCATCGCCCGCGACAACCCGGAAAAATCGGTCATTTTCATCGGCATCGGCTTCGAGACGACGGCGCCGACTATCGCCGCGTCGATTCTCCAGGCGGAGCAGGAGAGAATTAAAAACTACTACGTCCTGTCCCTGCACAAGGTCTGCCCGCCCATCATGAAAGCCATCCTCGACCTGGGAGAAGTCAATCTCGGCGGCATTATATGTCCCGGCCATGTCAGCGCCATCATCGGCTCGCACCCCTACGAGTTCATCGCCAGCGACTATAAAATCGCCTGCGCCGTCTCCGGCTTCGAGCCACTGGATATCCTGCTGGCCGTCGACAGCCTAGTGGAGCAGATTGAAAGCGGACAGCCGAAGGTGGAAATCGCCTACCGGCGGGGGGTAAAGCCGGAGGGCAACGCGCCAGCCATCCGCCTGATGGAGACCGTCTTTGAAATCGGGGAGGCTAACTGGCGGGGAATCGGCCCCGTACCTTCAAGCGGACTCCAAATAAAGTCGCGTTACGAAAAATACGATGCCGCCAGGAATTTTACTATCGACCCCGGCCCCACCCTGGAACCCGCAGGCTGTATCTGCGGGAACATCCTGCGTGGCGTCAGCACGCCTCCGGAATGCAAGCTGTTCCGCGTTACGTGCACGCCGGAGCACCCGGTGGGCCCCTGCATGGTATCATCGGAGGGAAGCTGCGCCGCATATTTTCAATATGGGGAGAAAAACATATGAAGGGGAGTCTAAGAGGGGCGAAGCCCCTCTTCTAAAACCTCCCCCTCTCCTGATAACCTTGCCAGGAGAGGGGGACACAGGGGGTGAGGTTTAAAAATTAATATGAACGAAGATAAAATACTGCTGGCGCACGGCAGCGGCGGCAAGTTGTCCCAGGACTTGATTAAAAGCTTCCTGCCCGACCTGTCCAATCCCATACTGGACAGGCTGGACGACTCCGCCGTCTTCGAAGCGAGCGGCCGGCTGGCCTTTACCACCGACAGCTACACGGTGAATCCCCTCTTTTTCCCTGGCGGGGATATCGGCAGGCTGGCCGTGTGCGGCACGGTCAACGACCTGGCCATGAGCGGCGCCAGGCCGCTCTACTTGAGCCTGGCTTTCATTATCGAGGAAGGCTTACTCATTGCCGACCTCAAGAAGATACTGACATCTATCAGGCAAGCCGCCGGGGAAGCCGGGGTGAAAATAGTCACCGGCGATACCAAAGTGGTCAACCAGGGGAGCGCCGATAAGATTTTTATAAATACTGCCGGTATTGGCACCGTGCCGGAAGGTGTTGATATCTCCGCCGCCAACGCCCGGCCCGGCGATAAAATCATCATCAACGGAAACATCGGCGACCACGGAATCGCCGTATTGAGCCAGCGTGAAGGGCTTAAATTCAACACGCCCGTACCCAGCGACTGCGCCCCGCTTAACGGGCTGGTGGTGGTTATGCTGGCGGCATCCGCGAATATCCACTCCCTGCGCGACCCCACCCGCGGCGGGCTAGCCACCACCCTCAACGACTTCGCGGTACAGTCGAAAGCGGGTATTATAATAGAAGAGGATAAAATACCGGTAGATAAAGCGGTGCTGGCCGCCTGCGAATTCCTGGGGTTCGACCCTCTATACATCGCCAACGAGGGCAAGCTAGCGGCAGCGGTCGCCCCTGAAGACACCGGGGCCGTGCTGGCGGCGATGAAACAGAACAAATACGGGAACGGGGCAGTTATCATCGGGGAGGTGGTGGCGGAGCATCCCGGGCAGGTAGTCATGAAAACGAGCCTGGGGGCATCCCGAATCGTAGACATACCGGTCGGCGAGCTGCTGCCGAGAATATGCTGATACAGAGAAGTAGCGTCATTTATATTTGGATGAGAATAACATGACCGGAAAACCTGACAAGTACCCGGAAAAAGAAGCGACACCGCGAATCGTGGTAATCGGCGTGGGCAACCTGATTCTCACGGACGAGGGAATCGGCATTCACGCCGTAAAGGCTTTGCAGGAATTTAATTTTCCCGACGACGTGAAGCTGATAGACGGCGGGACATCGCCGGACCTGATTGCTTATACCAGGGCCGGAGACAAGCTGATTATCGTCGATGCCGCCAGAGCCGGGGGCGAACCGGGCACGATATACCGCTTTAAGCCGCAGGACCTGGCCGGGGAAAAGGCAGCCCTTACCTCGGCGCACGAAATGGGCGTTTTGGAAAACCTCCAGCTCATGTCCATGACAGGCAACGAGCCGAAGGAAATAGTCATCATCGGCATTGAGCCCAAAGAAATAAAGTTCGGGACGGAGCTTTCCCCCGAGCTGCAGCAAAAAGTGCCGGAAATAGTGAAAGCAATCCTGAAGGAAATGGGGCTGCCCGCAGCCCCCCCGATAGACAATAATGCCGGACGCTAGTATAATTACAGATGGTTAGTATGTGGACAGGAGGAAATTAAGATGCCGTTTAAAATGGGGCCATGGGAGATAGCTCTTATTTTGGTTATAATCCTCATCGTCTTCGGGGTGGGTAAACTGCCGCAGGTAGGCAACGCCATCGGCAAGGGGATACGTTCTTTCAAGAAAGGCCAGGCCGGCGAAGACGAGGAGGAGGAAGAAAAGAAAACAGCCGCCGCCAGTCCGAAAAAGACCACGAAGAAGAAATCTGCCTGAATTCGGTCTTACAATTACTCCGCAGAAACAAGTATTCCAGAGAATTACTGTCTTTACGGGCAATTACCTGTGAAGATAACACGATAAAAGGTGAGGGATGGGATTTCTCGGCATAGGTCCATGGGAGATACTGCTAATAATCGTTTTAGCGCTGATAGTACTGGGGCCGGGCAAGCTTACCGATTTTGCCAGGACGCTGGGGAAGACGGTGCGCGCCATCAGGAAATACAGCACCGACCTCACCACGACGGTTACCCGGGAGCTGGATAAAGCCGGGGAAGAACCTCCGGAAGAAGAAAACCAAAGCAAACCGCCGTCAGCTTCAGGCGAACCGGGGACGAAAGCCGGTACAAAGCAGCCTGACGACCGGGAGAGGCACCCCTGAAATGTCTCAAGGCGAACAGAAACTCACCATTCTCGGTCACTTCCAGGAATTGCGCAGGCGACTCATCAGGAGCGTTATCGCCGTCGCCGCGGGGGCGGCCATCTCATTCATCTTCTACGAATGGATATTCTACGTCCTGATTCTGCCGGCAGAAGGCATCAACCTCATCTTCACAGAGTTGACGGAGATGATAGGCACCATCATGAGGGTGTGTCTCGCCAGCGGTCTTATCCTCGCCATGCCCTACCTGACCGTACAGGCAATCCTTTTTATAAAACCGGCGCTTACCAGGAAGGAAGAAAGAAACGTATACCTGATACTGCCCTGGATAGTCATAATGTTCCTGGGGGGCGTGGTCTTCGGTTACTTTATACTGATACCGCCGGCCATCGGGTTCCTGTACACCTTCGGCAGCGATATCGCCCTGCCGATGATAAAAATCGGCAACTACATAGCTATTATCACGCGTTTGCTGATAGCTATCGGGCTGGTATTTGAACTGCCGGTGGTGACCACGTTCCTGGCGCGGCTGGGAATAGTCAAGCCGGAGTGGCTGGCCGGTAAAAGAAAGATGGCGATAATCGTCGCTTTCATCCTCGCCGCCATCATCACCCCCACCTTCGACCCCATCAACCAGAGCCTGGTGGCGGTGCCGCTAATAATACTGTACGAGATGAGCATCTGGCTGGCTAAGCTGGTATACCGCAGGAAACCCGGGGCGGCGGCAGAAACGCCGGCGGAATGAAACAGGCCGGCTGATTTTGCCAGTGATAATCAGGTGAGATATACTTAAATCAGGGGAGCGGATGAGTCCCGGTGGGCTTCGCGGACTTCAACTCCGTTGGGGGGCATTTATGATGTCTTCGGTGGGTTCGACTCCCATGCGCTCCCGCCAGAAAATTCTATAAATAACGCGCCTGGCCGGTAATCTTCTCCCAGTTAAAACTGACCTTACAGGTCGGGCAGTCCTTGCCCATATCCAGTTCCGCGCCGCACTCACCGCAGTGGTATTTTTCGCCGGACTTGTATACTTCATGCATGTGCTGGTGTTCTTTTTTCTCTTTTTCCTTTTCTTTGTCCTTCGCCATATTGAGCCTCCCCGCTTGATACTTCCCGTGTTATATTACTAATTCTAAACATATTATACACCCCGGGGATATGACTAATATCTCAATACCGAAGGTGGTTATAAAAAAATATCCCCGGCGGCGGGGAAAACAGGGTCATACGCACGTGCGCGGGCACGCGGGGGCGAATTATGGAGGGGCAAGCGGGGAGTTACGCCGGGCAGGGAACCTGCGGCAGGTTTACCCAGTTGACCGTCACGGACCGGGATGACTGATTAATAATTTCCTCGCTGATAACGAGCCTGTGCCCTTCGGAAGTGGCATACGCATCCAGCGAGATATTATCATCAGCAGAGGCGAACCTGTGTTCGGCGATTAACAGTACCGCCCCATCATATTCCACCACCTGGTCGTCCGGGCTCATCGCACCCGTGTCCAGTTCCAGCTTGCCGTGGCCTCTGTCTATGACGCGCAGATACGCTTCCGGCATGGCGTGACCGGCAGGAAGCAGATTTCTTAGTTCCTGTTTAGCCTCATTAGTTACATATATCATTTATTACCAAGCCTCCTTCCTGCCCTCGTTAAGAACCAACCGGCTCCAGTTTTTTAGCGTCATAGAGCTGATTCTCCTGAACGATAGTATCTACCTGCTCCCAGAGGATATGCTCATCCTTCGGGATACTTTTTATAAGCTCCGCACATTCTTCCAGCCTGCCGACAAGGCTGTGCAACTGCTCCTCGGCCTCCGTTAACCAAGCTTCAGCAAGCTGGAAATTATACGCAGCCTGTCTAAGATATTCATCGGTTTTAAGCACGAATTTCGACTCCTCTTATCATCGCAATTAAGCCAGTTCACAGATAACGAGTTCAACGCCATCCGCCGTATTATCAACATCGAGCATTACTCTATCTAGTCTGGAGTCCAGCAGTTTCTTCAGTTCTCCTTTGGCCCGTTCCGTCACATCAATCATGATACTGACCTGTGGAAAAACCTTATTACATTAATTTTAACCCTTGAGGCCGATTATTGTATATGGTTCTTTAGTAATAGCGGGTATAGGAATTACTGGTAACCGTATTAACAGCCAGATACCTGACTTACGTACGGCGTAATAAATTCCTACATGGTACTATCTAGCTATATCAAGCCCGGAAGATATGCGATAAAATATATATATACGTAATTTTCATCACTACTGATATGTAAAATAACCCGTTGGAAAATCAGGGGAAATGGCTAAATCCGACAACTCACAATTTAATAAAGACGAATTCACCAGGATTTTCGACGAGTATCGCGCCAAGATAGACGCAATTACGCGGAAGACGGAGAAAAATCTTGAGTCCATCAACGGGATAATCGGTGTTGCCGATGAACCGGACGTTACCGAAGAAGTCGATACCGGGGAACACGATGAAGTCCTCTCCCGGATTGAACCCGAACCGGACCGGAGACCGGTCGAGGTAATATGGCCATCCGAAAAAGAATCGGTTGAGATTATTAAAGAGGCCAAGCGTAAAGCGCAGCAGATAACCAGCGAAGCGGAAGATAATATTAAGAAGGAAGCCAAGAAAAAGACCCGTGAGCAGGTAGATAAAATAATCGGTAAAGCTAAAAAAGAGGCCGAGGTAATCATTACGCAGGCCGCGCAATTAGCCGAAAGAGAAAAAAGCGATATCATGGCTGCGCAAAGGGCCGAAATCGAGGAAATCATCAGGGAAATAACGGAGAAGGCCCGGGATGATACGCGGGAAGAATCTTCCCGTATCGTGGCGGAGGCGCGGGGAAAGGCCGAAAAGATGATGGCAGAAATCGTGACGAACAGCAATGAAATCAACGGGCTCGTCACGGAAATCGTCGATAGAGCCAGGAACACGATAGGTGAATTCGAGGAAAGACTACAGTCGGAAACCGGAGAGCTGGCCAAGGCCATCACGGATGCCCAGAAGAAACTCGAGCAGGCTACCATGATAACAACAGAAGAAGAGAAGATAATACCGGCTTCTCCGGATAAAAGCAGAGAACTATCTGAAAATCCCATGCTGGAGGTACGGCTGATCGGGGATAAAAAGAACGGCAACAGCGTAAACCCCTCGTTCTTTATCGGCCAGGTAGAGATGAGGGCAATATCGACATCGTTCGACTACCAGTACCTGAAAAACCTGAAAAAATACCTGGTCCGCATACACGGCATTAAGTACCTGCAGGAATGCGCCTCTGAAAAAGAGATGTCGGTACTATTCGATATAAAGGAACCGCTGCCGCTGCTGGATATATTGAACAACCTGCCACTGGTGGAGGAAGTGGTTACCGAAACGGATGAGAACATCCGCCTGGTATTTAAAGACACCCGGTAATTTCTGCCAACCGTCTTAAGTCTTTCTTAAAAAACAACCGCTGACTTCTTCTCCCTGTATTTCTTCCCTCACGCGTTTCCCCTTCTTTAATGATACAAAAGTCACATACAAGCCCGCACGCCCTATGTAAAATTATTCTATATCACGCAAATTATGACTCTTTACGAAAGGGGTGATAACACCATGAAAATCAAGGAAATACGCCGGATAAAAGGACGGGAAGTTGTTACAGTTGGGCCCAACGATTCTATTACACAGGTGATAGATACACTCTTCGATCATAAAATAGGCGCCCTGCCGGTATGCGGGAGCGACGGTAAGCTGGTGGGAATTATCTCCGAAAGAGATATACTCAAGGGCCTGCACGAGCGGGGCAGGGATATTACCGGTGCCAAGGTTAAAGACCTGATGACCACGGATGTTCTCGTTGGAATACCTGAAGACGAGCTAGAGGAAATCCTGTCAACAATGACGGAAAAAGGCGTGAGGCATCTCCCGGTAATGGTAGGACCCAGAGTTATCGGCATGCTTTCAATCAGAGACGTTATCGAGGAAAGGCTTACCGAGTGCCACAGCCAGGTCCGCTATTTGAATGATTATATTGCCGGAGGCTACGTGTAGGTCACGTATCAATTTAAAGCAACAAGCTCGCCAGCTAAAACCGGGAAACAAGTCTTACATGCAAATCCACTGCTGGCGGGCTTTTTATTTATCCGGCGGCCTGTCCTCCGGTTTTACGAGTAAGACCGGCACTTTTGCAGCGTGGACAATCTCATCCGCAATGCTTCCTTTCACCCAGCGGTGAATCCCCGAGAACCCGTGAGTGGCCATGATAATAAGGTCAACGCTGCTTTTACCTACGTATTCAGAGATTATTTTAGAGGGCTTACCCAGCTTTATTACCGGCGTTATCTTGATTTTACCGTCTTCAAACTTGCCGGCCATTTTCTCCAGATATTGCCTGGCCAGTTTAACGGCATCCTGTTCAATATGCTCTTTATCTTCAGGGATTACCTGGGCTTCCAGGCCGCCGGCCACACGAAATGGCTCCACCACGCGCAGGAAGATAATTTCGTCAACATGAGAGACCTTTTTAAACCATTTCACATAGGGGATGACACATTCGGCCATTTCCGAGCCGTCGAGCGGGATCAGTATCTTGGTATACATGCTCCATCCTCTCCAGTACGAAAGATTACGAATTGATTACCCGTATATATATTATACCTTAATCCCCCGGCTTATTGCCGAAGTACAGCTTGGTATGAGGCCAGGGTATCTCGATACCTACCTTATCGAACTCATTCTTGATGCGAAGTCGCAGCTGACCCATGACATTCCACTGCTGGAGGGGCTGGACATCGCCAAGAATCTTGATATCTATACCGGAATCGCCGAGACTATCCACCCGGAGCACCTGGGGTACCGACCTGAAAACGGTCTTCCACTCCGCTTCCCCGGCCATTTCTTTACAGACACGGTTGATAACCTCAATGGCATAATTAAGGTCGGTCCCATAGGCCACGGAGACATTGAGGTTGACCCTGGCGAAGTGCCTGGAGTAGTTGCTGGCTACCCGTATTTCGCCGTTGGGTATATGGTGCACGATGCCGTCCAGGTCACGCAACACCGTCTTTCTCAAGTTAATTTCTTCCACCAGTCCGGCGACGTCGGCCACCCTGGCGACATCACCGACGCGGTACTGGTTTTCCATCAGGATAAAGACGCCGGCGATAAGGTCTCTTATCAGGTACTGCGCGCCGAAACCAATGGCGATACCGGCTACACCGAAGCCGGCCAGAATAGGGCCGATGGAGACATTGAGCTCCGACAGTATCATGAAGATTACCAGCAGAATAATAATAATGCGGCCTATACCCAGGAACACACCCTGCAAGGTATCAGCCCGTCGCTTGAGTCCTTCCCGGCTCTCGCCTTTCTGGGGCCTGGTCATGATGCGACGTACCAGCGGCGGGACAGTCTTTTTAAGTAATATCCAAAGTATAATTCCCACTACCAGAATGATGACAATGGTCAGTCCGTGGCCGATAAACCATACCTTAACCAAGTCCGGCATGGCGAGGGCGCGCTTGCCTTCCTGGGCCAGGGCGAGGGCCATAAACGCCATCACCATAATAACGATGGCGATTCCCTCGATAATCCAGAAGATGGCGGTGATATTCCCCCAGAGTTTTTTCTGCCATTTCTCCGGTTCGATTTTGCCAAACCAGTCCCTAATCCTGTCATTGAAAAAGAGGAGTACAACGACCAATATGCTGGCTAAGATGAGAATCCATACGCTGTTATCCACAAACCATCCCCACATGGCGAACGCCCTCCTTTAACCGGATAGAGATATTATACAACAAACTGCAAATAGTATCCTGCCGGATTGAAATTTTATTTTACCTCTCCCCCTGTATTTTAATTAAATCTATCCCCCTAACCCCCTTCCCTTTAGGATATTTGTGAAGGGAAGGGGGAAATATATAGAAAGAGGGGCTTCGCCCCTCTTATACGCCCCTTATATAATATTCGCCCCCTATCGCTGCGGACTCCCCGTTTCATAATATGGAGGTTATATCTCTTTGGACTAAGCCGTAGATGATGCGAGGGCGGCGCGGGTGAGAAAAGATATCAAACGAGTGGGTGGGAGTGGTGGCCATACGAACACTGGATTCCCGCTTTCGCGGGAATGACAATAAGGCTAGTACAGCACCCGGTCATCGCCGACGCGGCGGGTTATTTTTTCTCTGTCCAGGTATTCAAGCAAGGCCTGGGCGTACTTGCGGCTGGCCCCGAACATGTCCCGTGTTTCCCCCAGAGTTATCTTGCCCTTGCCTTTAATGCTATCCTTGATTTTAGCCAGCATTTCATCGTAAGTAGTTCTTGAAAAGACGACGCTATCGCTGACCTTTACCACCCCGCCCTGCTCGATGAGCATGTTGAGGAGGTCGGGTTCCGGTATCAGCTCGCTGGGGGGAGAGTAAGGGTTATCCGCCAGCGATTTTAAGAAAGCATCGATTTTCGACTGCTGGGCGGGAGTCAGCCGGACGCTGTGTGAAGGCAGGCGAAGATAGCCGCCGTCCTCGACGAGGTCGCCCCGACTGACGAGATTTGCCAATGCCGCCGAAACATAGTTGCCCAGCTTAAGACGGCTTGTCAGCTCCACTTTAGGCATGCCGGAGCGCGCCGGGTACCTGCGGTGATAGTCCTCGAGGGCCGCCACCGCCTTACCGGCGAGTCGCTCCCAGCCGGCTGATGTGAGAAGCAGCTTTTGCCTGCCTTCGCCCAAGGCGACCAGCCGTCCTTCCTGAATAAGCGACTCTACGGTGGAACCGGCTTCACCGGCGGGGAGATTGCTCTGGGCTACTATGGCGGCAAGCTCCAGCGGCTGCTTCGTCTCGAGCAGCGCCAGAATCACCTCTTCGGACGTGCCCCCCTCCCTGGCCATCAAATTGTTAATGACCTCGGGTCGGAAGCGGCGCAGTCGCCTGGCCTGCGCGTCGACAATACCGCCGCCTCCCAGGGTCTCCATGGGCGAGCGTATAATATAGCGGTCGCCTTTGACGGCGGCCACCGGCCTGTCCAGCGCGAGCTGCGCCCAGGTAGAATCTCCCGGCTTTAAATCGTCACTTTCCAGGAGGCGGACTTTAGCCAGCGTTTCCACCGACCCGGTATGAAAGCTGACCGTGGTGCCGTGCCGGATGGGACGCTGCAAGTAAGAAATGAGCTTGAGCTTGACCGTGACCATGCGGGTTGACTTCAGCCAGCCGGGGCGTGTTACGACGTCGCCGCGCTGCAACCGGGAGGTGTTGACCCCGACCAGGTTCGCCGCCACGCGACTTCCCGGGGTGGCGGTATCGATTTTCGATTTATGCGTCTGCAGTCCGCGCAATCGCGACTTTAGCCCGGAGGGGGCAATTTCCACCTCCTGCCCCACCGAAAGCGATCCGTCAATCAGGGTGCCGGTGACCACCGTTCCGGAACCGGACATGGTGAAAACCCTGTCTATGGAAAGTCGGGGGCGCCCAAAATCCTGCCTGGGCTCGGTTGTATCCAGCAGCTTATCGATGGCGGCCACCAGTTCCGGCAGCCTCTCGCCCGTCAACGCCGAGACGGCCATAATTTCCGCCCCGGCGATGGACGTTTGGCCGATTATCTCCTCGACTTCCATCCTGACCAGGCTTAAAAACTCATCGTCCACCAGGTCTTTCTTGGTAATAACGACGATGCCGCGACTCACGCCGATTAAGTCCAGGATGGCAAGGTGCTCCCTGGTCTGGGGCATGACGCCTTCGTTGGCGGCGACGATGAGCAGGGCAAGGTCGATGCCGCCGACTCCCGCCAGCATGTTCTTGACAAAGCGCTCGTGGCCGGGGACATCGACGATGCCCACCTCGCGTCCGCTGGGGAGCTTGAGCCACGCAAAACCGAGCTCGATGGTCATGCCCCGCTCCTTCTCCTCGCGGAGGCGGTCGGGGTCTATCCCGGTGAGGGCTTTGACTAAAACCGATTTGCCGTGGTCGATGTGACCGGCCGTACCAAGTACGTACATGATGAACCGCTATCCATATTACTTTTGTTTATTTGCGATATCTTTGAGCGATTTAATTACAATATCGTCTTCTTCCGGGAGGACGGTGCGCGGGTCGAGGAGGAGCACATCTTTATCGATACGCCCGATGACCGGCACTTCCAGAAGGCGGAGTCGCTCGCCGATTACCTTAACCGTGTTCCGACCGCTCCCGCTGACAGCTAAAAGCCGTGTCGGCAGACTACCGCCGGGCAGGCTGCCGCCACCCACCATGGTCTCCCCCGGCACCACTCTGGCCATTCCGCCGAGGGCTTTCTCCCAGAGCGCGGCCCGCCGTTCGATGTCTTTAAGCGGGGCGGCAATCATGCGCCACACGGGTATTTTCTCGGCGGCTTCTTCCTTAAGATAGTGAAGGAGGGTGACCGCCAGTCCGGCAAGTCGTGTCTTATCGATCCGCACGGCGCGAGCCAGCGGGTGTTTTCTCAACTTGTCCACGTATTCCCTGGCGCCGACGATAATGCCCGCCTGCGGTCCGCTCACCAGCTTATCGCCGGAGAAAAAGGTAAGGGCGGCGCCGGCGCGCACGCTCTGCTGCACCATCGGCTCCGGGGCAAGACCGTACGCGGTCGTGTCCAGAAAGCAGCCGCTGCCAAGGTCGTCCAGGACGAAGAGGTCGTTCTTTTTGCCGATTTCCACCAGCTCCTCGAGGGTGACTTCGCTGGTGAAGCCCACCAGCTGAAAATTGCTGGAGTGCACGCGCATCAGGGCTACCGTACGCCCGGTTACGGCCTGGTCAAAGTCGCGCGCATAAGTGCAATTGGTCGTCCCCACCTCGATAAGCTTAGCGCCGCTCTGGCGCATGACATCGGGAATGCGAAAGCCGCCGCCGATTTCCACCGCCTGCCCCCGCGAGACAATGACCTCCTTGCGCCGGGCCAGGGCCGTCAGCCCGAGGAGAACCGCTGCCGCATTGTTATTGACGACGATGGCCGCCTCGGCGCCGGTAAGCCGGCACAAAAGCCCCTCCACGTGAACGAGACGCTCGCCCCTTGAGCCGCTTTCCAGCTTGAACTCCAGGTTGGAATAGCCTTCGCTGACCGCTTTCATGGTCGCCAACGCTTCCCGGCTTAATGGGGCGCGGCCGAGGTTGGTATGCAGTATCACGCCGGAGGCGTTGACCACACGCCGGAGGGATGGTTTTTCCAGGGTTTCCAGCTCGCTCAATACCGAGGACACTATATCGTCCAGTGAAGCGCACGGCTTACCCGCCGCTACGGACAGTCGCTCCCGCTCCAGGCGCTGCCGGATAACGCTTACCAGCAGGTCGTGCGGATACTTACCGCCGGACGGGCCGAGTCGCTCATCGGCGAGCACTTTGTCCACGCCGGGCAGGTTACGGAACTCCTTCTCCATAAGTTTTATTCTACACAATAAATAACGATACTTCAAAGGGCATCCGGCGCGAACCGATTGATTAAGCATGAATAAACGGGGTAAAATCAGGTACGACTGTATGAAAATAACCATAATCTACGATAACTGCCTGGCCAGGGCCGGGCTTAAAAAAGGCTGGGGGTTTTCAGCCCTGATAGAAGCCGAAAATACGCCGCTTCTTCTATTCGATACGGGCGACAACGGGGCTTCGCTGCTGTATAACATGGAGCAGCTGGGCATCGACCCCGACCGTATAGGGATAATCGTCATCTCCCACGCGCACGGTGACCATACCGGCGGTCTTACGGACATCCTGGAAGTCAACAGTCACGCCCGGGTATACCTGCCGGCTTCGATATCCGTCCGCAATACGGGGATAGACGTGGTGGCGGTCAGCCAGCCGGTCAACATCTCGGAGTCGGTCATATCCACCGGCGAGCTCAAGCGAATCGAGCAATCACTGGCGATTAAGACCGCCAGGGGAATCGTGGTGGTAACGGGCTGCTCGCACCCGGGGGTCGGGGAAATACTCGACGCCGCCTCGCGGTACGGCACGTTATACGGGATAATCGGCGGCTTTCACGGCTTCAACGACTTCCACCGACTTAACGGACTCTCCCTGATATGCCCCTGCCACTGCACGCAGCACACCCGGGAAATAGAGGACATGTTTCCGGAGCAGTACACGGCCTGCGGCGCGGGGCTAACGCTGGAGATTTAGCCCATAATAACGCGTAAAGAAACATCGGTAAAGCAGAGGGTAAAAAAATAAGGTATAATTTAAATAGAAGCATCAGGAAGAAGGGTATCAGTGTAAGTGTTTAACACCTTGAGAGAAGATATTAAAACGGTGTTTGCCAAAGACCCCGCCGCCCGGAGCGTGCTGGAGGCAATTACATGCTACCCGGGCCTGCACGCCCTGTGGGCGCACCGCGCGGCGCATTTTTTCTGGCAACACAAGCTTTACTATCTCGCCCGCTTTATCTCCCACATCAGCCGCTTTTTCACGGGGATTGAAATTCACCCCGGGGCCGTCATCGGCAGGCGGTGCTTTATCGACCACGGTTCCGGCGTGGTTATCGGGGAGACGAGCGAGATAGGCGACGACGTACTGCTTTACCAGGGAGTGGTGCTGGGTGGAACGACCCTGGAAAAGAAAAAACGCCACCCCACGCTGGGAAACGGGGTGGAGATGGGAAGCGGGGCGATAGCGCTGGGGCCGATTACCATCGGCGACGGAGCGCGTATCGGCTCAAGCTCGGTAGTCATTAAGTCCGTCCCGCCGGGTGTAACCGTCGTGGGCATTCCCGGTAGGGTGGTCACCAAACGTGAGAAACCGGCCATGGACCTCGAGCACGGCAAGCTGCCCGACCCCGTGTCCGAGGCCATCAAGGGTATCCTGAAAGACCAGCACCGGCTGGAAGAGCGCTTGAAACAGCTGGAGAGCGCAATAGACCCGGAAGGCGTCCGGCAAGAATCAACAGAGAAACAAAAAACGGACTAAACGCTAATTTTGGTCATGTGAATTGGGAGGAGTCTAGCCATGGATAAGTTCAGTCCCGTCGGGGAAAAGACAATCACCCGCGCCATAATATCCGAGTTCGCCGCGGAATTTAACGAATACGTGGAGAGCGACTGTATAATTGTCGGCGCGGGCCCCAGCGGACTGGTCGCCGGGCGTAATATCGCCAGGGCCGGTAAAAAGGTAGTGCTGATAGAACGCAACAACTACCTCGGCGGCGGTTTCTGGAGCGGGGGTTACTTTATGCCCAAGATAACGGTAAGACACCCCGGCGAAAAGCTCCTCGACGAGTTGAGCGTACCGTATAAAATCGTCACCGAAGGGCTGGCTGTGTGCGACGCTCCTCATGCCTGCTCCAGCCTCATCGCCGCCGCCTGCGCCGCCGGCGTGAAAGTCCTCAATATGACCATGCTGGAAGACCTGGTAGTTAAAGAAGGCAGGGTATGCGGGGCTGTAATCAACTGGTCGGCGGTGGCATCGCTGCCGCGGCAGGTAGCCGCCCTCGACCCGGTCGCCATAGAGGCGCCGTTCCTGATAGACGCCACGGGGCACGATGCCACCGTGGTGAAAAAGCTGGAGCAGCGCGGCCTGATAAAGACCAAAGGCGAAGGCGCCCTGTGGATTGAAAAGTCGGAAGACCTTATCGTGGAGCATACCGGGGAGTGTTTTCCCGGCCTGATCGTCACCGGCATGGCGGTCGGCGCCGTCTACGGACTGCCCCGCATGGGCCCGACCTTCGGCTCCATGTTCCTATCGGGCGAAGCCGCCGCCAGAGTCGTCCTTGAGAAATTGAAGTAAGCTGTGATAGTCCAATTACTAATCACATTTAAAGATTACCTGATCGAGTTACTGCCCTACCTGGCCATAGGTTTTTTCCTTAGCGGCATAATCAACGAATTCGTCCCCACCAGCTGGGTAGAAAAACACCTCGGGGGGAAGGGATTGAAGCCGCTCCTCTACTCAACGCTGGTCGGGGCGGTCTTACCCATCTGCTGCATCGGCTCGCTGCCGGTGGCCATCAGCCTCCGCCAGAAAGGCGCCCGCCTGGGACCCGTGCTGGCCTTCATGGTGGCGACCCCGGCCACGTCCCTATCGGCGCTGCTGGTTTCCTACGGCATGCTGGGGTTGAAGTTCACCGTCTATATCTTTTTTGCCGTCATCGTCATGGGACTTATTATAGGCGTCATCGGCAACCTTTTCCACACCAAACCGAAAGCGGCGGCCGAAGAAGATAAATACGCCACCTGCCCTACCTGCGGGGGGAGGGTCGAAAAAGACACGGCGTTGAAAGCGGAATACGAAGGGGCGACATATTATTTCTGCTGCTCCCACTGTCGGGCGGCCTTCGAGAGCGACATGAAAACCGTCCCAAAAACCACCCGGCAGAAGACGTTACACCGCCTGAAGCATGTATTAAGGTATGCCTTCGTGGATATGCCCAGGGATATCGGACTTGAGCTGCTGCTGGGACTGGTGCTGGCGGCCCTGGTGGCATCGATTACCCCGGTGGGGAAATTCATCGGGGACTATTTCGGCGGCGGTTACGCCTACCCGTTCAGCCTCGTCTTCGGGGTGATGATGTACATCTGCTCGACGGCCAGCGTTCCGCTGGTGCATGCTTTTATCTCGCAGGGGATGAACATCGGCGCCAGCATGGTCCTGCTGATGGTCGGCCCGGTTACCAGCTGGAGCACCATCCTGGTAATCAGAAAGCAGTTCGGCGGCAAGATTCTGGCGGTCTACCTGGGAGTCATCTGCGCGGTATCCTTGACGCTGGGTTACCTCTTTTCCATAATATAAGCACCGGGGAGACGAAGTGAAAGCAGCAATCGCCATGAGCGGCGGTGTTGACTCTTCCGTGGCCGCGGCCCTGCTGAAAGAACAGGGACACGAAGTCATCGGGGTGACCATGCGGCTGATGCCCGACGACAGCCGCGCCGGGACCGACGCCGCGAACATCGCCCGCGAGCTGGCCATACCCCACCATGTCGTCGACCTGACCCGCGTCTTCGCCGAACGGGTCATCGAGGACTTCCGCCGGGAATACTCCCGGGGCAGGACGCCGAACCCCTGCGTTATCTGTAACAAGCATATAAAGTTCGGCGCACTGCTGGAGAAAGCCGGAGAGCTGGGTGCAGACTGCATCGCCACGGGGCACCACGCGCGCATCGAGAGAGACGAAAATACCGGCAGATACTTCTTAAATAAAGGCGCGGATACACGGAAAGACCAGTCTTATTTTCTCTGCCGGCTCGACCAGGAACAGTTAAGTAAGGCCGTGTTTCCGGTGGGCCACCTTACCAAGGAGAAGGTGCGGCAAATCGCCGGGGAACTGGGTCTGCCCGCGGCGGACAGGCTGGAAAGCCGGGAAATCTGCTTTATCCCCGACGACGACTACGCCGGATTTCTCAATGAAAACATCCCCCGGACCCCGCGACCCGGCCCGATACTTGACAGTCAAGGGAACATTTTAGGAGAGCACCGGGGGATTATTTACTATACCGTAGGCCAGCGCCGGGGACTGGGCATAGCCGCCGAAGCACCTTTATACGTAATCGCCATCGACGTGGAGAAGAATGCTATTATAGTCGGGAGCAAAGAGGAAACGTACGGCACGGAGCTGACAGCCGGCGACATGAACTGGATTGCCATCGACAGACCCGATGCCGCCATCAAGGTTAAAGCGAGCATAAGGTACCGCCACGCAGAAGCGAAAGCAATCGTTAGTCCCCTGGAGAACGGTAGCGTTTATGTAAAGTTTGCCGAAGCGCAGTCGGCCATTGCCCCCGGCCAGACAATCGTTTTTTACGAAGGGGATAAAGTCGTCGGCGGGGGCACGATAAAATAACGGAGTTAAGCATGAAAAATAGAACCCAGAAAAAAGTCGAGTATACCAGAATAAATGACCGAACCACCAGCGCCAGCGAGAACGTGGTCAGAGAAACCGGCCTGTCGATTTATATCAACAAGAAACACTATACGACAATTATGATGTCCGCCCTGATGGAAAGAGAGCTCGTCACCGGATACCTATTCGGGCAGGGGCTGATAGACAGCGTGGAAGAACTGGAAACAATAGACATTGAGGGCAGCGACGCCAGAGTGACGGTGAAAGACGCCGGCAGGATATCAGAGAAGATAAAGAGGTCTGACTACCGTCTTGTCTCCGGGGGCGGCTTATCGGCATTCTCAAACGGCACGGGGCTTCCCCGGATACATTCGCGGATGAAAATCAGGAAAAAAGAGATATTCCTGGCGATGAACACCATTTTTGAAAAAGCCGAGATATACAAGGCAACCGAAGGTACACACACCGCCGGGCTATTTACGCCGTCGGCAAGCCCTATCTGCATAGCCGAAGATATCGGGCGGCACAACACCATAGATAAAGTGATAGGCTACGGACTCATCAATAAAATCGATTTCAGCGACACCCTCCTGGCATCGACCGGTCGGATGGCATCGGAAATGGTGACCAAAATCTGCCGCGCCGGAATCCCGATTGCGGCGACAAAGACGGCGGTAACCAGCACCGGACTGGAAATCGCCGGGAAGTGCGGTTTGACCGTCATCGGCTTTGTCCGTGACGCCGGCACTAAACTCAACACGGACATGGAAGTTAGAGTCATCAAAGAGGCTGGCATGAAGGTGTATACCGGCGCGGAAAGAATACTCTGTGAATAGACGCGTATATAAGGTACAATAAAAACAGAGACAACGCGAAACGGAGAGCAGCATGACCGATAATTCCCTGGAAGAGAGAATCCTTGAGCTGAAGCAGGAGAGGAACGCCGTTATCCTGGCGCATAACTACCAGTACGGCGAGGTGCAGGACATGGCGGACTACGTCGGGGATTCCCTGGAGCTTAGCCAGATAGCGGCCAGGACCGACGCCGATGTTATCGTCTTCTGCGGCGTCCACTTTATGGCGGAAACAGCTTTCATACTTTCGCCGGAGAAGACGGTGCTGCTGCCGGACGCGGGCGCGGGCTGCCCCATGGCGGACATGATTACCGCCGAGCAACTGCGGCAGAAAAAGAAGGAACTCCCCGGCGTCATCGTGGTTACCTACGTCAACTCCTCCGCCGAAGTCAAGGCGGAATCCGACTACTGCTGTACTTCCGCCAACGGGGTCAAGGTGGTGGCTCAAATCGACAGCGATAATATACTGTTCGTCCCGGACCAGTACCTGGGAAAATATATCATATCCAAGACAGGCAGGAATATGACCCTCTGGCCCGGCTACTGCCCTACCCACGCCAACATATCGCCAGAGGACATCGAACGGTGCCAGCGCGAGCATCCCGGGGCCAAGACAGTGGTGCACCCGGAGTGCCGACCCGAGGTTATCGCCCTCGCCGACGAAGCTTTAAGCACCAGCGGCATCATCCGATACGCCGCCCGTGCGGACGTCAGCGAGCTGATTGTCGGGACGGAGGTGGAAATATTACACCGGCTCCGCAAGGAAAACCCGGGCAAGAAGTTCATCCCGGCTTCCGAAAAGGCCATCTGCCCCGATATGAAGCTCATCACGCCGGACAAAGTGGAAAAGTCGCTGGAGACGATGGCGCCCGAGGTAAGGGTGCCGGAGGAAATACGCGTGCGGGCCAGAGCGGCCGTCGACCGTATGCTGGCGATAGTGTAAGAGAATGAAACAGCATAACTACATCGTCGTTTATATTAACGCCAGGGACAACGAAGAGGCGGAGAAGATAGCCAGGCAGCTGCTCAAGCGAAGGCAGGCCGCCTGCGTCAACATCGTGCCCGGAGTCAATTCGCATTTCTGGTGGCAGAACAGGTTGGATTCGGCGCAGGAATGCCTTCTCGTTGTTAAGACCAAAGATACGCTGCTGCCGGATATCGTGAAATCGGTGAGGAAGATACACAGCTACAGCGTCCCGGAAATAATCGCCCTCCCCATCGTCGGCGGCAGCCAGGAATACCTCGACTGGATAGACAGCGAAGTAACCTAGTCGGGAGATAATATGCTTACCGAGAGAGAATTTCAGCGGTACGACCGGCAGATAATGCTGTACGGTTTCGGGGAGGAGGGGCAGGAGAAGCTCAAGAAGGCTAAAGTCTTCATCGCCGGGGCCGGCGGACTCGGCTCGCCGATAGCCCTCTACCTGGCCGCCGCGGGCGCGGGCACGATACGAATTGCCGACCGCGACAAGGTGGAATTGAGCAATCTGAACCGGCAGGTGCTGTACCATGACGAAGACATCGGTAAAGGTAAAGCCAAATCGGCAGCGGAAAAACTGGAGAAACTGAATCCGGACATTAAAATAGAAGCCATCGCCGAGACTATTACCGACGCCAACGCAGCGCAACTGGTGGGCGACTCCGACTTAATCGTCGACGCCATGGACAACCTGCCGACACGATACCTGCTTAATAAAACGGCGATAGACAAGAAAATACCGTTCTTCCACGGGGCGGTCTACGGCTTCGAAGGCAGGGCCATGACGGTCATACCGGGAAAGTCGGCCTGTCTGAACTGCATCTACCACGGGGCCACCGCGCCGTCCGAGAAGTTCCCGGTTATCGGCATCACGCCGGCGGTTATCGGCTGCATCCAGGCCGCCGAGGTAATAAAATACATCACGGGACTGGGGGAACTGCTGACCGGCCGGCTGTTGAACTTCGACGCAATTAAAATGACATTCAACGAGTTCAGGGTCAAGCGGGACCCGGACTGCGAGCACTGCGGGAAACTTTGATACAGGTGAGCGATTAATGAGCGTAGAGATAGAACTATCATCGATATTCGGGAGATTTACGGATAACAAGCTGACCTTCCAGGTGGAAGGGAGAACAGTCGGCGAGTGCCTTAAAGGGCTGTTCAAGCAGTACCCCAGGCTGGAAAAGCTGCTGCTAACCAAGGAAGGTGAACTGCAGCGTGCCTACGATGTTTACGTGAACGGCGAGAGCGCCTACCCGAAAGAGATGACGAAGAAGGTCAAGGACGGCGACAAGCTGAATTTAGTATTTATAATCTTCGGCGGTTGAACCGTTTGAATATCAAGCCCGCAGTTCCCACATAACCCGTTCCCAGTCGATTTCCTTTTTACAGATGGGGCATGCCTGCTTGATGGGCACCTCCTGGTGGCACTCCTCGCAGTGGTATTTCTCCCCTATCCTGTAGACACCGAGTCCCTTACCTTTTCCTACGGGTTCTTCCTTTTCCATGCTCCACCTCCCTGTTCCCGATATTGCGGAGGGCTGATATTGCTATTGTAGCAGAATGGGGAGTAAAGGGTAAGGGGGCAGGACAATATCTTGCGGGATAAGCAAAGAATGATGCGAGGGCGGCGCGGGTGGGTAAAGATAACAGCCGAGGGATGGTGTGGGGGGATATCAATGCTATCTACCCCTCTTTCTCCCTCCCCTTCAACCACTTCCCCTTCTGCTCCACGCGCGCTTTTTCGTCGGTGGGCTGATAGGCAGCCAGAAAGTCCCGGCGGAAATCCTCGAAAGTATCAGCGAGGATTGAATTCCTTATTTTACGCACCAGATTGGCGATAAAGCGCAGGTTGTGTACGGTGGCAAGTCGCAGGCCGAGAAGCTCATCGGCGCGGAAAAGGTGGCTCAAGTAGGCGGCGGTAAAGTTGCGGCAGGCATAACAATCGCAATCGGGGTCGATGGGGGCGTCCATCTTGCGGTAAGCCGCCCGGCGGATATTCACCCTCCCCTTACTCGTAAAGAGGGCGCCGTTGCGGGCCACGCGCGCGGGCAGGGCGCAATCGAAGATATCTATGCCCCGCGCCACCGCCTCGACGATATCCTCCGGCGAGCCGACGCCCATGAGATAGCGCGGTTTTTCGACTGGCAGCAGGGCGGCGGTCTCCTCCACCATGGCGAAGGTCGTCTCCTTGGGCTCACCGACACTCAAGCCGCCGATAGCGTAGCCGGGGAAATCCAGCGCCGTCAGGCACTCCGCCGACTGTTTTCTCAACTCCGGGAACATGCCCCCCTGAACGATAGCGTAGAGTGCTTGCGTTTTACCTTTTTGGGCCTTGAGGCACCTCTCCGCCCAGCGGTGCGTCCTGTCCATCGCTTGACTGACTTTTTTCCGGCTGTCGCCGTAAGCGGTGCACTCGTCCAGCACCATGATAACGTCGGCGCCCAGCGACTCCTGATATTGAATCGCCAGTTCGGGCGTGAGGAAATGCTCGCTGCCGTCGATATGCGACCGGAAGGTAACGCCTTCATCGCTGATTTTACAGAGGGGAGCCAGACTGAATACCTGATAGCCGCCGCTATCGGTCAGCATGGCGCCGTCCCAGGCCATGAAACGGTGCAGTCCGCCCATCTCCTCGATAACTTCGATGCCCGGTCGCAGGTAAAGGTGATAGGTGTTCGCCAGCACCATGTCAAAACCGGTGTCTTTAATTTCGGCGGGGGTCAGCGTCTTGACCGTGGCCTGGCTGCCGACGGGCATGAATACCGGGGTAGTCACCGTGCCGTGGGGGGTATAAAGCTCGCCGGCGCGGGCGTTGTTAGATGTTTTTATTAATTTAAAATGATTGTGGGGCAAGTTTTTACTCCCCTATATCAGCCGATTGGCGATGATGCTGCGGTGTACCTCGGATATGCCTACGTATATCTCGGTCATCTTAGCGTCCCGGTAGAGTCGTTCCACCGGCAGCGATTTCATTGTTCCGTAAGCGCCGTGAACCTGCATTGCCATGCGGGTAACTTCCACGGCCACCTGCGAGGCGAACAGCTTGGCCATGGAGGACTCGTACTGGATGCTCCGGCCCTGGTCGCGGAGGAAAGCGGTGCGGTAGACCAGCCAGCGGGCAGCCTCGATTTTAGCAGCCATCTCCGCCAGCTGCTGTTGAATCGCCTGCATCCTGGCGATGGGACGTCCCATGGCTTTTCTCTCCCGGGCGTAGTCGAGGGAAAGCTCCAGCGCCGCCTGGGCGACGCCCACTCCCTGCACGGCCACGCTCAACCTCTCCACGCTTA
>CAYPDM010000001.1:0-65547 GCA_964409485.1 uncultured Dehalococcoidaceae bacterium | reverse complement strand
CTTTAGTCTCCTCGCCCAATTTCACCGCTCTGCCCATAAGGTCATAGTCTTTGTCAGTAAGTATATCGATTAGTTTGTCTCCGAAATCAGCCCTGAAAGTAACCCCGGCCATAGGAAGGTCACCGCCTGACCTGCCCCTAAATGATTGAAATTTTCTCACTCAATATAGTATATACAGGCTAAAATTCTTTTAGCCGGGCACCTTTAGCGTAGTTTACCCTGCCTACATAGAACTCCTCCTCGGGTTCACGTGGAGTTAGCCCTGCTGCCCTTAGAGCTGCCCTGATTCTCTCTTTATTATAGTCATGTAGCCTGCCGGTAGGCTGCCTCATGGTACCACCATTGCCGCCGTTACACCAGTGGCAGTATTTATCGACAAGCGCAGTAACTATCCCCGTATCAAAATAGGAGACCTGGGCTAGTACTGATCCGGCGATTTCGATAATAGGGGAAAGCTCCCAATAAATATCCATTGCTTTGTCAATTTCGCCATTCAGGAGCAGGTCAAACATCATTACCATACGCGGTTTTTCAGGAGTTTGATACAGAGTAAAAGGACCAGCACCTGCCCATTGCTGACCGCACTTAGGTACTGTTATGGGCCATCTGTCGGGTAAAGGATCGTTAACTAATATTTCATTTCCAACAAGATGGAAGCTCTGAGCAGTAAAGGCAAGGGAGCTACCTCCTCCAATCTTCATGGCTACTACATTCGGTATATCAGCTATCCGGGGAAGGAGTGGCATTGGCCAGTAACTTGGGTGAAACTTCCTCGTATGAAGCCTTCCGGGATAAAATACTATGGCCAGGTTAGTAGAATCACACATATACTTATACATTCGGTATATGTCCTCTACCGACCTGGGGTAATACTGGACGGGATGACCGAGCATTGCGATCAAGCCACCCGCTTTTTCGTAATGTTGGAGCATCTCTATGTCCTGCTCAACAGTGTCCTGCAATACGGCAACGGAGGTATGTATTTTACCCTTAGCCTCGTCACATACTATCTCTACGAATTTTTTACGTTCTTCAAAGGTCATTCCGCAGGCTTCAGGCGCACAAAGTATGGAGACAAAGCCATTTTCTAAGAGATGTTGAACGTCATATCTAATGCCTTCCTCGTCTAGTTCTTGTAAATCAGGGGAAAAAGATGGGAAAATAACTGCCTCTAACCCTTTCAAGTTCTCCTTGGCCCATTGCTTTGCCTCCGATTTTGTGAACTCCATGTTAATTTCCTCCTATCCATGAATAGTGCGACTTCATAGCCACGTCGCTTATATGATGATAAATTCGGCAGTAACTATGAAGTACAATACAACCTGATTCTAAAACCGATATTATTATTATTGCTCCATAAAGGACATTGTCAATAAACTTCGGGGAGGGAGAAGGAGGCCTCCCTCCCCGGTAAACTAATCCCTCTAAAGATGGCTATCCTTGTCCCAGTCGGAAAACCTTTAGATTTTCTCTCTCGGCTAGTGACAAAAGACCACGTTACTTTTTAAGCCACACATCTTCGGAATTAAACATAGAACTACTGCTTCCCTCAAAAAAGCCGCCATCCATGACATAAGGTTGCATAACCCAGCCCATTCCTGCTTGCATGATGGGGATAGCCGCCGCCTCTTTCGAAAGCTGTTCGACAGTAGCCCGTATCAGATCGACGTCCATGGTAGGTGAAACCAGACTCGCTTCCCTCAACTCTAAAAATTCAGGTGATGGCAGGAAGTTTTTGTTCCACATAAATTGTGGGCCCATGAAAAACATCCAAGTACTATTGAAGTTCGGGCTTGACATGATAGGCTGGATAACTAACACGTTGTTCAGGGAATTTGAATCAACGATAAATGCACCCATGTTAGCAGGGAAAGACAATTCTGCGGTGATTCCTATATCCGCAAGATTACTCTGCAGGGCCACGGCAATATTGCGCTCTATTATTGCGGGGTTCACGAGAATAGTTGTCGTGAATCCATCCGGATATCCTGCCTCGATTAAAAGCTGCTTCGCCTTTTCAGGGTTGTATTTGCGAGCGAGTGCGAAGTCGGGATTATAGGCAGCATTTGAAGACGGTGGTATCTGGTAAGGGGCTTCCCAATAACCATAACTGAAGTTATTAGCCATAGATTCACGGTCAAGGGCGTACTCTACCGCCTCACGAACTTTCTGGTTAGCGTAAGGAGACTCTGGATGAGCTGAATCAGGCAGGAAGCAGTAAACGGTGATAATCTGAAAACCTACCTTGAGTCCCAGCTCTTGCAGGTCCTTTGCCATCTTGCCAGGCTCAAGTTCCAGCATGTCTGCCTCTCCGGCTTGCATGGCAGCTTTCTGTGTCATCGGGTCAGCTACATACATGATTTCTATGCCGTCCAGATAAGGCTTGCCTTCTATCCAATAATCCGGGTTCTTAGCGACTTTATAACCAACATCACGTTGAAAGCTGACGAATTTAAACGGGCCGGTTCCCACCGGGTTATCTCTCATCCAGTCAACACCATTCTTCTCAAAAGCTGCAGGCGAGACCATCCAGGCGCCGGGTCCAGCAAATGTGTTTACATTAGTATTTGTCCACATAGTAAAGTTGACTTTAATGGCATAGTCATCGATGATATCTACTGAAGCCCAATACATTGAATAAGATGACTTCGCGGTAATATGGTTGTCCAGGTTCCACTTAGCAGCTTCAGCGTCGAAATCAGTCCCGTCATGAAATTTTACACCTTTCCGCAGCTTGAAGGTGATAGATGTCAGGTCCTCGGCGACTTCATAAGATTCTGCCAGCCAGGGTGATACACCCCCCTTGCTATCCCCTCGAAGAAGTGGTTCCATACAGAACTGATAGGAGGTTGCATCGGGGCCGAATATTTCTACCGGCCAGCCGCCGGGGGTCTGCGGACCGGCGATGAGCATGATTTTCAGGGTTCCGCCGTACTTGGAAGTTTCGTCTGGAGTTGGTACAGGTTCTGGTTCAGGTTCTGGTGCCGGTTCTGGTGCCGGTGTCGGTTCTGGTTCAGGCGCTGGTGCTGGTGTAGGAGTTGGTGTCGGTGTTGGCGTTGGAGCAGGTGTCGGTTCGGCGCAACCGATAAGCATTGAGACACTAGCTATAAGCACCACCAAGATGATAAGGAACTTCTTCATTTGTTTTCCCCTCCTTTTCTTTCTTCGGTTGTACTTTTGTTACGGTATAACAGTTATATCAATGCCAAGCCTAAATACTTTCCTACCTAGTACTTAATATTTGGGTCTGGCGCCTTTGGCGTAGTTCAACCGGCCGATGTAAAACTCTTCTTCAGGTTCACGCGGAGTTATCCCCGCAGCTTTGAGGCCTGCCCTCATCGCATCTTTCTGGTGTTGAAACATCGGCATAGCTGGCTGCCGGTACATGCCACCATTGCCACCGGTCAACCACTGCATATATTTCACTCCCATCATACCTGATTGAAACATGGCGTTTCGGGCGCCAATAGTTATCGGGGCAAGCTCCCAGTATAAATCCATGGCCTTGAGGAAATCCCCTTCCAAGAACAGGTTAAACATTCTTACAATGCGAGTATTTCCACTGGTCGCATCGAATATAAAGTAATCGGCCGGTCCCGCCCATTGCTGCTTGTATTTAGCCACGGTTATGGGCCACTCTTCTATCTCGGCGGATTGAAGTAATATCTTATCGCCGATGCGGTGTTGAACCTCGGCCCATTTGCCAAACCCGTCATTTAAGTAAGCTTTGACAGATACCACATTAGGTATGTCGGTTATTCTTTCTATTAGCTGTGGATTGAAATGGCTGGGGTGAAACCGGACGAAGTCGAACTTGGGCTTGGGCCAGATGTCTATGCACACCTTGGTAGCATCACATACTGCTTTGGTTGCGCGGTAAATATCCTCCTCCGATTTCGCGTAAAACATTCCGGGCCAGCCCAGTAGGGTATGTGTGCCGCCTATCTTCTCAAAGTGCTTGAGCAATTCAATGTCTTTCTCAATTGTATCGATGCCTGTAAACATCGAGACTAAAACCTTGCCTTTAGCCTCATCACAGACTATCTCCACGAATTTCTTGCGCTCTTCTAAGGTCATGGCGCACACTTCTGTCTGACAAAAGACACTGAAAAAACCTCTGCTGATGTTAAGCTGGACATCATACCGAATACCTTCTTCATCCAGTTGCTCCAGGTCTGGGGTAAAAGAGGGACTTACATTACCATCTAATCCTTTATAGTGCTCTTTAGCCCATTGCTTAGCTTCCGATTTGGTAAATTCCATAGACATACTCCTTTATTACTACAATGTAGTTTTTCCTTGTTAATTCAACTTTTATCGTGATGGTTGTTATGTTACTTATTTAACCAAATTTCCTCCGGATTCCAGCCAGCCTCCCTGTCATTCCAATCCGCATCTATGACATAAGATAGAAAGGCATAACCGCTACCGCCGCTAAAAACAGGGATAAGCTGGGCCTCTTCAGACAGATAATCAGTTACAGCACGAATAAGCGCAACATCCATGGTTGGTGAAGATAAAGTCGCGTTATATAGGTCTATAAATTCCGGAGTTCTCAACCATACAGAATTCATCATCATTAAATCGGGGCGTAATGCTAATGATAAGGCGCTATTCCAGTTTGCTCCGCCAAAGATAGGCTGCAGAATCAGGGCGTTTTCAACAGTATTGGAGTCCTGTAAAAACTTCGGTATAGCGGCAGGAATATTCAACTCCAGAGTAATGCCTATTTCGGCAAGGTTATTCTGTATCGCGACCGGGATGTTCCGGTCGATGCCGACGGGTATTACCAGGAGAGTAGCGGGAAAGCCGTCAGGATATCCCGCCTCGGCCATGAGTTGTTTTGCTTTGTCAACGTTATATTTGCGTGTAAGAGCAAAGTCGGGATTGTAAGCCGCGCTGGACGGCGCGGGAATCTGGTAAGGAGCCTCCCAGAAGCCGTAGCTAAAAGCATTGGCTATAGCCTCGCGGTCAAGGGCGTATTCCACGGCCTCACGCACTTTCTTGATAGCAAAAGGTGAGTCTGGATGGGCAGTGTCGGGCATCAGTATAAATGTTGAGGTTACACTAACATCCATGTTAAAACCCGCGGCTTTGAGGTCAGCAGCCATTTTGGCCGGCTCGATCTGTAAAACGTCCGCTTCTCCAGCCTCCAGTGCTGCTTTCTGCGTCAGCGGGTCAGCCACATAAAGGATTTCAACTGCGTCCAGATAGGGTATACCCTCTTTCCAATAGTCAGGATTTTTCACGGCCTTATAACTGACATCACGTTGAAAGCTTTCGAACTTGAACGGGCCGGTTCCCACGGGGTTCTCTCTCATCCAATCAGCACCATTCTTTTCAAAAGCCGACGGCGAGACCATAAAGGTACCACCACCAGCTAGACTGGTTAAAATGGTGTTAACCCATTTATTTAGATTGAGCCGAATAGTATAGTCATCAATGATATCTACCGATTTCCAGTAAGGTGAAGCCGACATCGGATTGGCCATGAAGTTGTCCAGATTCCATTTAGCTGCTTCAGCATTAAAATCCGTTCCGTCATGGAATTTGACGCCTTTTCTTAGATTAAAGGTGATAGACATCAGATCATCGGCAATCTGATAGCTTTCTGCTAGACATGGGATTAGATTACCCTTAGCGTCAGCATGGAATAGAGGTTCTATGATGTGAAAGGAAGACAGGAAATCGTTGCCGAAAAGCTCCCATGGTAAACCACCTGTTCCGGATGGGCTGGCCCATAGGATTTGCTTCAGGGTGCCGCCGTACTTGGGAGCCTCGGATGGAGCGGGTTCAGGTGTTAGCGTAGGAGTCGGTTCAGGTGTTGGCGTAGGAGTCGGTTCAGGTGTTGGCGTAGGAGTCGGTTCAGGCGCTGGCGCAGGAGCTGGCGTGGGTGTTGTTTCTGGTTCGGCACAACCGATCATCAACATGATGCAGACCAGCAAGATGGCTAATGGGATGTATAACTTTTTCATTTTTTCACTCCTTATTTTTTATTTCGCTTTCACCTTACGCGGATATAAATAGGTTTCAGAGGCTTTTCATACCTCGAATTTTTTAAGTCTAGCCCCTTTGGCGTAATTTACTCTACCCACATAGAATTCCTCTTCAGGTTCACGCGGAGTCAGTCCTAGTGCTCTAAGACCTGCTCTGATTCTCTCTTTCTGGTAATCGAACAGCCTGCCGGTGGGCTGTCTTACGGTGCCACCGTTGCCGCCGTTACACCAGTGGGCATATTTATCACTGAGTGCGGTGACAATGCCTGTGTGAAAATATGAATCTGCCAATCCGCCCGCACCATCTCTTAAAGCCCCCAGTTCCCAATAAATGTCCATTGCTTTATCAATTTCACCCTTCGTTAACAGGTCGAAAATTTCGACCATGCGAGGTTTTTCAGGAGTCTGCATCCCGTAAAAAGGCCCGGCACCGGACCACTGCTGGCCGTACACCGGGACGGTAATAAACCATCTATCAGGGATGGGGTCATTGACCAGGATTTTATCACCGCAGAGTCGGAAGGACATTACGGTAATCGCCATGGAACTACCGCCGCCAACCTTCATAGCCACAACATTTGGAATATCGGCTATTCTGGGGAGGAGTTCCGGGGGAAAATAACTCGGGTGGAATTGTCTGGTATGGAGCCTGCCAGTGTAGAAAACTATTGCCAGGTTGGTAGAATCGCACATGTATTTATACATCTGGAAGATGTCCTCTACCGACCTAGGGTAGTATTGTACGGGGTGACCAAGCGTGGCGAAAGTGCCGCCAACTTTTTCCATGTGTTGAAGCATCTCGATATCCTGTTCGACCGTGTCCTGCATTACCGATACCGAAGTATGTATTTTACCCCTCGCTTCATCAACTACTATTTCCACAAATCTTTTTCGTTCTTCAAATGTCATTCCACAGGCTTCAGGCGCGATCAGGGCAGAGGTAAAGCCATTAGCTATAATATGATTGACATCATACCTGATACCTTCTTCATCCAGTTCCTGCAGATCCGGGTTAAAAGAAGGGAAAATAGGTACCTCCAACCCCTTAAGATTCTTTTTAGACCACTTTTTCGCTTCTGACTTGGTGTATTCTATAGCCATTTCGGCCTCCCCTTTGATAACTTATCGTGTATCTTCGCGGGTAAACTAATAACTCCTTAGCAGTTCACTATATCCGGTTCGAAAGTAATAGGGCCTTTATCTTTTATCTTAAAAATTTATTCAAAGGTATACGTTAACATGTTTTTATCGTTGGTCAACGTTATAAAAGTAGTTCAAATTGAGTAGTTTATGATAATTATTTGGATACATATACGTATACGTACTTGATTTTTTGTTACCCAATGATATAATATGCTTTCATGAATGTCAAGCCCCCCGTCCGTTGTCAAACTCTTTACGCCCATTATCTAACAAAATATATCTGTAAATTAGTAAATATAGGTAAATTATTTCGAGAGTTTACAGTACTTTGAAACAATTAGGAGTAATTATTTATGGAAAAACACCAATCTGAAATGACCAAAGAACAAAAACGTGAACAGAGGTTACAAAGATGGCTTTCACCACCAGGGGTAACCTTTCGCGATGCCAGAGCTGAACAAGAGTACAAGGAGAGGGTCACCCGGTTCATGAAGGCGTTTCTGTGTATGGAACCAGACCGTGTACCGGTAATGGTACCGGCGGGTAACTTTCCCATTCTTTATTCCGGGTTGATTCTAAAGCAATTAATGTATGATCCCACGCTTATCCGCCCAACCTGGACTAAATTTATGAATGATTTTTACGATGATATGGATGATTTTCTCGGACCGGAGGGTATCATTTGCGGGCAGATGCTTGATATTTTAGATATGAAAACATTTATGTGGCCGGGGCATGGGCTGCCCGAAGATGCGGGATACCATCAATATGTAGAGACAATATTGATGAGTGAAGATGAATATGATGACTTACTTAAAGACCCTTCCGATTTTGGGTTCAGAGTCGTGACGCCGCGGGTCTTGGGTGCCCTGGAGGCATTGAAGAATTTCCCTCCACTTAGCTCTTTGACGGGCATGCCTATGGTGCTTGCTTATCCTTTTACCAGACCGGAAATGCGGAGAGCGTTTCAAAAACTAATGGAAGCCGGTGAAGAGTTAGAAAAGTTCCAGAAACAACTTATGATTGTTAATAGAGACGCAATTGCGGCTGGTTTTCCGATGAGCATGGGCGGCCTCGCCATGGCCCCCTTCGACGTGATCGCCGATCATCTACGCGGGACACAGGGGAGCGCCATAGACATGTTTCGCAACCCGGAGAAGATCCTGGAAGCTACCGATATGATTCTGGAACAGATGATACGGCGTACTATAGACAGTGTTAACGCGATGGGCGTTTTTACCGTTAATTTCCCCTTACATAAAGGAGATGATACCTTTATGTCTAATAAACAGTTTGAAAAATTCTACTGGCCGAGTCTGAGAAAATTAATCCTTGCCCTTATCGACGAAGGTATCATGGTCTCGCTATTTTGTGAGGGTCGCTACAATAATAGGCTAGAGTATATCGGGGATTTCCCTAAAGGCTGGGTAACATGGCAGTTTGATCAGACTGACATGGCTAAAGCTAAACGAATGATCGGGGATACTTGTTGTGTCGTTGGCAACGTGCCAGCTTCATTGTTAGCTTTCGGAGAGGTTAAAGATGTCAAAGAATGTTGCCGTAAACTTATCGAAGCTTGTGCTCCCGGCGGTGGCTACGTCCTAACCGGCGGAACCGCAGTCACAGAAGCCAAGCCTGAAAATCTTCGTGCCTTTATGGAGGCGGCCAGGGAATATGGTGTTTATCATTAATTAATAAAACAAAGAAGTCTAATGTATAGAAGCATGGCTTTTGCCTTGATAAATAAATGTTATTTCAAGAAGGGGTGAAAAAATTGAAAGAAAAAGTCTCATTGTTGTGTTTAAATCCTCAGGGTGTGCTTGAAGTTCCGGTGCCTTCGGGGCTCATCAACCCTCGCATAAAGGATCTGGCAGGTAAGAAGATCGGAATAATCTGGGACGGTAAGAAAGGTGGGGATAATTTCTGTATCGCAGTCGAGGAACTGCTGAAAGAAAGGTATCCAACAGCGACGACCATTCGGCTTGTCTGGGGAGATGCCGAGGCGGCGGAGAAGGCAAAAAAAGAAATGGATACTTTTATCTACGGCGTCGGCGATAACGGCATGGGAGGCTGGATTCAGTGCTTGCAGGTAGTCGCATTAGAAAAACTTGGCAAACCCGGCGTTTTCGTGGTCGGTGATAACGCTACTCACACCGCCAAGATGTCAGCCGAGGACGCGGGAATGCCCGCGTTACGTATCGTAAGCCTGCCTTCAATAGATTATTACCCGAACCGGTTGACCGTGGAAAGTATTAGGCCTGTTGCCGAAGCGTCCATTGACCTTATTATCGACGCCCTAAACCGGCCCCTGGCACCGGAGGAGAAAAACCCGGAGCTAAAGGCCTTAAAAAAGACTGCTGAAACAGTTGAGGTTACTGCGGAGAGTTATGAGTCCGCCCTTGAATCATTCAACCGGCTGTACCTTGATAACCACTGGGGCGATGGGTTGCCCCTGATACCTCCCACGGAACAGGCCGTTAAGTGGATGCTAACAGGGACCAAGCGTTCTCCCAATGAAGTTATAGGCCGGGTACCTTATCGAAACGGTATCGCCACTGTTGAAAAGATAGCTATTAACGCGGTGATGGCGGGGGCAAGGCCTGAGTATCTGCCGGTGATAATTGCAGCCATGGAATGCCTGACTGAAGAGGGTACTTACACTCACATGATGAGTTCAGAAGGCTCCTTCACTCTTATGATAATGGTAAGCGGGCCTCTTGGCAAAGAAATTAACATGAATTCCGGAGTAGGCTTATTAGGTCACGGCTGGCGAGCCAACAATACCATCGGCCGCGCCGTAAGATTGAGCCTGATCAATATCGGTTACCTGTGGCCGGGAGAGATCGATATGGCGCTGATCGGCCGCCCGTCCCCGCATACCTTCTACACTTTCGCCGAAAATATAGAGCAGAGCCCCTGGGAAACGTTTAATGAGGGCCTGGGTTACAAGCCGGAAGATAGTTGCGTGACCGTGGACACCGTCATGGGTGGTTTAGGTATGAGGATATATGGCGGAGGAGTGGTTGAGCCCTGGGATGTAAAGCCGGTCCTCGACAGCATGGTGAAAGATATAGCTGCTGACCGCGGCACGTTTGCTCAATATAAAGTTGGGGTGGCTAACCCCATGGCTCATCTCAGAAAACACATACTCGTCATTCATCCCGAAATGGCTATCATGCTGCAGCGTATCGGTTATAATAGCAAGCGAAGCCTGCGAGATTATCTCTATGAAAGTACACTTGTACCGTACGAAGAGCTCAGTGAACAGGAAATCCAGGGTATACATGACAGGATTAACACCAAACCCCCCGATATAGACATATTCTATCCACACGATGCCATTCCTGAAGACCGCTTACCGGTGATTAAAGAATCCCTCAAACCAGGAGGAAAGGTCCCTGTCGTAAACCCGGAAGACATTCATATCGTCGTGTCCGGTAGTATACCGGGTTATTCTTTTGGAATGTCATATTTCCGTACGGCACACAAGACAAAGTTGATAAGAGGAGCCACATTGACCGAATCAGGCTGCTAATAAAAGCTACGGAATTTTTATAAATTAGGTGTATGATATGCAGATTGTCAGAACCGATAAGGGCTACGTTTCAGGTACTCTAATTGGTGAGCCGGGGAAAGAAGTATCTATCTTCCGTGGAATCCCGTTTGCAGCTCCTCCGGTGGGAGACTTGCGCTGGAAACCACCGCAGCCTGTTGTGCCCTGGGAAGGAATCCGCGAATGTACCCAATTCAGTCATATCTCACCCCAGCCTCTCATGCCCGGTATATCAGGTGAAATGCCCCAAAGTGAAGACTGCCTTTATCTGAACGTGGTTACACCAGCACGCGAACCAGATGAGAAACTACCGGTCATGGTCTGGATGCATGGCGGAGGATACTCGATGGGATGTGGTAATGACAGAATATGGAACAACTACCGCCTGCCTCAATATGGCGTCGTGGTTGTTACTCTGAATCACAGACTTGGACCGATTGGACTGTTAGCCCATTCCGCGCTTTCGGAAGAATCGCCGATGGGCGTGTCGGGTAATTACTTGTTCCTTGACCTCATCGCCTCCCTTCAGTGGGTGCGAGACAACATCGCGGCATTCGGCGGCGACCCAGACAATGTCACCATCTTCGGAGAGTCCGGCGGCGGAGCCAAGGTGTCCATTATGATGTCGTCACCTCTTGCAAAGGGGCTGTTCCACCGAGCCATCTGCGAAAGCGGCACGGCTATGGCCATCTTACTCAGCAAACCACTGGTGAATATCGAAAACAGTGGAAAAACGCTTTTTGAAAAGCTGGGGATAGACTCGGCTGTTGACCCACTGGAGCAGGCGCGCGCGATACCCTTTATAGAAATCATCAAAGCCAGTCAGGCAATAGAAGGGCCGAGCACTCCTACCAACCGCCCGGCCTTTGTTTGGGATGCAGCCGTGGATGGCTGGGTGCTGCCGGAGAGTCCCGAGAATACGTTTAAGTCCGGTTCCTGCAATGCTGTGCCCCTCATAGTTTCTGCTAACCTAGGCGAGTTGACCGGGCCTGGTCCACTAGTCATGCCTTATATTATTCCGGCCTACATCGAGATGCTGGAATCTGTGAATAAGCAGGGATGTAACGGATATGCTTGCATCTTCGACCAGGTACCCGCAGTATGGAGGAATGAAGGCTGCGTCTCCGTACATTCGATGGAGCTTCCTTACGTCTTCGGCGATTGGGATAATTCCACCGGTTGGTGGACCTCCGTGTATATGCTAGCGCAACAGGCCGGCGCCAAAACGGCCAATCCCGGCCTGAGTGCGATTGACAGAAATGTTTCGGAGGCCATGATGGGCTTGTGGGCTAGCTTCGCAAAGACCGGTAAACCTTGGGCACGGGGGGTTCCTGACTGGCTCGATTATTCGGTAAACACGGACCAGTACCTGAATGTCTGTGACCGGTGCGAAATACGAACCAGCTTCTCGAAAGTAGTGAAGCAAACTTCACCATAGTGCTCTTCACAACATGAACTGGTACCAAATAATTTGCCGACCGGAAAGGAGACTTCATTTGTTAGTGCTACTTTTCTTGAGTTTCTATGCGCAGTTTAGTCCGAGGAATCTTACCCGATCCCATGTCTTTTTTATGTTCCTTTGCTCAGTCAATGCGAGAGGGCCGGAGGTTTTAAAAACTCCAGCCCCTAATCACTCTATTGGGGTAGGGTCAGCGTTAGCCGAATGTTAATATCGGTATGAATATTATTCCGCAACAGAACCTGTAACAAACAGGGAGGGAATTCGTTGCGTTTTTACCTCCATGTATCTATTGATGCTGACGCCATACAAGAAAGATCACCAGCCATCCAAAATGCATCGGTTCCCCCTCCAACTACCACTATCTCAACCGGTATATCGCGCAGGATAAGTGGTCGCGGCGAGTTCGCTTCCGGTGGAAGTTTCAACAAAGACGCAAATGGCTCGACACCTGCCTTGCCAGATTCAAGGTCATCAGGCATAGCTGCCCAATAGTTCCAAAGAGTCATATAGGTATTTTCCTTGAGCCATTGGCTTAACTGCTCCTTGCTATTGAAGCCTTCATTCTTAAGATCCCTTGACGTTATCGGGCTTAACAAAAAAGTAGCTTGAGTTCCGGGGTTTATTCCAGGAGTGTGGTGTGTGCCGGCTCCACTGGTTTCAAAACTTTGCAGCTGCCGTTTCATTATTTCGTGATGTGGATGTGGTTTATAAGCAGCGTAGTTAAGCATACTCCAACCACCTAAAATACTAACAACGCTTTCATCTGACTTATAACCCTTTTGTACATGTAAAGGACTCCATCCTTCGGGCAGTACCTCCTCGTTCTCTGCGAAACAATTATTATTGTAGTTGGTATTATTACCTAAATCTCCCAGATAAGTTTCACCCGGTATCGATCCTCCTAGATTCTTGGATATGAGTGTCCAGGCCCTTCCAATGACAGCGTTAGCCTGATTAAACGGGCCCAGTGCACTCAGACCACAATTCATATTTATCTCTTTTCGTATAGGCCCATTAGCGACGACCATCCTCGTCATAGAAGTCGCGGAACTGAACAGCGAGGTTGCCCCTGTCGATGCTATGGCCAATATTACCGGGAAATGCTCTGGTTTGGCTCCTGCCATCACGGCGTTAATGGCGATATGCTCTACGGTATACTCCCAGGCCTCATGAGGAGGGGAGGGTTGCATAACTACCGGGAAATGCTCTCTTTCAGCTCCTCTTCTCAGTCCACCGGAACCAAGCCGCTTGGTGAGGTTGTCCCAGACCTCGTTGGGAGGGATGGGTTGCATTATGCCAACTACTTCATCAGGTTTATGGCTCGTTCCTTCGAGCATCTCGGCTACTCTTTCTTCCGTAGGAAGCACTATCGGAAGATAATCAGTCCATCCTTTTTCAATAAAGAGGCGCTCCAGATTCTCCGGGGTATCAGGCTCTAACAGCCTCGGCATTGACCTATCTATAGTCCCTGTCTTCGTTTCCTTATCAGTTATCGGTTTGGTCAATGCCTCAACAATTTCATCTAAAACTGGCTTGCCGTTTATTGGGTCGTTACCCTCTAGATATTTCCGGTGTACCTCGAGTGGTCTATTTGCGAAAGGATGGGGAACAAAAGTAAATCGTAGTTCGGGCATTCCCTTCTTATACGCAAAGCTCTTTGCGATTCTTGGAAATGCCTCAGTAACAACGGGTGCTGTAGGCAGCCCTAATTTTTCTAATATCGAGCAAAAGATGATGACCGACGGCGTACAGGTATCTAACTGACCGATACCCATTATCACTCCATCGCCTTTTTCCTTAATTTCAGCCCATAGCTCTGGGTCATTATGAAAGTAAGTGCCTACCTTAATCCTGAGTACCCAGGTCGTCTCGGGGTATCTGTTGGCGAGCATTTTTTGCATCTCTTCCCAGAATTGATGCGTTCGCGGAAAATTCATGTCTACGATGTATACTGTTTTGCCCTCGAGGGTATCAAGCCGAGGTGCCATAGGCTCCAATTGTATTGGAGAGGCTTTGCCTTGCGGTCTCAAAACTGCTATTTTTTTACTTGTCATGTAAATCTGTATACTCCTTAATTTTTCATTTTTCCTGAAATCAAGTCTGTGGTATCTGTAAAAAAGACTCCTTTTGTTAATGAATTTCAGAGTTTTTATCTAGGTCCAAAAGAGTTGCCGGATTTATTTTAGCCATCAACTCAACTTCTTCCTGTGATATTCCGTGATGAAGCAGGGTGGCCATAAGTAACCTCATACCCTCGACCGGGAGCGGATTTTGGGGTTGACCAAGATCGGTACTGATGATACAGTGTTCCGCGCCGATAGTCTTGATTGTCCGCGCGATTTGTGCTGGGTCATGACAAAACTCATTTGGTAACATTCCAACCAGAGTGAACTCAATAAACGCCCCTATCTTGGCCAGTTGCTGCAGCTCATCAATACTTAAAAGTTTTTCTGAAAATTCTTTATCCGTAGGATGGGTGATGATGTATTTTTTTATCCCGATTCTCTGCGCCTCATTTAGGAGAATTAACGTTTCCTGCGGAGAAATATGACCAGTAGCTAATATCATATCATGTTCTTTTATAAGTGTGAGTATGGGTTCCATTTCCGGTACTAGTTTGCCCGCATCATCTATTAGTGAGAGTCCTTCACCTTTAAGGGGAAGTCCCAACGCCCTCATCTTATTGATTGAATTGGCGGAAGAGAAGGTAGGCATCCAGACTACTTTAGCCCCGAGATAGGCTGCGTTTTCCACGGCGTGAGAATTAAGCCCCCCGATTTCATAATCGAGGCAGACACTTCCGAAAACGTGTATGTCAGGTACTAATTGATTCACGATGATTGCCACTGCAGAGGCAGTATAACTATGGCTCTTAAGGACAATGCCCCTCATTCTGGCCTGCTTTGCCTGCTCGGCTGCTTCAAGAGCATCGAGACGGCAAGGACCTCCGGCAGGGCCCGGATGCATATGCATGTCAATTGAGCCACTGAGTAGCTCATCAATATCAATATTTATCATTTCGCTTCTCCTTTTTAGCCGACAATACTGCAATTCAACTGGTAAGATTCTACCAGCCTTTTTATGTTATGCAAGACACTATCTGGAATAAGAGGAATATCAGCTATCTGATAGGCAAGGTTCAGGCTATCGTACCTTGCCTTCCCCAGATGGTGTAATGGTAAAAGGTCTATATTTACCAGTGAAGATAAATCACGGGCGAACTCACAGATAGCCCTGATATTCTCTTCTGAATCGTTGTAGCCCGGGATTATGGGCACCCTGATATAAAGAGGTATATTTCTCTCGGAAACAGAACGAGCATTACTTAGAATAAGCTTGTTAGAGACACCGGTGAATTTCCTGTGTTCTTTGCCATTCATATGCTTTATATCCCAGAGAAAAAAATCAATATAGGGTAACACTTTCTCAATGTTCTTCCAGGGCACATGACCGCAGGTATCAACTCCAACACTGATGTTCTCTTCTTTGAATGCCCGAAGCAATTCCTGAGTGAATTCAGGATTCAACAGGGGCTCTCCTCCTGAGATGGTGACTCCGCCACGGGAGTGTTTGTAGACAATGGCGTCCTTTTTCACCTCCGTAAGCAGTTCTTCGATAGTCATCTCCTGTCCTAGAAGTTTTATGGCTTCTGTGTAGCAAACCTGAGCACATTTGCCGCAATTGTTGCATATAGCACGATTAATGCTCACCGTCTCGCCCGTTAAGTTTATAGCGTTCGTGGAGCAGACCGGGACACACTGTTCACAATGGATGCATCTATCCGGGTAAAGAGCAATCTCAGCTTCGTCCTTCTGAGCCTCCGGCGTCGAACACCATAGGCAACGTAACGGGCACCCTTTGAACAGAATTAAGGTACGTATTCCCGGGCCATTGTGAATGGTCATTCTGGTAATGCTTAGAACGAGTCGCTTTGCGGTGGTCGTCTCTGAATTTTTTGCCAAGTCTTTTGATGCTCCCTTTGCGTCATCTATCTTGACACTGAAATCCCTGGGATAACGTCTGCTTACATAGATGGCCCTCAGTTCTCAGAAGCAGAGGTTTTTACCAGGCTTGCTGCTCGGTGCGATTAATAATATCGAGCTGTTGCTCCTCGGTAAGCTCGCAAAAGTAGGCACAGTAGCTGGCTACCCTGACCAGCAGGTCCCGATAATTTTCTGGTTCTTTCATCGCCTTGCGCAGGAGCTCCGATGAAATCACATTGAACTGTGTGTGATATATCCCCAGTTCTTCAATGGCTCTGAGGAAGGATACGAAGTTGTCCAGATCGCGGTCAGTGGCCAGGAGTTGACGACTCAGCCTCAGATTCAGGGGACCACCCATGGCAAACCGATGTGTTGGCAGTTTACTAACTGACTTGACTACAGCCGTGGGGCCATTCTTGTCGACGCCTGGAGACGGAGATATACAGTCAGCCAGAGGTCTTGGATAGATGCGTCCATTGGGTAGAGCACCAGGCCAGGGCCCGAAGGTTACATTGTTCTGACCGATAATCCCGGCACCAATGTATAAACCACCGTAGTACGGCAGCAGATCCTTCTGGGTGTTAATCCAGTCCACGTTATCGTACCAGGTGTCCATGACCCAGGACGCCCAGCTATCGGCAAAATCATTATCATTACCATATTTAGGTACGCCGTTAATGCAAAGTTGGCGAAGATTTTCGTGGCCCTCCCAATTGGCCTTGATAGCCTCAAGCATTTGGTCCCATGTTATCTTTTTGTCGTTATAGATTAGCTTGTCAATCACGGCTAGAGAGTCAGCGGTGTCGGCGAGGCCGGCGAGATATACACCGTAGGTAGTGTACCAGGCACCACCCCGAGCAAGGTCAAGCCCCTTCTGCAACGGGCCCTCCGAGAGGGAAGAGCAAAACGGAGCCATCATCCTCTCAGCCTGTTCCTCCTTCACTAATTTTATGCCCCTGGCCATGTGCTTCATCCAGTAAAACACCTGCTCCTGAAGCGCCCGCCTCACTGCTGCCATAGACTCAAAATTCCTGGGATCACCGGTCAGGGGTCCTATCTGTCGGCCGCAGAGGGCACACTTTCCGTTGTTCAGCGCCAGTTCCAGTATCTTGGGTAGAATGCAAACTCCTTCCCAGCTATGCTGCATGGTTATGTGAGGCAAACAAAGCTCCGAGCACCCCATCATCACACACTGTCGCCAGTCCTCGATGGTTCTATCGGGATAGGCCTTAGCCGTCATTTGAATAGCTTTCCGGTCGCCAATAAATTTCGGCTTACCCCAGCCCAGACGGATGAGCTCGGTGGCTTTCTTTAGGTAACTATCAGGTGTCCCTTCCCATATTCTCATGGCGAATTCTGGCTGGGGCCGGGCTAATTGTTCCTCGGCTTCCAGACAGAGCATAGTAACTTCGTTGCAGGCGTCTCTGCCGTCGTGGGTCTGGCCCCCGATAGTTATCGTCTGACTTAGCCCCTGCCCTGGCTGGTAACTGGCAACGTCATAGCTAAGTAGTATGGCCCACTCATTAAACTTTATCCAGAAACATTCCAGCAGCTCCAGAGCCTCGTCACGGCTCATCGTTTTCTCGTCAATTACTGATTTCTTGTAGAAGGGATACATATACTGGTCGAAGCGGCCCAGGGAGTTGGCAAGGTTGTAAACATCGCAGTGGATGAGGACGTGTATCATCCATACGGACTGTAAGGCTTCCCACCAGTCCCTAGCAGGGTTTGCCGGCACCCACTGGCAAACCTCTGCGATGTGCCCAAGTTCCTGCTTGAGCTTGGGGTCAGCTTCTTTGGCTGCCATTTCCCGAGCCAGGTCAGCATACCTCCTGGCGTAGGCCATAGCCGCATCAAGTGCAATCAGTACCGCCTTGTAGAAGTCACGCTTCTCCTGAAGCCCAAAGTGCTGATACGGCTGGTCGAGCTGGGCCAGATACCACTCGACCTCTTCTCTGATGCCTTTGAGACCTTTATGGAGCACCTTTTCGTAGTTGGCCATCTGATGGCCAACGTCTTTGTCTAATGATAGATCAGCGATGACCGGAATGTGAGAGCAGGAAGAGGTTATCGAGAAAGCCTTTTCCTTAACTTCTTCGTCAGCTATTTCCAGAATATAATCGCCAAGGGTCTTCCCCTTGAAGTAGGGAATAAGCACTTCCCGAATCTCTTTCCTCTCTTGGGGGGTAATTATAATCTTTTCGTACGGGCGAATCTCAAAGTCCTTTACCGGGTCGCCAAGCTCTTCATCTACAAAACGAGACATTTCACTGGAGAATGAAGCACCGCGTATTTTGCTGGTGATATTGCCTGCGATGAGCTCATCTTCCAGAATATAGATGGTTTTCTCTTTAAGATAGGTCTCAAAGATGCGTGCCCGCTGAATGACTCTGGGTTCGTTCTTGTATTGTTCTAAAGCCTTCATCTCGGCACGAGCACGTTCCAGACAAATCTCCATCGGTCTGAGAACACGATTTTTCACTCTGTGAACGCGCTCGGAACAGGTTGGAGTAAAGGACTCCTGCCAGTTGCCTGCATCTTTGACTTTTTTATCGCTGTGTACGGTTGACATATTCCGCCTCCTTTAAAGAGCCGACCTTACCCTGAATGCGTGTTACTTACCACTCCTCTCCCTAACCATAAACTACCACCGCTGGGGGCAGATCAAAGTTATAGCAACTATCTGTATATAAAAGTTGCCACAACGGGAATCTTAATCCGACTTTCGGAAAGAATATATCGACGTTTTTTACTTTTTTCGACTGCAGATGTTTCATAGTGAATAATTGATTATCAAAACTGCCGCTAACTACAATTGGTTTTTCTTCCTATAATACTCCGATATTAGAGAAGGCCGCATGACTGTCTTCTGGGTTACAGAAAGTTCATTGATGGCGGCATCGCGTAACATTTCTAGGGATGATTCCAATTGCCGCTTTTTACCCTCAGTTAATGAGGACATCACTTTGTGAAGATATTCTCTATCAGCGGAAAGGGCGAGAGCCCTTTCTCCATTGTTAGTTAAGGTGACTATTACGCGTCTATTCCCACCCGATTGATTTCTTTTTACTATTAGACCTTGCTTTACCATCCTATTGAGGATGTCCGAGATTGAACTTCTCTGTTGATACACGTATCCGGATATTTCTGTAGGGGTAGTTTCGTTTCCGAGAGCTTTGATAATGAATAAAATATAAGATTGCACCGGTAGAATATTATATTTTAAAAGCTCTAAGTTTCTTAGTTTAGCGATCAGGTGATATACCCGGCTTAACAATATCCATAAGTCATATTCTTTGTCTTCGACTTTACTCATCGTTTTCAGTCCTTCCTTATTTCATTACCTCTTTATTTCATAATTTACGACTTAATATAATTTAAAATAATTAAACAGTGAAATCAAGAGCATCTTCTTTAAGCTCCATTGAATAATTGACAATCATTAACCTATAAGATATATTATATCACAAATGATGTACGTACACGTATTATTTTTTAAGGAGCTAAATATTCTTATTTTGTAAAACTAGAGTTCTTTTCGTGATATAAATACACAATTGGTCAAGTCCTTATAAAATAGTAACTTATTCTGGTTCATTACCTAAATATTCTAATATAAGAAGTGCTTTATGAAAGAAGAGAAAATAAAAATGGAAACTGCCTCGATTACTCGAGAGATGATAGATGGAATGCGAGCAAAGCTGGGGACAAAACTCCGTATCGATGACTCTACGCATAATGAATATGCTACTAGGATGGCCATATTAAAATTCGCAGCAGGTATCGGTGACCCGAATAGATTATGGGTTGATGCCGATTATGCCGAAAATACACGATATAAGAGCATTATTGCTCCTCCCTCCTTTATCTGGGCATGTTTTGCCCAGGTGCAGTTTGGATGGCGGGGGCTTGGTGGTTTTCATGCCGGCTGTGACGTTGAGTTCCTAAAGCCAATATATCTCGGTGATAAAATAACCGCAGAGTGTGTTTTTAAAAGCTTTGATGGGCCGAAGAAGAGCAGCTTTGCCGAGGAGACTGTCATCGACCATTTCGATAACCAGTACTGGAACCAGAGAGGTGATTTGGTAGCCAGGTATCATTGGTGGGTGGTACGCTTTGCCAGAGGTAAAGCCCAGCAGAAAGGCACCCAAAAAAGCATTAAGCTCCCTCATCCTTGGACAGAAAAGCAGCTAAAAGAAATTGAGAATGAAATCCTCTCCGAAGAAATTAGAGGAGCTGTCCCCCGTTACTGGGAGGACGTTGACATTGGCGAAGAGCTAAAGCCAGTCGTCAAGGGTCCATTAGGAACTACTGATGAGGTCGCTTACATTATCGGTGGGGGAGTGCCCATACCAAGGATAGCGGCACATGGTGTGTCATTAAGAACTTACCGCAAGCATCCAGCATGGGCTTTCAGGGATCCAAATACAAATGCTCTTGAGCCGATCTTTGCCGTTCACTACAACAAACAGGCCGCTAATGCTATGGGACTTCCACAGGCGTATGATGTCGGTCTGCAGAGGCACTGTTGGGGAATTCATCTAATTACCAACTGGATGGGAGATGACGCATGGTTGAAGAGGAGCTATGCCGAATACAGAAAATTCGTTTATCTATCAGACGTAGTCTGGCTTAAAGGCAGAGTTATCAAAAAATATGTCGATGATGATGGGGATTACTGTGTGGAGATTGAACGCCATGCGGTTAACCAGAGGGGAGAAGATGTAATGCCCGGCATTGCCATCGTAGCTCTACCGTCTAGAGAAAATCAAATTACACCCCTTAATACGCGTTTGCAGAGTAAGATTAAAAAGCCGACCCGCCCAAAAACGGGATGAGTTCATATTTTTTGAACGCCATTTCTAAAAGAATTTTCACGCTGGTAATGCGAATGATGTTTAAGAAGAAAGTTTTTAGTATATGGAACAGCAAAAAGGGCTCCTGGACTCTTATCGTGTGCTAGATTTAACTAACGAAAAAGGCTTTCTCTGCGGTAAAATACTCGCTGACCTGGGAGCCGATGTCATAAAGATCGAGAGCCCGGGAGGAGACGAGTCACGTAACCTCGGACCTTTTTATCATGATATCCCCAATCCCGAGAAAAGCCTTTATTGGTTTGCCTATAATCTCAACAAACGAGGTATTACCCTAGATATCGAGTCCAGAGATGGGCAGCAGATTTTCAAGAAATTAATCAAGACAGCTGACTTCGTAATTGAATCTTTCACGCCCGATTATTTGGACAAGCTTGGCCTTGGCTATACGACTCTAAGCAAGATAAATCCTCGTTTGATAATGACATCTATTACACCTTTTGGACTTAATGGACCGTATAAGAATTATAAAGCGACGGATATTGTAGTCATGGCTATGGGTGGCCTGATGTATATCACGGGAAATCCAGACCAACCTCCTTTGAGGATCAGCCTGCCCCAGGTTTTTCTACTCGCCTCGGCTCATAGCGCGGCCGCTTCAATGGTGGCCCATTTCTATCGTGAAACCAGCGGGGAGGGGCAGCACGTCGATGTATCAGCCCAGGAGTGTGTGCTGTGGGAGATTGCTAACGCAATTCCTCTTTGGGAGTTAAACCAGAATGTCTTGAGGCGAGCAGGCTCCTATATGACTGGCCGGTGGACGGGTACCAAGCAACGTCTGTTGTGGAAATGTCAGGACGGATATGTGCTATTTTACATCTTGGGTGGTGCCTTCGGAGCCAAGACTAACAAGGCAATTGTCGAGTGGATGGAAGAGGAGAATATGGTTCCCGAATACTTGAAGGACTTTGACTGGGAAGTTTTTGATATGGCGAATCAAACTCAAGAGATGCAGGACTTAATAGAAGCTCCAATTGCCGGCCTGTTCATGAAATATACAAAAGAAGAACTTTACAATGAGGCTCAAAAAAGGGGAATAATGTTATGCCCTGTTTGCACCAGTAAAGATATATTAGAAAATACCCAGTTGAAATCCAGGGACTTCTGGGTGGAGGTCAACCATCCCGAGCTATCAACCAGCATTACATACCCCGGTGCTTTCGCCAAGCTGTCTCAAACGCCGCTAACGATTAAGCACAGGGCTCCTTTAATTGGCGAACATAACCTCGATATTTACCAGGGTGAACTGGGTCTATCTCATTCCAAGCTGACCGCTCTGCAGCAAAGGGGGGTGATATAGAACATGGCGAATCCTGGGAAACTGAAAGCGAATAGAAAAACACATGGATAAGAGTGTTTTTAATGGGATAATAGTCGTCGACTTTGGCTGGGCGATTGCCGGTCCGTTGACCCTGAAATATCTGGCTGACTACGGCGCCACGGTGATCTGTATAGAATCTTTCCAGCGGCCTGACCTCCTGCGGACATCCACACCATATAAAGACGAGGTTGCCGGAGTTGATCGGGCCGGCTACTTTGCCTATTTTGCCGCAAATAAATACAGCATCAGTCTTAACCTGAACAAACCTAATGGTTTGAAGATCGCCAGAAAATTAGTTTCTAGCGCAGATGTCGTTGCGGATAGCCATAGACCCGGGGTGATGGAGCGTTGGAAATTGGGCTACGATGACCTGGTAAAAATTAAAACGGACATCATCATGATACGTAATTCAAACCAGGGTTTGACGGGCCCAGCGGCTACCCATCCGGGGCTTGGCAACCATATTAACGGTTTAGCCGGGATCGTTAATCTCGTTGGTTGGCCGGAGCAAGAACCAATATCTTTAATGGTTGCTTATACCGATTATTTAGTACCGCATTTCGCAGCTACCGCCCTGATAGGTGCGTTAGATTACCGGAGAAAAACCGGCAAGGGGCAGTTGATAGATGTCTCTCAATTCGAGGTCGGCCTCCAGCTTCTAGCCCCGTCCCTGATCAATTATTTAGTGAACAAGAAAGAAGAGAAGGCAAGGGGAAATTCAAGCGATTACGCAGTGCCACATGGCGTCTATCGGTGTAAAGGAGATGACCGCTGGTGTGCTATCAGCGTACTTACTGATACGGAGTGGCAGGCATTTTGTAATGCAATTGGAGAACCAGACTGGCTGAAAAAGCCAGAATTCCGTACCGCTACGGACAGAAAGAAAAACGAAGCGCAGCTTAACCGGTCGATAGAGCAGTGGACATCTCAACATGAGGCTGAGGAAATTATGAGAATGCTTCAAAAAGTGGGGGTGGCTGCGGGCGTTGTTCAGAATGCAGAGGATCTGTATAACAATGTGCAACTGAAAGAAAGAGAGTGTTTCTGGGTTGAGAACCATAAGGAGCTCGGGAGATTTTCGCACCTGGGACAACCATCCCGATTATCAAAGACACCTGCGAGGCTGTATAACGTCGCTCCCTGCCTCGGTGAACATACAGAATACATCTGTCGAGACCTGTTAGGCATGTCCGAGGAAGAGTATGATAAGTATCTACTAGAAGGGATTTTTGAATAAGATTTGTTTGGGATTGATCTGACCATAGTAAGTATGATTACCATATACTAAAAGGAGGTAATCCGATGTACAAAGGTGGATATGCAGGCAAGATATTAAGAATAAACCTCACCGACCAAACCAGCCGGGAGGAAGTAATCCCCGATGAGCTTGTCCGGGATTACCTGGGAGGGGCAGGGTTTGCGATTAAATACCTCTACGACGAAGTGAAGCCGAAAACACCGGCGCTGGACCCGGCGAATAAATTAATTTTTGCCGTGGGGCCGCTGACAGCTTCCGGAGCCGCCTGTGCCAGCCGGATGGCCGTGGTGGCTAAGTCGCCGCTGACGGGTGCCGTCGGCATGGCCCTCGCCGGTGGGCAGTTCCCCGCCGAGATGAAAATGGCCGGCTACGACATGATAATCATCGAAGGCAAAGCAGAAAAGCCCACCTATGTAGCCATCAAAGACGGCAAGGTGCGTTTCCGCAACGCCGATAAGGTGAGTGGCATGTTGACCACCGATACGCAGCTGGTTATCAAGGATGAACTCGGCGACCAGAATTACCGGATCGCCTGCATAGGCCCCGCCGGAGAGAACCTGAGTCCCATGGCCTGCATTGTCAACGAGCGCCGCGCTGCGGGAAGAAAGGGTTTGGGGGCGGTGATGGGCTCCAAGAACCTCAAAGCCATCGCCGTGCGAGGCACTAAACGTCCTAATGTGGTCGATGCCGAGAAATTCAGGAAAGCCCGGCAGGCGATGAACAAGGCCATGAAGGAAAGTCCAGTGCTCTATCCGCAGTTTTCGAAATCGGGCACGCCGATGGTCGTAGACGCTACCTCGGCAATGGGCATCTATCCCATCAATAACTGGTCAGCTACCGGTGAAATCGACATGGTCAAGGGACTCGGTGACGCGGCTCAAGCCAAGATGATTATCCACAAAGCCCACTGTCACGACTGCCCGGTAGGCTGTAGCCAGATAAAACTGGTCACAGCCGGGCCATACGCAGGCTATATGAGTGAAGGCCCCGAGTATGAGACAACCTATTCGCTGGGTAGCACGCTGGGAATTGATTATTTACCGGCGGTAATCGCGGCCGATCGTCTCTGTGACGAGTATGGACTGGATACCATGTCCGCAGGTGTGGCCATCGGGTTCGCCATGGAGCTTTACGAAAAGGGAATCCTCACCAAAAAAGATACTGACGGACTGGAACTCAAGTTCGGGAACCACAGCATCCTTCTGGAAATGCTGCGTAAAATAACCTACCGCGAGGGCATCGGGGATATCCTTAGTCAGGGTACCAGAAAAGCCGCCGAAATAATCGGCAAGGGCTCCGAGTTCTACGCCATGCACGTTAAGGGACTGGAACTGCCAGCCTACGACGTGCGGGGCGCCAAGGCGCACGGTCTTAACTATGCCACGTCCTATACCGGCGCTGACCACAACCGGGGCTACGCTTTCCAGGAAATCTTCGATATTCCCGTGCCGGAAAAAGTGGATAGAATGGCTATCGAAGGTAAGGGAAGGCTGACCAAGTGGAACCAAGACATCCGCAGCGTTACCTGCGACTGCGCCCCGATGTGCGCCTTCCTGCTTGATATGGCGGTGCCGGGGATAGCCTGCCAGAATACCGCCGACCTGGTTAACGCCGCCTCCGGAATGAACTTCACCGCCGGAGATATCGAGAAAATCGGGGAAAGGTTGAATAACGTCGCCCGCCTGTTCAATATCGGCGCGGGCTTCACCCGCAAGGACGACACCTTCCCCAAGCGTCTCATGACGGAACCCATCAAGGCGGGTGCATCCAAGGGGCAGCTTATAAGCCAGAAGGACCTCGATGAAATGCTCGACGAGTACTACGCCGAACGCGGCTGGGATAAGAACGGCACACCGACCGCCTCCAAACTGAAGGGACTGGGCTTAAAAACACGTTAAAAACCTATACTTGGTAACATTCTGGAATAAAGGCCAAGGCTTAATATGACAACATATATCATACGAAGGTTGATACTGGCCGTAATAGTCTTATTTCTGGTCTCGTTATTTGTCTTTCTGGCAATGCGCCTTCTGCCGGGTGACCCGGTGCTCATGTATATGTCGGCCAGTTCCGTACAAGAAATCACCGAAGAGCAGCTTGATGAAGTGAGGCATCAGTTTGGACTGGATAAAACACTACCAATGCAATATTTCGACTGGATTACTGGCGTTTTCCGTGGTGACCTAGGAAGATCGATACTTAATCGCTCTCCTGTAATACAAGAAATACTCAGACGTTTGCCCATAACTTTCCATCTTGGTGTACTTGCTTTTATTATTGCTATTGTTATTGGCATCCCCGCAGGAGTGCTGTGCGCTGTCAGACGGGGTGGCTGGTTGGATAACTTCGTAACCACCTTAGCCAATATTGGGATAACCGTGCCTGTTTTCTGGTTGGGTATTATATTAATATATGTGTTTGCTCTATATTTCAGGTGGCTTCCGGTGATGGGGTATACATCACCTTTTGAAAACTTTTGGTTAAGTACCAAGCAAATCATCATGCCGGTTTTTTGTTTAGCTTTAGGACCAATCGCCGGAAATGCCCGTCAGGCTCGCTCCAGCATGCTTGAGGTTATACGCAAAGACTATATCCGCACAGCATGGTCCAAGGGCTTGAGAGAGAGAGCGATAATAATGAAACACGCCCTGAAAAACGGCATGATGCCTGTGGTTACTCTTTCCGGCATGGGAGTTGGAACTATTCTGGGAGGGGCGGTACTAATTGAACAGGTATTCAATATCCCCGGGATGGGTAGATTGGCAGTGACGTCTGTCATGAACCAGGATTACCCCTATGTTCAGGCGGTTGCTTTAATTATGGCGATAAGTATTGTTTTTTCTAACCTTCTGGTAGATATCTCCTATGGATGGTTCGATCCCAGGGTACATTATGACTAATAAGGAATAAGACATGTCAGAAGAAGCTAATCTTGGGCCGGCCACAATCGAAAATGTTCGCCACGCTAAGGAATTACGTCTCTTTTTCCGGGTATTTCTTAACCGGGGGGTGGTGGTGTTTGGGATGGTCATCATTCTATTGTTTATAATAGCCGCCATTTTCGCCCCGTGGCTGGCCCCTTATAACCCGGATAAAATTGACATGAACAACTCGCTGCTTCAACCCGGAAAAGCTCACTGGCTGGGTACCGATTCGCTGGGGAGAGATACTTTTAGCCGGACTATCTACGGAACGCGAGTTTCTATGTTAATCGGCCTGGTTGTGGTTGTCCTTAGCGCTATAGTCGGAATGGCGCTGGGATTGATTGCGGGCTATTTTGGCGGTTGGACACGTGCAGTCGTTATGAGGCTGATAGATACGCTGATGGCCTTCCCGATGATATTATTAGCTTTGCTCATCGCGTCTCTTCTTGGAGGAGGAATGAATAATGTCGTCATGGCACTCGCTTTTGCCATGGTGCCTATATACGCCAGGTTAATGTGCGGTCAGGTAATGAGTGTCAAGGAAAACGATTATATACTCGCGGGACGCTCCATGGGAGCCAGTCACATACGCATTATGTTCCGCCATCTGGCCCCCAACTGTTTTCCACCGCTAATAGTAATGATGACCATGATGCTGGGGACAACGATATTGGCTGAAGCCGGGCTTAGTTTTCTCGGAATCGGGGTACAGGCGCCTACTCCCACCTGGGGAAATATGGTCAATGACGGCCGCCAATATTTACTGACGAATCCCGTTCTTTCTTTTGCCCCGGGGCTGGCAATCATGTTGATGGTATATGCCTTCAATATGGTGGGAGATGGACTGAGGGATGCCCTTGACCCCCAGTTAAGAGGTGTTATTTAAGCAAACTTGTCAGATTAGATACGGTCTAAACTCTTGTATCTATTTTCTCCCAGGTAGTGCAACGGAAGAAGGTCTACTTCCACGGCAGAAAGATTATCAATTCGATTTCGCAGGGGTTGACATTTGTTAAACAATCCTATATCATTTACCTTATTTAATGATAGTACGTATACGTATTATTATCACATTGAAATTATCAATGAAAATATATGAAGCCAATTATTAAACAAAAATGTGGAAATACTAAAATTAAAGGAGGGAATATAATCATGTTTATCTAGTATCAGATATGAAAAACGGCTGGTATTATAATCACTAGTGTATGTAGTCCATAGTCAACTCTAGGCTATTATTTAAACCAAAGATTACATACAGAATAAGAAAATCAAGGAGGTATCAAATGGAAAGGAGATTATATCTAGGACTAGCAATCTTTTTTAGTATAATATTACTAAGTTCCTTTTTTATGGCCGGATGCGCTGAGCCAACTCCAACTCCAGCCGAGCCGGTGACTATTAAGCTTGCCTCAGGACTTCCCCCTTTAGACCCTGTTGTAGTCAAAGCCCAGGAATTAGCTGAAAGATTCAACAAACGAGTTAACGGCAGGTATATAATCGAAGTCTATCCTGGAGGCACGCTGGCTACTATGGAAGAAGAAATGGAAATGCTGAGAACGGGAGCTATTCAAATGGCCGAATTCCCGATCGAATACCTGTCTGGCAGCGACATCCGATTTTCAGCTATTACGTTACCCTTTTTAGTCGATAGCCTGGAAGCAAACGTAGAGTTCTTAAAAAATATAAACGAATCGCTTTTTAATGATATCCTCGGCACAAAATTTAATGCCAAGCCACTTGTTGTATGGACTACCGGTATACATGAATACTGTGGCGCAAAAAAACCCGTAAAGACTCTGGAGGACTGGAAGGGCTTATTAGTATGGGTAGCGAATCCAGCCGAGGCACAAACCATAGAAGCCTTTGGAGCCTCACCTGTATCACTTCCATTTTTCGATGGATACCCGGCATTGCAGAAAGGAACGGTAGATGCCGGTGTAGGCCTGAACCCAACTGGGGTATGGAATTTCAAATGGTACGACGCGATTCGCTATATCACAGTCGCTAACACGTTTGGCACCTCGGGTTATTACGACATAAACCTGGACACGTGGAATTCTATGCCAAAAGATATCCAGGATATACTACTTGAAGAATGCCAACGCACCGAAGATGAGTTGAAGACGTTCTTCTCGCAATACACCAAGGATGCGCTAGCCGGTTTGGAAGAAGCTGGCGTTCAGGTCTATTACCTGCCTGATGCGGAGAGAGCTAAATGGATTGAGACAAGCAAGCCAGTTTTAGACGCATTCTATGAGCAGGTTGGAGCCGCGGATGCTGAAAAAATCAAGGAGGCTGCTCGCAAGGCTAACCAGTAACTTGGTTTGCTAACACAACCGCAACTGGAGGAAGCGTAGGCCGCTTTGTCGCTTCCTCCAGTGAATAATTAACCAATGATTGGGCTAAAATTGAACAGGGCCAAAAGAGTATTGCAGGTTTTGAGTTCATGGCTAGACCGCGTGGTTCATTTCTTCTGGTACTTTGCTGGAGCTTTGATTACCCTGATGGCTTTTGTGACTGGTTACGGGGTTTTCACGAGATACGTCTTAAGGAATCCTGATCCATATACGTATGAAATTGATTCTATCTTGATGTTGGCGTGTGTCGTTTTCGCTATAGCTCACACCCAAAAGCTCGGCCGGCACCTCAGGATTGATCTGTTGGATCGCTCTCTTCCAGAAACGTTACGTTTAATCTTGCTGAACGTTATCAATCCCACGATAGGTTTAATTTTTTGCGCTGTCCTAACCTGGAAAACCTGGGAAACTGCGTGGAGCGCTCTACAAACCGGGGAGGTCACCCGTGGTACCTGGGTAATTCCCACATTCCCGATAAGGATGATAGTCCCATTTGGTTTCAGCTTGCTTTGCGTAGTATTGTTAGCTCAAATCTTGCGTCATATTGCCTCGCCAAAAGGTACATACCAAGCTATTAAAGAATAAGTTAAAATATCCTTGCATCTTCGTGTATTTCTGCTTGGTAATAATTAGGAAAATATTGTGGATATTCTTGCGGTAAGTGCCATATTCATTGCTTTATCGTTAATCATGATTATCATGGGCGTACCAATAGCCTTTGCTCTAGGGTTTTGCGCATTATTTGGTATCCTTTTTGGCTCAGGTGGAGCTCCCCTTGTGAAGCTGGGATTGACCCCGTTTTCCGTGTTTCATGGCTTAAATTGGCTCCCACTCCCAATGTTCATACTGATGGCTTTTATAATCAGTGAAACTGACATAGGCCGAGATATTTTCAGCACGGCAAATAAATGGCTTTCTCGTATCCCCGGAGGGCTGGTCGTCTCTAGCATCTTGGCAGAAGGGGCTATGGCGGCGACGATGGGTGCGAGCGGAACAACCATACTTGCTGTGGGAACAGTAGCGGTACCGGAGATGGAAAAGCTCGGCTGTAATAAAAAATTTAGCCTGGGTGCGTTATTGAGCGGGGGCGTTCTTGGCCCCCTGATACCACCCAGCATTCCTTTGATTGTCTATGGAATATTGTCACAGCAATCCATAGGTAAACTCTTCATAGCCGGCATAATTCCCGGCATCCTCTTGGTTATTATGCTTTCGACTTATACCATGATAACTTGCTTGAGACATCCTGAGCTTGCTCCTCGTCCAGCGGCGGTTATCTGGAAAGAGAGACTTGTTTCTCTCAAGAAGGTCTGGCCTGTAGTTGCCTTGCTGGTTGGTGTATTGGGCGGAATTTACCTTGGAGTAGTGACCGCTACTGAGGCAGGTGGAGCGGGTGTTCTTATCATCCTGCTTATCGCTATCGTGTTTTACCGCTTTCGACTTGCTAATTTAGGCCGGGCAATGACTGAGGCGGCAACATTAACGGGAATGGTTGGCTTGATGATTATTGCTACCACAATTTTTGTCTTTGTGGTGGGAGTATCCGGGCTGGCACAGGAACTGAGTAATATTATCGTTTCTTCAGGTTTACCGCCGATGCTGGTAATAATCTGCATAAACATCGCTCTTCTTATTTTAGGATGTATTATGGATGGGCTTGCTATCCTTATGGTGACTATGCCTCTCTTTATTCCTATTATCACGAACCTGGGTTTCGATCCGGTGTGGTTTGGAATAGTGGTAACAGTTAACATTGAGATAGCGCTGATTACACCACCAGTAGCGCTGAATCTGTTTCTGGTGAGTGGTACTTTTCGTGTGCCTGTAACCGACATTATTCGTGGTGTAGCACCGTTTCTGGTCGTGTTAGTAATCTTCTTAGGGCTGCTGATCGCCTTTCCTCAAATAAGTCTTTGGCTACCAAGTATGATGAGTAGGATATGAAATTTAGATACACCGTTGTAGGCATTCAAACCGTCGGGTTAGCTGTCAAATCGTGATATTGTTTGCCAGGCGGTCCGGCTCTACCATGTGTGAATTATACAGGGTCTGGTGCTGGGGTTCCTACCATTAGCGGTTTGATGCGTAATTGATAAAATAACATCCCCGCACATTTATAAGTTGAAATCGATATACTACTTCTATGTACCCAGAACAAAAAGTCTTTTTTATCTCATATGACCTTACCCCGTAATTAGTAGCACCACTGTCTAGAGTCCAGCCGTTATTTCAGCATACTCCTTCGGGGTACTTCCTTTCAACGAGCTATGTGGTCTGACCTCGTTGTAGTCCCTTCGCCAGTCTTCGATAACTTCCCGGGCATGTTTCAGATTCATAAACCAGTTCGTGTTCAAACACTCGTCCCTGAGCCTGCCGTTAAAGCTCTCAGCCAGGGCGTTTTCTATCGGCTTACCCGGCCTGATGAAATTCAGCTTCACACCCTTGCGGTAAGCCCATTCGTCCAGGGCACGCCCGGCAAACTCCGGCCCATTATCCATCGTTATGACCTCCGGTAGCCCCCTGCTCTCAGCTAGTCTCTCCAGTACATGCACCACCCGCGCTCCACCAAGAGAAGTATCTACTTCGATGGCGGGGCACTCCCGGGAATAGTCATCGATAATCGCCAGGGCGCGGAAGCGACGCCCGGTGACGATGCTGTCGGTGACGAAATCCATGGACCAGCGCTCGTTTGTGCGCTGCGGCGATGGCATCACGACTCTTGCTCCCGCAGCGCCTTTTCTCCGCCGCTTCTTCCGCAGTGCCAGTCCCTCTTCATGTTCCGCTGAAATCGGCTACTACCCGCTCCAAAGCAAGCCACAGAACGATATTTGTGGAAGCAGCTAATGTTTGGGACTACTTAGAAATATAGAGCGATCAAGAAGGGGAAAATAAGCTGGAGTTCGGTCTACGAGCTAATATAGACACCTGGCTAAATTAGCCACCTGTCCAAGTTAACTGTATTTCACCATAATGCTACTATATACTTGACAATTAACTGTAGTAGTATTACAGTATACGTTAGCAGGCTTAAAATAGGTAACGGAGGCGCTAAATGCAAGAAATACCTTTCAGTATCCCCGTATCCGGGGTGGTTCGGATCAATGAAGGCTCAATTACCATCACCATAAACAGGGCGGAAACCGCCATCAGTTTTGAGTCGGCACACACGAAACAGAAGCGCATCTCCCTGGAAAAGGGAAGAACATTGTTCGATGTTGTCCTCGAAACAGCGAGGGAGATGGTGATCATGACCGGCGAGAACCGGTTTTCAGCCGCCCAACTCTACGGTGTCGCTCTGGAGAGATACCCCACTCTGAAGCGTAACAGCTGGGGATCTCATGTTATTGCCAGTGCGGCTAACCACCCCTCACAGAGATACTACGGCTCAAAAAGGGATTATTTCAGGTATCTGGGAGACGGCACATATAGTTTAAAGGACATTTATCTGGATAAGTCTAATGAAAAGATTAATCAACAATAACCACAAAACCATATTTGGGAGGTCAGAAATATGAATACGGACAATAAACAACAAAGGGTGGCTATTTATGCCCGGGTAAGTTCACAGGAGCAGGCCACGGAGGGTGTCTCAATCGAAGCCCAGATAGCTGCCCTCAAGGCCTATGCAAAGAGTCAGAGCTGGGAGATTGCCGATGAGTACATCGACGGAGGCTTCAGCGGTGGTACTGATGACAGACCCGCGCTGAAGAGGCTACTTATCGATGCGGGTCGGTGCAGCTTCAATATTGTCGCGGTGTGCAAGCTGGACCGCTTTTTCCGTAATCTCAGGCTTCTCTTGAACCATCTCCATAACCTGGAACAGATGGGTATCAAGTTCGTGTCCACCCAGGAGGGACTCGACACATCAACACCCTACGGTAAGTTTGCGGTGCAGATCATGGGAGTCATTGCCGAGTTTGAGCGTGGAAGAATCGGCGAGAGGGTAAGGGACAGCCGCCGGTATCTTATCAGCGGGGGCATCTGGCCGGGAGGCCGCACACTTTACGGTTACAACTGGTTGCGGAAAGAAAAGAAGTGGAATGTGGTACCGGAGGAGGCCGAAATAGTCCGACACGTTTACGACCTATATGTCAAGAACCGGATGTGTATCAACTCTATCGTAGCTGTTCTTAAAAGGGACAGTGTGCATACCCGTGACGGGGTCGAATGGCGCTACAGTAAAGTACATGAGATGCTGATCCATCCCGGTTACAAAGGTCGGCACCGGATAGGCATACCGATGCCGGCGATTATCGATGAGAGCACCTGGCAGCAGGCGCAGCAGAGGCGGGAAAATGCCCGTAGCGTGCGGGCAGACCCGAAGGGCTGGCTACTTCAGGGTATGTGTTTCTGCGGCGAGTGCGGCCACGTCCTGAAGTGCATTCGTAAGAAACCCAGTGAAAATCGCTATTACGCCTGTCGAGGTCGCGTGAGCCGGAACAGCCGGGATGAGAAACGCTGTGAATTGCCGTACGTCAGGGCGGACTGGCTGGAGCAGGGAGTATGGGAGAAGGTTAAGGAGGTATTAAACGATTCCGGAAAGTTGGTTGAATGTATTAATAGGTCCCTTGTCGAACTGGAGGAGAGAAGGAGGGAAATCGGGGCTGAGAGCATGGCCACTGAAAGCAAGCTCGAGGCAGTGAGGGCCAAGGAGGAAAGATTGGGCATGGCTTTTGCCGACGGGGCGGTAAGTGAAAGCGCTTACAAGTTAAAGCTCAAAAGACTGAAGAAGGAAGAATCGGACCTCCTTAAGTGCCACTATAACATAAACCTCGGAGAATTGGCTGATATGATTAATCTCGGTATACGCATCGACATGGTCAAAGAGGTCTTGAATAAGGGCTCGCTTCTCGTTACTGACTCGGGTATCTTCGGAGATTTGGGCGGCACGCGCGGCCCCACGGATACATACGGGTTCGAGATGACGGACATGGTAGTGAGATCCATAGAGGCAACGATGGATTACCGGGAGGGTGATGATCCCCGTGAAAAGCAAGAAGCAATGAAGGATCACCAGAGGACTATACTCCAACGGTTCAATGTCAAAGTAATCGTTTATCCAGAGCGTGTCGAAATCAAGGGGACAATACCGACACAGACCTTGGACAAGACGAATAAAGAAGGAAATGAGACTGCGCTCATTATCACTTCCCCATACCCAAGGGAAGGGGGACACAGGGGGATAGGTTCACCATAAAAATATGGGGGAGGTGAGGGGAAAATAGGGCTCACGGCCCGGTATTTATAAACTTATCAGCCGCCGGGCGGGCAGGCCTCTGACTTAACCGTGTTTAACCTCTTGATGTCCTTGCTCTGGCACTTGGGGCAGGCGCGTTTTTTCTCCTCGGAAGGACCCTTCGGCGCCGCCATATTAAACTTGTGGCCGCATTCCCGGCACTCGTATCGCCAGGCCGGCGGACCCAGGGGGCAGGCGGCGAATTTATCTGTATTGAGCTTTGCCATATTACTATTATACCATCCCGAAGCTATAATTGCCTTTCCACCGCTCGCACGGTATCATGGTATTGGAAAAATTCGTGTGACGCCGATGAAAACAAGCGATTTTGATTATTCCCTTCCCGCCGGGCTTATCGCCCAGACCCCCATCGAACCGAGAGACAACTCCCGTCTTATGGTGCTGAACCGGCAGGAAGGTTCCATCGAGCACCGGCGGTTCTTTGAGATTACAGATTACCTGTCTGACGGCGATGTCCTGGTATTCAATGACAGCCGCGTTATTCCCGCCCGACTCAAAGGCAGGAGGGTCGGCAGCGGCGGCAAAGTGGAGATATTGCTGCTGCGGCGCACGGAACGCAATATATGGGAGGCGCTGGTAAAGCCCGCCCGCCGTCTGAAAATCGGGGCGGAGGTAGAAATTAACAGCGTGGGAATTTTATCAGAGGTTATCGGTGAAGGGGCGGGCGGCATCAGGACAATACGTTTCTCCGATGAATCACTCCTGTCGGCGGCGGGCGAAGTGCCGTTGCCGCCGTACATACGTGCGCCGCTGGAAACCCCGGAGCGATACCAGACTATCTATGCCCGGGTAGTCGGCAGCGTAGCCGCGCCGACGGCCGGCCTGCACTTCACGCCGGAGCTGCTGGCTAAAATCGAGGGGAGGGGCATAAGATGTCTGTTTGTTACACTGCACGTGGGACTGGATACGTTCCGGCCGGTCGCTGAAGATAACCCGCGCGAGCATACTATCTATAGAGAATATGGCGTCATCGATGAAGAGACCGCCGACGAGCTATCGCGGGCAAAGCGGGAGGGGCGCCGTATTATCTGCGTCGGCACTACCTCGGTAAGGCTCCTGGAGCAGGCGGCGCAGGTCAGCCGGTCCGGAGACCTCGAGCCTTTTCAGGACTGGGCGGACCTGTTTATACTGCCGGGGCACCGCTTCCGTACGGTCGATGCGATGGTCACGAACTTTCACCTCCCGAAGTCGACTCTGCTGATGCTGGTTACGGCCTTCGGCGGCAGTAAGTTTATCGTCAAAGCGTATCAGGAGGCGATAGCGCAGAATTACCGCTTTTACAGCTTCGGCGACGCGATGCTTATTATATAATGGAGACTATATATAATACCGTCTCCCTGACGAGGAGGAATGAATATGAAAAGAACCGGCGTATTTTATCACGACGTCTGCGGGAAAGAGGCCTATAACAGTCTGGCTATGGGTGTCGAAGAAGGGTTTCAAAGTATAAAAAATGAGGGGCTTTTCAATGAACCGAACGTGACCTGGTTTGAGTCGAAGCCGGCCACGGAAGAAGAAATAGCCCGCCTCCACAGTCGGGAGTGGATAGACGAGGTGAGGAAGACTCAATGGTGGAGGGTCTCGCTCTACTCGGTTGGCGGTATGATAGGCGCCACGGAAAAAGTCTTAAAGGGAGAAATAGATAACGCCTTGGTCATTGCCGGGGTAGGCGGTCACCACGCGCACCGTGATAATGCCTGGGGCGGGTGTTATTTCAACGTTATCGGTCTCGGTATTCCGCACGCCCGTGCAAAATCTCTGGGCAGGAGATTTGCCATAGTGGATACCGATACCCATCACGCCGATGGCGTCAGGGACCTGTATCAAAACGATGAGGATGTCCTGCATATCTGTTTCTGCGATAGTTTTTCCTGGGTGTATGACTCTGAAGATAGGCTGGAAAGTAAAACGAAGCTATGTTTCCCCCACGGCTCCTCCGATGAAGAAGAAATCAGCAATGTTGAAAGAGAAGTTCCGGAGAGAATCAGGGAATTTAAGCCGGAAATGATTTACTGGTTGTGCGGCATGGACACTCACCGGGATAGTTACGGCACTGCGGCGTTAACCGAAGGGGCTTATCCCAGGTTGGCTGAAATTGTAAAACGTGCCGCCGATGATTGTTGCCAGGGCAGGCTGATCGTTAAGACCTGCTGTAATGCCCCTCCTCATGCCACCCGCTACGCAGTACCGAGAATCGTTGACTGTCTGGCTGAACTCGGCAAATATTCGTAGAAAAGTAGCTCTATATAGAACTTACACGGCGGGAGAGGGTTCAATTATCAGGCCGGAACATGGATATGCAGGGTAGTCCCTTGTCCCGGTTCAGAATTTACCTCTATGGTTCCGCCCAGTAACCATACCCGCTCCTTTATTCCCATCAGGCCGAGCTTGCCGTTGCGGGGAAGGTCATCCATGTTGCCTTCCAGTTCAAAGCCGCTGCCGTTATCGCTGACGGTGAGATTTATCCCGTTGGCGGTAAATTCTACCGATACCCTGGCCTTGGTTGCCTGGGCGTGCTTTCGGATGTTGTTTAGCCCTTCCTGGACGATGCGGAATAGCGATAGTTCTATTTCACCCGTAAAGCGCCTCTCCTCATCATTTACGGAAAAGTCGGTAATTATACCGTCCGTGTTTTCAAGGCTGTTGGTTAAAGAGCGTAAAGCCGGGACCAGACCCAGGTCGTCTAATAATGAAGGGCGAAGATTCTGAATAAAACTTTGCATGGACTGTAATCCCTGGTTGAGAAGGGCCTGGATATCCTGCAAAGCGGCAACCTCGTGTGGCCCGAAATTATGCTGCTTGCGGAGCAGGTTATCCACCCGCCGTGAAAGAGAACCCAGAATCTGGGCCATGTCATCATGGAGCTCCCGCGCGATATATTTACGCTCCTCCTCCTGGGCCTTGGTTATTTGCTGTAAATAATACCGCAGGTTATTCTCAAGTATTTTACGTTCGCTGACATCGATAACGGTCTCTATTGCGCCGATTATCTCTCCCCGGTCGTCCTTAATAGGACTCGCCGTGAAATGGAGCCATTTGCCCTGATTGGAGAGGTCCGGGAAAAAATCTTCGGCCTCGTAAGCGCCTTTGATAAGAGGGGATTTACGGCATTTGTCCCGGTAATGGACCTCGATTTCTTTAGCGGATGAACCGCTCACGATTAAATCCGCCATGCAGGGTCTTTTTTCGGAATAAAATGCGCGCCAGTGGCTATCGCTCCCGATTATCTCGTCTCTTCTTCTTGAAGTGAGAGCCTCGATAGCGCTGTTCCAGTGCGTGACAGTGTGGTCTCTGTTGATTACAAAAGAAGGAATAGCCGAGCCGTCGATAATTTTTGAAAGCGTTTTTGAACTAAGTGGCATATATATACTTTGCCGGTTTGTTAAAATTCATTATTGAAAGCTGGTTATACCAGCTCCTCAAGCGTGAACCAGCCCTTCTTTAAACCGTAAAGAACCGCCTCGGTACGCGAGCCGACTCCCAGTTTGTTGAAGATGTCTCTCAAATGACCTTCAATGGTGCGATAGCTTAGGTGCAGATTATCCGCAATCTCTTTATTCGTCAGGCCTTTTGCCGCCAGCCTGATAACATCAATTTCCCGGCCGCTTAGGTGCTCGGCGTCTGCTTCCATCGTTGGTACCTTTTCCGGAAGTTTGAAATAGTTCATTACCTTCATCGCTATGGAGGGTGCGAGGACCGGCTCTCCCTTATTGATTGCTTTAACCGCGCGTATCAATTCGTCGCCGCTGACACTCTTCAGGAGGTAGCCGGCCGCGCCGGCTTTCAGCAAAGCGAAAACGTATTCATCGTCGTCATAGGCGCTAAGTATCAATACGCCGGTGCGGGGATTGGACAGCTTTATTTGCCGGGTGGCTTCTATACCGTTAAGCTTGGGCATGGCGATATCCATGATAACCACGTCCGGTTTCAGCTCGTTTACCAGCCGCACTACTTCTTCGCCGTTGTTGCCCTCGCCGACTATAGTAAATCCCTTTTCATCTTCCAGCAGGCGGCGGATACCCTGGCGAGTTATCATGTGGTCTTCACCGAGTATAATACTTATCTCACTCATGACTCTCCAACCCAATAATATCATATCAAACTAAGTAACCGTACTCAAGCCTGGGGGAAAATAACGCATTATTGCACACAAGTATGACTAATGGCCTAGAACTTTATACTTGCTTAAAACGGTGCACTTACGCAACAGGAAGCAAGAAACACCCTGCATATAAAGGGTTACCTGCAGAGGATACAGGCGTAATAACGGGCGATAACACGACGCATTAAGTATTAATCTTAATGTAGAAAGGTCATTCAGGAGGTAAACAAGTGGACACTGAACTGGATTTTGATACCATACGCACTATTATAGAAAAAAACGCCGATAAGGTTGAGTCCCTTATTGACAGCTACGTCGATAAGAAGGAACAGCTGATATCTTTATTACAGGATATACAGTCTGAATATAATTATATCCCGCAGGATGTCCTTATTAAAATCAGCCAGAAGCTGGATATTCCTCTCTCACAGGTTTTCAGCGTGGCCACGTTTTTCCAGGCCTTCAGTCTCAAGCCAAGGGGACGTCACACCATTACCGTTTGCCTGGGCACGGCGTGCCACGTGAAAGGCGGTCAGAGACTCGTCGATAAGATGGAGAGAGACTTCGGACTCAAGCCCGGTGAAACCACGGAAGATGAAAGGTTTACTCTGGAGACCGCCAACTGCCTGGGTTGTTGCGCCCTCGGTCCCGTGGTGGTCGTTGATGGGAAATACGAGAGCCAGGTGAATCCGGAAAAACTCGAAAAAGTTCTGAAAAATTACAAATAGGCAACAGGGGGCTGAAATATGGTAGAGCAGGTTAGAAAATTACTGGATAAAAAGCTAAAAAACGTCCAAGAGCTGGAGAAGCTTCGTAAGACTATACTGGATAACCGGGATACCAGCCGCATCACCGTGTCGGTTTGTGGCGGTACCGGCTGCCGTGCCTCGGGCGCCGAGGCGGTCGTCGAGGCTTTTGCGGAGGAGATTGAAAAGCGTGAGCTCCAGGTAAAAATAGATTTTAAGGAAACGGGATGTCACGGCTTCTGCGAGCGCGGCCCGGTTGTAGTCATCGGCCCGAAGAAGATATTTTACCAGCACGTGCAGCCGGAAGATGTCCAGGAAATTATTAACGAGACAGTCCTTCAGGGTAAAGCGGTCAAGCGGCTGCTCTATGTTGACCCCGCCACCGGCGAGGAAATTACCTACGAATCGGACGTTCCGTTTTATAACAAGCAGACGCGCCTTATCCTGGGCGCCAACGGTGAGATAGACCCCACCGATATCGAGCAATATATCGCCGCCGGCGGATATTCCGCCTTGAGCAAAGCCCTCTTCCAGCTTAACCCGGATAAGATAGTCAATGAAATTACCAGCGCCGGGCTGCGCGGCAGGGGCGGCGGCGGCTTCCCTACCGGGCGTAAATGGCAATCATGCCGCACCTCCAGGAGCGATGTAAAATACGTCCTGTGTAACGCCGACGAGGGCGACCCCGGTGCCTACCAGGACCGCAGTATCCTGGAAGGAAATCCCCACAGCGTTATCGAAGGCATGATTATCGGCGCCTACGCCATCGGTGCCAGCCAGGGATTTGTCTATGTCCGCAACGAATACCCCCTGGCCGTGGAGCACGCCAGGATTGCCCTGGAACAGGCGATGGACTACGGTTTTCTCGGCGAAAATATTCTGGACTCCGGGTTTAGTTTCAAGATAACCATAAATAAAGGGGGCGGCGCCTTCGTTTGCGGAGAATCGAGCGCCCTTATAGCCTCTCTGGAAGGCAAGATAGGAGAGCCGAAGTCCAAATACACCCACATGTCGGAGAAGGGCCTCTGGGAAAAGCCCAGCCTGCTGAACAACGTCAAGACCTGGGCCAACGTACCGCTGATAATCAATAAAGGCGCCGACTGGTATTCAAAAATCGGCACGGCCGGCAGCAAGGGTACCATGATATTCTCCTTGGTCGGCAAGATAAACAACTCCGGCCTGGTGGAAGTACCCATGGGTATCACCCTGCGTGAAATGATATATGACATCGGCGGTGGTATCCTGGGAGGCAAGAAATTTAAAGCGGTGCAGACCGGCGGGCCCTCCGGCGGCTGCATACCCGAGCAGTTCCTGGATACGCACGTGGACTTCGACGAGCTTCCCAAGCTGGGCTCCATGATGGGTTCCGGCGGCATGATAGTCATGGACGAGGATACCTGCATGGTGGATGTCGCCCGCTACTTCATCAATTTCCTTAAAGGAGAGTCCTGCGGCAAGTGCGTTCCCTGCCGGGAAGGACTGGCCAAGATGAGCGATATCTTGGACAGGATTACCCACGGCGAGGGAAAACCGGAAGACCTGGATACGATGATGGACCTGGCGGAAATCCTGAATGCCGGGGCGCTGTGCGCCCTGGGACGCACCGCCGCCAACCCCGTTATCAGCACCCTGAAATACTTTAAAGACGAATATATGGCTCATATTAATGAGAAAAAATGCCCTGCCGGTGTTTGCCGGGAATTGATACAGTACAGTATCGACCCCGAAAAATGCACCGGCTGCGGCTTATGCGCGCGTGCCTGCTCCATGAACGCTATCAGCGGCGAAAAGAAAGAGCCTCACGTGGTTAACCAGAATATGTGTATCAAATGCGGGGTCTGCTATGACTCCTGTAAATTCGGCGCGGTAATAAAACAGTAGAAGGAGGCTGTAGATGACTAAATATTGGATTGATGGTGAGAAAGCAATAGATATAAGCGAAGCGGATGACGTTAATAGCGTAAGCTTTACTATTGACGATAAAGATGTTGTGGTGTCCGGCGGCCAGTCTATACTGGAAGCGGTACAGCGTATGTCCGGTATTGCTAATATCCCGGCACTCTGCTACCACCCCGCAGTCCGGCCTTATGGCGCCTGCCGGTTGTGTACCGTTGAGGCAAGCGAAGACGGCGGCAAGAATTTTAAGTTCGTGGCCGCATGTCTTTACCCGGTAAAAGAGGGCATCATAGTTAAAACCAGTACCGAGAAAGTCAAAAAGCTGCGCAAGGGAATTATAGAGCTTCTGCTGGCCAGGTGCCCCAATACCAGGATAATTCAGGAACTGGCCGCGGAATACGGAGTGGAAAAACCCCGTTTCTCCGTGGGCGACCAGGACTGTATTCTCTGCGGATTATGCGTAAGAGCCTGTCAGGAGATAATCGGCAAATCGGCAATAAGCCTGGTTAACCGGGGTATATATAAGGAAGTCGCCGCCCCCTTCTATGCCTACGAACTCGGTGAAGGCTGTATCGGCTGCGGCGATTGTGCCTTCGTCTGCCCCACGGGGGCCATTACCATGGGCGATAACGGCAAGCCGGTTTTACCGCGGGTAAAGATACCTTACGCCGAAATCGGAGCTATGACGTCCAGGGAAAAACTACCTGCATCCCAGGGGTAAATAAAAAAATATAGTAAGTTTTATACAGGCACAGCCTATCAGGCTGTGCCTCTTTTCTTACGTTTCCGTAAATTTTGACAATAATAAAAATATTGAGATATGCTTATGGGATGAAACGACCGCAGCGCTGTGGCCATAAGAGGTAGAAAAACTGGAGGATAAGATAAATGGATGCCGAGATTCAGGTTTATCGCGCCCTGCAAAGACACCTGGACAGGATGCCAAGCGGCTTCCCGGAGGTGGAATCGGGCCTGGATATCAAGCTGCTGAAGCGGTTCTTTACCCCTGAAGAAGCTGAAATAGCCGTACAGCTTTCCATGAGGCCGGAACCGTTGAAACGCGTTTACCAGCGCGTCAAGGACTCCGGTATGTCAATGGAAGGGCTGCGGCAGGCGCTGGACGGGATGATGCGTAAAGGCGCCATACTGACATTCGAAGAAGACTATGACGAGACGCATTACTGTAATGCGGAGTTCACCGCAGGGGGTATTTATAATTTTCAAATAAACCGTCTCACCAGAGAACTGCTTGACGATTATCGTCAGTATCAGTCGGAAAGGCATGCGCAGGCGAGACGCGGCAATGGCGGTGGTCTCCCGCTGCGTACCGTTCCCGTCGAGAAAAGCATCCCCGTTCCGGAAAAATATCAGGTCGGCGATTATGATAATGTACGGAAACTGGTTGAAAACGCCGGGGGCAAAATCGCCGTGGCAAACTGCATCTGCCGGCTGGCCACGGAGGTTCAAGGGGGCAAATGTGAAAAAACCGACCTTTTAGAGGCGTGTTTGATTACAGGGCCGGACCATGCCCGGCGCCATGTCGATATGGGTATCGGCCGCTATATCACCAAGGAGGAGGCCTTTGAAATACTGGATAAAGCTCAAAAGGCGGGACTTGTCCTCCAGCCGGAAAATTCGCAGCGCCCGGATGCCATCTGCTGTTGCTGCGGGGACTGCTGTGTCCTCCTGAAGATGCTTGAAAGATATCCCCGGCCAGTGGATATGTACGTGACTAACTTTTATGCAGAGGTAGACCAGGAGTGGTGTCTGGGCTGTAACGTATGCGCGGGGAAGTGCCAGCTGAATGCCATCACCGTCAACGGTAAGGCCAGGGTTAACCTGGACCGGTGTATCGGCTGCGGCAATTGTGTGGCTCTCTGCCCCCAGGGCGCTATCACGTTGGTGAAGAAAGAGACGGAGAAGGTGCCTGTAAAAGACAAAGATACCTACAATATGAAGGCCCTGTCCGGCAGGGTGGGCTGGTGGAACATGTTGAATATCAGGATTAAGATGCGGCTTGGAATGAAGGTGTAATAATACCCCAACCCCCCTCGTTGATATCTATTCCCACCCGGGCCGCCCTCGTATCGTCGGCGGCTTAGCCCGTGAATTTACTCCACGTTATTCCGTTCAGATGGCTTTAACGATGTCGTCCATCCCCAGCGCTGCCAGTGTTTCTTTCGTGGGCAGTCCCGTCTTCTCGTCCCAGCCGCGTAGCTGATAGTATTCCTTCAGCATGCCTTTGAATTTATCCCTGTTGAGAACGTTGCCGGTCATGTCCACGGGTTTGGCGCCGGGGCCGGGCATAATCATCTTGGCGCCGTGGACGCTGGCAAACAGCGGTTCGGTAAAATTGAATTCCGGCGGATAATCGTCCTCGGGCACTCTATGCCCCTCCTCTACACTGATGATTCTCTGCAGGTTGAAGATACGCTCGGCGTAGGTATCGAGCTCGGAGGCTGGGATTCCCGTCACGGCGGTGAATATCCTGCCCTCCAGTTCGGGGTCGCCGATGCCGTCCGGGGTGGTCAGCGAGTAGGTAATCGGCCAGATAAAGTCGCAAAGTCCCAGGCTATCGCGGAGGTAGGTACGATTCTGTATATTCCTGGCGGCCATGGCCTTGCCTTCGTAGGTAGTCTGGTCGGCGGCGGCCTCGCTGCCCCAGAAGAGCCTGGCTATCTTGAGAAAGACCTCCGGTGAAATCGGCGATGATTTTGGGTCTTCCTGGTACATCGCCCACGGCATACGCACGTAGGTCATTTCGTGGACGGTGATGGGGTGCATCCTGTTTTCGAACGGATAAAGCAGCGCGTGGGCGATAAAGGCCCTGGGCGGAACACCGTCATGCTCGCCGATGGGAGCGACGGAATTCATGTACAGGTCGCGCGCTTTCCGGGGCAATTTATCGCGCGCTCTCATCATACCCTCGGCCAGGGTGTCCCCGAACCCCTCGCGGTGGGCTATGGCGTGGAGCAGTTTTTCCAGGAATTCACGGGTGCCTATTTTAGATAGCGGCAGGCCGGTCTCGGCCTCGGTAAGCGCCCCGGCCTTGTAGCAGGCGTAAAGCCACTCTACCATATGTTGGAGTTCGAAGGTGCCGATTGAATAGTCGTTGGCGAGGGCAGGGGAATCGAACAGGGTTTTTATCGGCTCACCTTCCTGCCCGAACATCCAGGGCAGGTAGTATTCCATGGCCTGGCAGCCCCGCAGGTCTTCCAGTTCGGGGTCGTCGCCGAACCGGTAGATGTATTTAGAGCAGGTCAACCCGCACTGGTAGCAGTGTCTCTGTCCCACTTCCTTGAGCACGTGGCCGTGATTGGTCATGCCTAGGCGTGGGGTTATGGCCAGACTCACGGTATTCTTGATTTTTATGGTGTGCCGGTTGAGTTCTTTTAGCCCGGCAGGGTCGGCCACGGTGGGACTCCCCGTGCCTCTTACTACCATGGCCTTCATGTTTTTAGAGGCCATTACCGCCCCGAAGCCGGCGGTAACCGCGGCCTGCTGCGAGCCGAAGAGGGTAGCCGTCCTCACCAGGTTTTCGCCGGCGACGCCGGTGGTGACGAAGCGTATCTTATCGCCGTATTCACGGTAGAGCAATTCTTCGGTCTTATAGGCGTTCTGCCCCCACAGCGGCGATGCATCGCGGATTTCCACCTTATCATTATTGATGGACAGGCAAACGGGCTTCGGGGCGCGCCCGTCGATGACGATTCCGTCCCATCCGGCCCGTTTTAGTTCGGCTGGCAGGAGCCCGCCGATACTCCCGTAGCAGTAGCCTTCCGGGTAGGCCATGGGCGACTTTCCCGAGACCGACATTCTGGCGGCTCCCTGGGTGCCGGTCGCCAGCAGGGGACCGGTCATAAAGATGAGTCTGTTACCGGGGTCGAAAGCCTTGACCCCGGGCGTTACTTTTTCCCGGTAAAGTAGGGAAGCCACTCCCCGCCCCCCGAGGTATTTCCCGGCGTATGGCTGCGTCGTAATCTCGCTTATCTTAGAGCTGCTTAAATCAACATGGAGTATTTTACCCATCCAGCCGTGCATGTGTGCCTCCTGAATATACTTGGATACGGTAATAGTTTATCAGGGCGTGGCATGTGTTGCCAAGTAAAGGGATATTTTATCTACCTCATCCCCTCTTGAACACCCCGGTGGTTAAGGGATTAGTGCCCTCCGTAGACAGGAATTCCTCCCAATCTTAACGCTTCGGCTATTTTCCCTTCGAGTTCCTTAGCTTCTTCCCGGGAAAGCGGATTCAGGTGATTATACAGAGTCGACAATAAGCATTTCTGATGTTTAAATACTATGCGGGAAAACAGAGGGCCTTTTTTATTCCGTTTTCTTTGAGCATGCTCTTTATACCTGGCGACCGGCGATTTTGAGGTTTCCCCAACGTATAAACCGTACCCGGGGTTTTTCCCTTTTAGCTCATAAAGTAAAATTATATACAGATTATGCTTTCCGGTCGTTTGTGGAGTAAACCGACCGGTAATTTCTGCCGCTCTTTCCAGCCAGTCAATCGGTTCCAGTCCCAGCTTATATGCAAACTCAGTTATATTCAGCCATGATGTTAAATCTATATTCCGGTGCTTCGGCGATAGTTCTGCCAGGCAGTAGCTAAAAGCCTCAAGGTCGCCTTTAGCGGCGGCATCGTAGGCATGTTTGACGATTTCTTCGGTTTTCCAGGAAGAAAAGGGGCGATATACCGGATTTACGGAACACATAGTCTAGTCACCTGCCAGCATCCCCGGCATCCTGCCGTCCACCAGCGGCACCACGCATATCACGCGCAGCATGTCTTTACCGGAGTTGAGGAAGCTGTGCGGTTCACCGGGTAGCACCGTGACGGCGTCGCCCTGTTGCAGCGGTTTTTCCGTATCGCCGCTTTTCAGCGTGCCCCGCCCCTCCACCACGAAGACTTCGTGTTCCCAGGGGTGGGTATGGTGGGGGGTGGCGCTCCCCGGCTCTATCTCGAAAACCCTCATCACGAAGGTCGGGGCGCCCTCGGCGGGTCCGGCCACCACGTGCATGACGACCCCCGGCACGACCTTGTTCCCCGCCACCTCACGGTAGTTCTGTACTTTCATCATATCTCCTCGTCGCAAAAGATAATTACCTGCCAATTATCAACGACGGTTTTGGCATTGTCAAGAAATTGACCGTCGTGTAAGTGTCTGTTATCCTGTTAATGACAGGTATAATAGAAGCAGGGGGGTGATTGGATTGGATTCATTTACGAGAGACTGGCAGCGATGGTTCCCGGAGGATAAACCCGGGGAAGATAAGCCTCCGTCACGGCGCGGTAAAATAGCCGGCAGGGTAATCATGGCCGTGGCCGGTGTTATAATACTCTTTATCCTAGCCGGCATAGCCAAGGATTTTTATACGGAGTGGCTCTGGTACAGCAGCCTGGGTTACGGCAGCGTCTACTCCACCATCCTCAAGACAAGGTTACTGGTCTTCTTTTTAGCTGCTATAATCTTCTGCCTCCTGTTCATGGGGAACCTGGTGCTGGCTACCCGGCTTACCCCCCAGAAGGAGGCGCATTTCTGGCCCTGGGCTATTGTAAGTCGACTCCAGCGCATCATCCGGTGGAACGTTATTCTCGGCACGGCCGTTCTCTCCCTGATATTCGGCATGGTAGCGCAGGGGAACTGGCAGACTATTCTGAAATTCGTTAACTGGCAGCCCTTCGGCATCACCGACCCCGTTTTCCATAAGGAAATCGGCTTCTACGTATTCTCCCTGCCCTACATGAACTTCATCAAGGGGTGGTTCCTGGGGGCATTGATTGTTATTTTCCTGGCCGTAATGGCCACCTACTTTTTTAACTTTGCCGCGCAGCGGTTAAAGTTCGATTATTCCCGTCCGGTGCTGGGCCACATCGGCGGGCTGGTAATGGCTATACTGGGTCTTTTTGCCTGGGGTTACTGGCTCGGCATCTGGGAGATGGTCTACTCGGCGCACGGCGCGGTTTTTGGCCCCGGCTACGCGGATGTGCATGCCAGGCTGCCCGCCCAGTGGATACTCCTGGTGGTAGTTGTTGTTGTCATGGGGATTATCCTTGCCTCCGTAATCAAGCGCAAATTCCGCTGGCCTCTCTACGGAATCGCCGGATGGATATTAATGGCTATCATCGTGGGGGCAATCTACCCTGCCATAATCCAGCGCTTTCAGGTGCAGCCCAGCGAGCTTGTCCGGGAGGGCCCTTATATCGAATATAATATCGAGTTCACCCGCGAGGCCTACGCCCTGAACCGTATCGAAGAGCAGGCCTTTCCCGCCGAGTCGTCCCTGACCGCACAGGATATCGCCAATAACAAGGCGACGATTAATAACATCAGGCTCTGGGACCACCGCCCGTTGAAGGACACCTATAACCAGATACAGTCTATCCGTCTCTACTACGATTTCTATGATGTTGATGTCGACCGCTACGTTATCGATGGCGACTATCGCCAGGTAATGCTTTCCGCCCGCGAGCTTTCCGCCGAGAAGCTGGCCGGTGAGGCGCAGACCTGGGTCAACCGCAAGCTCCAGTTTACCCACGGCTACGGCGTCGTGTTAAGTCCCGTCAACGAAATAACCACCCAGGGACTGCCGAGTCTCTTTTTGAAAGACATACCGCCCGTCGGCGCCTTTGAGATAGAGCGTCCCCAGATATACTTTGGGGAGAAGACGAACGACTATGTTATCGTAAAGACGAACACGCAGGAGTTCGACTATCCCCGCGGGGACGAAAATGTCTACGGGCGTTACGAGGGTGAGGGCGACGTAAGCCTGAACGGTTTCTTCCGCCGACTTGTCTATGCCTGGCAGTTCGGCGACCTTAATATACTATTAAGCAGCGAGCTGACGCCGGAGAGCCGGGTACTGTACTATCGCAACATTGGCGTAAGGGTGCATCATCTGGCACCGTTTTTAGAGCTGGACAGCGACCCCTACATGGTCATTATCGACGGCCGGTTGTTCTGGATTCAGGATGCCTATACCACCACCGACCGCTATCCATATTCCGAGCCGGTCGGCGGCGGATTGAACTATATCCGTAATAGCGTAAAAGCCGTTATCGATGCCTACAACGGCGATGTTACCTTCTATGTTACGGAGCCGGATGACGCCCTGATACGCACCTACCAGGCCATTTTCCCCGACCTCTTTGTTTCCGCCGACCGCATGCCGGAGGCTTTCCGCGTCCACGTGCGTTATCCCGAGGACATGTTCAGTATACAATCGGTCATGTACCGCAGCTATCATATGCGCGATGCCCGCGTATTCTATAACAAGGAAGACCTCTGGACGGTGCCCAAGGAGGTCTACGCCGGACAGGAACAGGCCATGGAGCCTTACTATGTTATCATGCGCCTGCCCGAAGGGGAGCGGGAGGAGTTTCTGCTCATGCTTCCCTATACCCCGGTTAACAAGAACAATACCATCGGCTGGCTGGCGGCCCACTGCGACGGCGATAACTACGGCAAGCTGCTGGCCTATTATTTCCCTAAGGGTGAGTGGGTGGATGGTCCGAGCCAGATTGAGAACCGAATTGGACAGGATACCGTCATCACCGAGCAGCTGGCCCTGTGGGGGCGGGGTGGCTCCCGGGTTCTCCGGGGCAACCTGCTACTGATTCCTTTAGGCAAGTCCATACTGTATGTGGAGCCGGTCTTCCTTCAGGCGGATGCCGGGGGACTCCCCGAGCTGAAACGCGTCATCGTGGCGGTCGGGGAGAAGATAGCCATGGAGACTAACTTGATGAAAAGCATCGAGGCTGTCTTCGGCGCGGAGGCGCCGCTGCCGGAACCTGTTCCCGGGCCGCCGGTGCCTTCAGAACCAACGGAGCCGACTGCACCGCCGGAGCCGGTAGAACCGGAAACACCGGCAGATGCGGAAATTGCTTCACTGGTGGCGGAAGCGCGCCAGCACTATGAGAAAGCCCGGGAAAACCTCAAGTTGGGCGACTGGGCCGGGTTCGGCGAGGAGTGGGACGCCATGGAAGAAGTGCTCCAGAGGCTGGCGGAAATTACAGTGGAATAATAAAGACACCCCGCCGGAAAGAGGGAATTTTCATGACGCTTAAGACGAAAGTGCTCCTGGAGGGGTTAACGTTCGGGGAAGGCCCGCGCTGGCACGATAGTAAACTCTGGTTTTCTGATTTCCATACAAATCGGGTGATGACCGTCGACCTCGATGGCAAGGCCGACACAATTGCAGAAGTGCCGGGCATGCCTTCGGGGCTGGGGTGGCTCCCCGACGGGCGTTTGCTGGTGGTCTCGATGACCGACCGGCGCCTGTTGAGACTAGACGCCGGCGGACTGAATGAAGTGGTTGACTTGAGCGGGCTTGCCTCCGGCTACTGCAACGACATGGTAGTGGATAATTCCGGGCGGGCATATATCGGACATTTTGGCTTCAATATATTTGAAGGGCAGTCCTTTGTGCCGGCCTGCATAATCATGGTAACGCCGGACGGAGAGACGAATGTCGCTGCCGATGATATGTATTTCCCGAACGGGTCTGTCATAACCCCTGACGGACGCACGCTGATAGTCGCTGAATCAATGGGCTCCCGTCTTACGGCCTTCGATATCGAGGCCGACGGCTCTCTCACGGGACGGCGGGTCTGGGCAAAGCTCGGCGAGGCGTATCCTGCCGGAATTATCTCGCCGGCCGACCACGCCAGCTGGACTGCCGCGAATGTAATGCCCGACGGGATTTGCCTCGACGCTGAAAATGCCGTATGGGTCGCGGACTCGTCCGCCAGCCAGGTCCTCCGCGTGCGCGAGGGCGGCGAGGTGACGGACCGCATAGAGACTTCCGACGTGGCTTATGCCTGCATGCTCGGCGGCCCGGAACGCCGCACGCTGTTTATTATGACGGCGGGAACGAGCTATCCCGATGAGGCCAGAGCCAGAATGAGCGGTCGCATAGAGATGGTTGAGGTGGAGGTTCCCGGCACCGGGCTGCCCTGATTTTAATCCGGCTCTATAAAGATACTTTTAGGGGATATTTTGTATGTTTGACTGGGATGTCGTCATCGCAGGGGGTGGGCCGGCGGGGCTGACGGCCGGACTTTACTTAAGCAGGGCCAACCGGCGGACGCTCCTGCTGGAAAAAGAGACCGTCGGCGGTTACATACGCAATATTGAGCTTATCGAGAACTACCCCGGCTTTACCGAAGGTGTTTCCGGCGCTAAGTTAGCTGCGGAGATGGTCGAACAGGCTAAGAAGTACGGACTGGAAACGGAGTCCGGGGATGTCACCGGCCTGGAGCTTTTCTCCGGCACCCGCTGGGTAGGGTGCGCCAACGGCCAGGGGTATACCACCAATGTCGTGATTTTTACCGGGGGTTCTAAGAATAAAAAGCTTGGCGTCCCCGGCGAGGCGGAACTGGCGGGAAAGGGTGTCTTTGAATGCGCCTTCTGCGACGGCGGTCATTACGCCGACCGGGTGGTGGCGGTGTGCGGTGGAGGGGATGCCGGCGTTACCGAGGCCCTTTACATGGCGAAAATCGCCTCGAAGGTGATTATCATCGAAGCCATGCCGGAACTCACCGCCACGGCGGTGCTCTGCGACAGGCTCAACGCCGACCCCAAAATAGAAGTACGCTGCGGCATGACCGTCGAGGCTATTACTGGCAAAGATAGGGTAGAGGCGATAGAACTAAAGGGTGCTGAAGGCAAGAAAGAGACTCTTAGTGTGGACGGCGTCCTGGTACACATTGGCCTGGAGCCTAATACGGACTACCTCGACGGCATCATACCGCTGGACGACCACGGCCAGATAATCGTCAACGGGAGGATGCAGACGGAAGCTCCTTACATCATGGCGGCGGGGGACATCAGGAGCGGCTCGCCGCGGCAGGTCGTCACGGCGGTCGGCGATGGCGCCATCGCCGCCATCACGGCGCAGAGGCTCTTACAGGAGGAGGGATAATCTCTATCAGACCGCCTTTACCGCCGCCCGCCCTATTTTTTTTACTCTTATCGCGGCTACTTTATACTCCGGTATCTTGGATATGGGGTCGAGGGCGGGGTTGGTCAGCTCGTTGGTGGGGGTTTCCGCAAAATGGAAGGTCATGGCGACCGTTCCGGGCGGCACGGACTCCGTCACGCTGGCTTTGGCGGTTACTTCGCCGCGGCGTGAACTCACCCGCACCATTTCGCCGTCTTCAATGCCCAGGTCTGCGGCGTCTTTAGGATTTATCGCCACCAGCCCCTCGCCCATGAAGGTATTGAGGCCCCTGACCTTGCGGGTCATTGTGCCGGTATGAAAGTGGAACAGGCTGCGGTTGGTGGTAAGCACCAGCGGGTATTCCTCGTCCGGCAGTTCGTCGGACGGCCGGTATTCAAGCGGGACGAAATGCCCTCTGCCGCGCGAGAAGAGTTCGGTGTGGAGTATCGCCGTCCCCGGGTGGTCTTCGGTAGGGCAGGGCCACTGCAGGCCTTCCTTTTCAAGTCGCTCGTAGGTGATGCCGCCGTAGCTCGGTGTGACTTCGGCAATCTCCTCCATAATCTGCGACGGATGTGTAAAGTCGAACCCGGCGCCTCCCATGCTTTGAGCAATCCGGCAGGTAATCCACCAGTCGGGACGGCTGTCACCCACGGGTTCGATGGCTTTCCTTACCCGCTGGACGCGGCGCTCGGTGTTGGTGAAGGTGCCGTCCTTTTCCGCAAAACTGCAGGCCGGCAGGACGACATCGGCCAGCAAGGCGGTCTCATTGAGGAAGATATCCTGCACCACGAAGAATTCCAGCCGCTGCATCGCCTCCCGGACATGGCTGGCATCCGGGTCGCTTAAAGAAGGGTTCTCGCCCATGAGGTACATTGCCTTGACCTTGCCTTCGTGGGCCAGCGGCATAATCTCGGTAAGAGTCTTGCCGGGCGTCGGGTTAAGACTGACGCCCCAGGCCGCCTCGAATTTCTCCTTGAGGATTTCGTTGCCTACGGCCTGGTAGCCGGGGAAGACATTGGGCAGGGCTCCGACGTCGCAGGCACCCTGTACGTTATTTTGTCCCCGCAGCGGGTTGACGCCGGCGCCGGGCTTGCCGATATTGCCGGTAAGCATGGCCAGGTTGGCGACGGCGATAACATTATCCGTGCCGTGAGTATGCTGGGTGATGCCCATCGTGTAAAGGATGGATGCCGGGCTGTTGCCGGCGTAAAGGCGGGCGGCCCCGGCTACTTTCTCGCCGGGCACGCCGGTGATGTTCTCTACGAGGTTCAGCGGGTAATTATTGAGCGAGTCCTTGAAGAAATCGTAGTTCTCACACCTTTCCTCGATGAAAGTGGTGTCCATCAGGCCTTCATCTACGATTACTTTCATCATGCCCATCAGCAGGACTACGTCCGTGCCGGCGCGGTGTTGCAGCCAGACATCGGCGTCGCGCGCCAGAGGGATTTCCAGGGGATTGGCCACGATTAGTCTGGTGCCTTTGCGGACCGCCCTGCGGATATTCATACCGATTATCGGGTGGGCTTCGGTGGTGTTGGTGCCGATGGCTATGATGCACCCGGCGTCGTTGAGGTCTTTCAGGGAATTGGTCGAGGCCCCGCTTCCGAAGGTTGTGACCAGACCGGCCACGGTGGGGGCATGTCAGAGGCGGGCGCAGTGGTCTATGTTGTTGGTGCGCAGCACCGCCCGGGCGAACTTCTGCATGACATAGTTGTCCTCGTTGGTGCTCTTGGCGGAGGATATTACCGCCACTTCGTCGCCGCGGTAATTTTTCAGCTTACCGGCGACCAGTTCGAGTGCCTCGTCCCAGGAAGCTTCTACCAGCCGGCCATTCTTCCTGATAAGGGGCGCGGTCAGCCGTTCGCGGTGATTGACGAACTCGGCAATGCCGAAGCGGCCCTTCACGCAGAGTCGACCCTGATTGGCCGGGCCGTATTCGTCACCGCGGACGCCGGTAATGGCGTTATCTTTGACGCCCAGGTACATCGAGCAGCCGACGCCGCAGTAAGGGCAGACGGTCTTGACCTCGCGTTCCGGTCTCGCGGTTTCCTTGGGTGTGATAGCGCCCACCGGACAGCGTACCATGCACTCGCCGCAGGAACGGCAAATCGATTCCATCAGGGGCATATCGCCGAAGGTGGCTACTTTCATACTGTACCCGCGATGGGCCATATCGATAGCGCCGACGCCGGTTATCTCCTGGCAGGCGCGCACGCAGCGGGCGCAGAGAATGCAGCGGTTGCGGTCGAGGTCGAAGAACGGGTTGCTGGTATCAATAGTCCGGGGTTCGGTATCCCGGGGGATGCGCAGCTCGTGGACGCCGATGTAGTCGACCACATTCTGCAATTCGCAGTTGTTATTGGATGGACAGACGACACAGCGGTCGGTCACGGCGACATGCCGCAGGCAGATATCGTACGGGCCGCAGCGCTCCCGTCGGTGGCACTCCAGGCAGTCGCAGGGGTGGGTGGAGAGTATTAGCTCCAGAGAGGCGCGGCGTACTTCGTTGATGGCCTCCGATTCCGTAGTGACGACCATCCCATCGGTGGCGGGGGTCGTGCAGGACGTGGGCAGACCTCGCATTTTTTCAATCTCTACGATGCAGAGTCGGCAGCCCCCGTACGGGTCGAGGTCGGGATAGTGGCAGAGGGTGGGGATATAGATATCAGCCGACTGCGCGGCTTCGAGCACGGTCATGCCTCTGGTCGCTTTGACTTCCTGCCCGTTGATGGTTAGAGTAATTTTATCCATTATGAGTTTACTCTCCCGGGGATGCTGCCGCGGCTTTCGGTTTCTCCTTTACCGGTATCGGCTCGCTCGGTACGTCCACCTCTTCCGCGGATACCTTGACCACGGCGCCGAATCTCTCCGGGCAGACTTCAAGGCAGGTGCCGCACCTGACGCATTTATCCTGGTCGATGACGTGCACCATTCTCTTATCGCCGATAATGCATTCCGACGGGCAGTTACGCGCGCAGATGCCGCAACCCTGGCATTTATCCGGCAGTATATAAAATGAAATCAGTTTGGTACAGGATAGCGCCGGGCACCGTTTCTCGTTGATATGTGCTTCATATTCCTCGCGGAAATAGCGCAGGGTGGTCAGGACGGGATTGGGAGCCGTCTGTCCCAGCTGACAGAGTGACCCGGCTTTAATGTTCTCGCCCAGTTGCTGGAGCAGGTCGATGTCGTCCGGTTTACCCTCGCCCCGGCAGATTCTCTCCAGGATATCCAGCATCTGCTTGGTGCCGATACGGCAGGGGACGCACTTGCCGCAGGACTCTGCCTGGGTGAATGAAAGGAAATAGCGGGCGACATCTACCATGCAGGTCTCCTCGTCCATGACGACCATGCCGCCGGAGCCCATCATAGAGCCGGCGGCGGCCAGTGATTCGTAGTCGACCGGCTGGTCGAGGTAGCTTTCCGGCAGGCAGCCGCCGGAGGGCCCGCCGGTCTGGACGGCTTTGAATTTCTTGCCTCCGGGGATGCCCCCGCCGATTTCATAGATGATTTTACGGAGGGGAATACCCATAGGCACTTCGATAAGACCGCTGTTGGCGATTTTGCCTGTTAGGGCGAAGACGCACGTCCCTTTACTTCTCTCGGTGCCGGTGGCGGCATACCAGTCGGCGCCTTTGGCTATAATAACCGGCACGGTGGCCAGCGATTTCACATTATTGATATTGCTTGGTTTTCCCCATAGTCCGGAGGTTGCCGGGAAGGGTGGACGGGAGCGGGGCATGCCCCGCTTGCCTTCGATAGACGCCATAAGCGCTGTCTCTTCACCGCAGACGAAAGCGCCGGCGCCTTCCTTGACATGCATATGCAGGCTGAAATCGGAACCATGTATATTATCGCCGAGAAATCCTTTTTCCTCGGCCTGCCGGATGGCCAGACGTACGCGTTTAACGGCCAGCGGGTATTCCGCACGGATATAGATATAGCCCTCCGAGGCGCCGATGGCGTAGGCGGCTATGGTCATACCCTCGATGACGGTATGGGGGTCGCCTTCCATAGTGCTGCGGTCCATGAAAGCCCCGGGGTCGCCTTCGTCGGCGTTGCATATCATGTATTTCGGTTCGCCGGTGGCATTGCGGCAGAACTCCCATTTCATTCCGGTGGGGAAGCCGGCGCCGCCGCGTCCCCGCAGGCCGGAGCGCTTTATCTCGTCGATGACCTCCTCCGGGGTCATTTCTTTCAGGCACTTTTTCAGAGACTCATAGCCTCCGGTGGCCATGTAGTCCTCGATTCTTTCAGGGTTAAGTCGCCCGCAGTTGCGCAGGATGATGCGCTGCTGCATGCTGTAAAATTTAATGTCTTTATGATAGGGGATGGCCTCGCCGCTTACCGGGTCTTTATAGAAAAGACGTTCGACCGGTTTACCGTCCCGCAGGTGGGACTCTACTATTTCCCGGGCGTCGGCCACGGTAACCTGGGCATAGAAGATGCCTTCCGGCTCGACGATAGCCACCGGCCCCTGCTCGCAGAAACCGTGGCAGCCCGTAAAATCTACATTTACGCCCTGCAAACCCAGCTCCTCGATGGCTTTCTTCAGGGCTTCCGTTAATTCAAATGACTTGCCTGATACGCAGCCCGTTCCCTGGCAGATAAATATCGTTCGCTGCTTATTTCCATTACTCGGCTTTGCTTCTGACACCTAAAACCTCCGCAACTTTCTTGGTCGTCATCTTGCCGTAAGTCTCACTATCTATCGTCATCGTCGGCGCCAGGGCGCAGGCGCCGATGCAGGCGACAGTCTCCAGTGTGTATTCTAAGTCTTCCGTAGTCTCCCCGGCTTTGAGTCCGAGCTGTTTTTCAATTTCAGCCAGGACCTTGGCGGAGCCGCGTACGTGACAGGCCGTGCCGCGGCAGACCCTAATTACCTTTTTGCCCAGAGGCGTCAGTTTAAACTGCGCGTAGAAGGTGCTGACTCCGTATATGGTGCTTTCCGCCATGCGTAAAAATCTGGCGATTTCCCGCATGGCCGCCGCCGGCAGATAGCGGAATTGCGCCTGTGTTTCCTGCAGGATGGGTATAAGCTCCTGCTTCTCTCCTTTATAACGCGAGAAGATTTCCTCTAATTTATCCTGGACGTCCGCTTTGGTTAAATTATCTTTTGCCAGGGGTATCACCTCCAGTTTTAAGAAGTCTGACCAATCTCCAGATAATTTTTTCGCAGAGCGTGTGTATATCGTCGTTGGTAAGGTAGTCGGAAACGGTGCTGTCGAACAGTATGCTGCCTTCCGGCGGGAACTCTTGGTCGCCCTTCCACAGGGCGAGAGTTACTGTTACGCGGGGAAAGGCATCGAACGTTACGGCGGCATCACCGCAATCGGCCTTACGCCCGCCCAGGCTTGCGGCGGTTTTCAACAGCTGCTCGGGAGCATCACCGAAATAAGTCACCAGCGGCTGGATGGTCCTCTTGGAAAACGTGGGAAAGTAGTTGATGCCGTCGTGCAGCTCTTTGTAGGTTATCAACTTACCGGTTAGCGGGGTTCCCCCGGCACGCGTAAAATAGTCAAGTATCAGGATTTTATCTTTTATAGGTACGGCGTCCTCGCTATTAACGAGTGCTACATCGCCTTGGGGGGAGCCGATTCGATAATACGTCCGTAGATGCTCGATGATGGCGGCTTTTTGGGAGGATATGTATTCGGCGCCGGCTTTCCGGCACTGCTCTTCAATGTCGGTAATACCAGCCAGTTGCTCGCAGGCGAGCTTGTAAGCTAGCTCATGAGCATATTCACGTACATTCTGTTCCGGTACTGTCAGGCGTTCCCTTGTCATATCTGCACGTTTCTTTTATTGATAGAGCCGCCTTATTCCGTTTTTCCGGTTAGCTGTTGACGAGCAGCGGGAACCTATACTTCAAGCCACGATGCGGAATAGAGTGACTCTCCCATCAATACCCTGGCTGACTTGGCGTAATTTGCCATCTCTTGAGGCAGGGAGGAGATATCAGGCTGCTCCCCGTCCATCATTTTGTGCACCAGCTCTACGATATCCTGTCTTTCACCGCGGGCTATGGCCATGAGGTCTTTATCGAACGCATCTACGATGGCCGAGTAAAGGCCGTAGCGCATCAGCATTATCAGGTAGGTGCGGTTCAGCCAGCATCTTAGCTTATCGGGCGCGCCGTTGGAAATATTGGAAAGACCAACCGTGGACTTGCAGCCGGGGGCTATTTCTCCCAGCATGGCCATGAACTCCACGCAGGCCTTGACCTGGTTGATTTCCACCGATACCGGGCTGGCAATGGGGTCAATCCATATCCTTTCGTTGGGTACGCCCGCCTCGTTGGCTTTATAAACAAAGTCGACGGTATGCATTGCCCTCTCGTTAACGTCGCGCGGCATGCCATCGTTACTCCACAGCAGGCCGATAACATCGGCATTAAACTTATTGGCCAGTTCCAGCCCTCTATCGATACGGCTGGTCTGCAGCGAGACCGAGTTGATTAACACCGGGCCCTTGCGGACACCCAGTCCGGCTTCCATGGCATCCAGATTGGTGGTGTCCAGGGAAAGCATCTTATCGGTGACCGCCTGTACCGTATTTACCACCCATGACATAAGCTCGTCGCCGCCCCTGCGGGCGGGGCCGATATTAAGGTCAATCAGGTCTATGCCGGCCGCTGTTTCCGCCCTGGCCATCTCTTCAATCGGGCCTGCATTCTTGTCCTTCAGGGCCGGGCCGAGGGTTTGTGATATAACGTTTAAGTTTTCCCCGATAAGGATCATCTTGCCTCCTTAATTTTGTCCTTAGGGCTTCCAATCTTTAAGATAACCCGGGATGTGGGACCCTTCTCTGGGACCGACCAATATTTCCCAGCCGGGCAGTTCTTCTTCCAGGCCGCCGCTCTCGGCGGCGATGTACCCCGGGATGATGAGCTTGTGGTGCTTGATCTTATCCTCGATGGCGCTCTTCTTGATAGCCGGGCCGATGATATCCGCGGAGAACTTGCCGGCTGCCCAGGAAGTCATGACCGAGAGTCCCTCGGTATCCTTTACGTACAGGTAGCTGGGCACTTTGCTGTTTTCTATTTCACCGGAGACGATGAAGTAGGTCAGCGAGAAGTTGGAGGTAACCATTAACGGCGAATTTTCATCCGGGTTGTTGATCTCGTAAATCCCCTCGGTAGTAGCCAGCGGTCGCTGCGGGTCGGTGTAGATGTTCAGCCTTTCCACCAGCAGCGGGAACAGGCTTTCTCCGCTGAAATCGGATAGGACGATGATGCCGGCGTACTTGGCGATGAACATGGAAGCAAGCATGGCTTCTTTCATGGGATTATCGGTCATCTCGCAGGGGAAGACGATGGTGGGGTAGCCCAGGGGGCGGAACTTCTTATTGAGGGCGGCGCTCCGGATGACTATCTGGTCTTCCAGCGATTGGCGCACTGCCCTGGAGCCGGAATCAATCACGATATTTTTAAGTCCGGCCGCGGTCAGTTTCTCGGTCAGGGCGACAAGCTCTTCCAGTCCCTCGGCTTTGGCGGTTACCGCGCAACCGTTCTCCTTGGCCAGGGCGGCCACGGCATCAGCGTTGTCTTTGGTGGCTGCGTAAAGCAGCGGCTTCCTGTCGGCGCATGCCTTCAAACCCTCGGCAAGGACATCGGGTTTATCGCTTATCAGGATGATGTTGGCATCGCTGTTGGCCTTTACCTTACCCGCCAGGGCGGCAAACTTGGCGGCATCCCCCGATTCTGCCTTAAGAGCGACGAGGTTGGTTTCCAGCGAGAGGCCGACCCTTTCATAAATGAGTTCCTTTGATTTCTTCAGACGGGCGTTCACCTCGGCATCGGGCATGGTGTCACTGATGAGAATAGCGATACCCGCCGGGTTTTCAAACCTCTTTTCGTGGCGGAACATGACCGTTTCGCCGCCGATTTTCAGGGCTTTATCGCCGGTGCCGATGGTAACCGGTAAGATGGGTGGTGCCGAAGCCTCCGATAGTTTCTCTTTGGCCTCATCGGAGACATGGGGGCAGGCGCTTAGCTCTGCTTTGCCGGCGGCGAGGTTCATGGCAAAGGCAAGACAGGTAGGTACGCCGCAGTCTCCGCAGTTGGTCTTGGGCAGCAGTTTGAAGATTTCTATTCCGGTTAGTGCCATATCTCTTTTCCCCTTTCCTGACCCGTTACGGAGTTAGCGGTCATTACTCCCGTATTTACAGGTCATAGAGAATTTATTATTCTTTTCCTAGCCCAATATCGGGTCCATGGTCAGGGCGGGATGTCCTTTTTCCTGCAGGAAGGGAAGAATCGCGTCCTCGGTTATTCCAACCGTCTCATCGGCTATCTTATCGAGCAGGTCGGGCACGCCGAGTTCTTCAGCCCTTTTATTGAACCGTTCCGCTATCTCCTCCTTGAGTATCTTGGGCATCCAGACCATCCTCAATAAACCGCCCTCGGCGGCGAGGAACTTTCTCTGGGTGATGTTGTACTTGCCGTGTCCCACGAAGCCGGGGGTGCTTAAGCCTCCCCCGATGGTCCCGGCCAGGGTGGTGAATTTCATGCCGCAGGGCGTCTCGCCGATGTAATCGCGGTTTACCGTCATGACGCCATTGCACATGGGCAGAACGGCGGCGATTGCCTCGCAGCAGCCGCAGGTAGTCATAGGGTCGTTGACGATGCTGTAGAAGTTATAGTGGTCTATCTTGCCGCGGGAAGCCTGGAGGACGAACTCGTTAACGCCCTTCCACTGTCCCAGCTTGGCGTCTATAGTATCACCCTTGGGCACCGGCTGGTTGGGGCCGGTGGGGTTAATTTCGTAGGCCGCCTTGCAGTCCATCCAGTTGTAGGAGCCGCACAGTCCGGTTCTTTCCGGGCTGATGACGCAGACATGGCTGGGAGCAAAGGACTGGCAAAGCGTGCAGGAGTAGTAAGTTTCCGTGGTCTCGTCGGTCATACCTTCGATGCGGATATCTCTGGTATGGTAAACTTCCCTTGCCTTCTCCAATATATTGTTGACGTCCTCGTCTTTAGTGTAGATTTTCACCTGTATCTTATCGAAGATACGGCCGAAGTCCTGGTGCAGCTTGGCGTGGAGAAGCTTGCCGATATCCTCAAGCTTAAAGCCTTTTTCCACGGCCTGTTTGGCCACGCGGATCCAGGCTATATCTCTCTGGCCGATATGCATAACACCCTGGGCGTAGTTGATGAGGTGGTGAATCTGCCGCTCCAGGATAGGCTCGTAGTCGTCCTGCATCTCGCGGCCGGCTACCTCTACGGCTATAGCCATGGGCAGTCTGGAACCGGCTTCGATATCGGACAGTTCCGGGCCGATTACCTCTACCTTGCCGTCTTCCACCTCTTCCATGCGCTTGCTGGTGACCCATTCCACCATGTGGGTGCGGCCGCCGCCGGCCTCCAGGTAGATATCGTCGCCGCGGACTCTCTCACCCTCGAAGGCAGGCCCGAAGGCGACCGGTATGGGCACCTCGGTAACGGTGACTTTCAGCCCTCTAACTTCAATTGCCTTTGATACGATTTCATCGTGTGGGATATTGCCCACGACGTGTTCGTAAGTGCAGACTCCCGTGGGCAGAATTTCCGGTATCGGGGTATCCGCAATCACCGGGAAGCCCCAGTTAACCGCCCCGGCGCCGTTGGCATACCATTCTTCGGTAACATCGCCCATGGTCATGGCGAAGGCGAAGATACGGTCTTTATTATAGATGAGGATTTTCCGGTAATCACCGGCCTCAATGCCGCCGAATGACATGGCCGCCCTGGTGGCAAAGCCCAGGGCAAAAACCGCGGCACTGGTATCAGGGCCGAAGGAGACCAGGCGGGTCCCCCAGCCTATCTGGACGCCGGCCTTTACCAGTTGTTCGGCAAACTTCTCGCCGTTGTGGCTGCCGGCCATGAATACGTAGAGGTTCTTCTTCTGGAGTTCCTCGGCGATGTCCTTGGCTATCTCCGGAGTCGGTGCGGCACCCAGTATGGCGGCAAAGCCGGGCGCGGTGCCGTCGACAAACTCCACGCCTCTCTTCCTCATGATGACATCATCAGCGGCGCCGAGCCAGATGTTGCTGTCGGTAACGTCCTCTCCTCTGACGTAGTTATCGGCGTTCTCCAGGTATTTTATGGTTTCAATGAGTTCTTCCGCCCAGAATGTAATCATGCCGGCATCAAGAGCGGGTCCCAGGTAGGGCAGGTGGTGTACTGCCTTAACCGGTGGCGGCAGCAGGGCTTTGCATTTCTTCAGCACTGCTTCCATGTCACCGAGTTTTTCAACCTTCATACCTAAAATCCCGTAGATAATCGGCAGGTAATAGGCGGTGTTGGGAAAGCCGACCGGTTCCTTGGCTCCCCATTTATCCATAGCCTCCTGCCACTTCTTTTCAGCCTGGTCTACAATCTTGTGGGCACCCCTGATGGCTGCTGATGCAATTATCTTGGACATATCCTCATAACCTCCTTATATTAGCGACGTCGGAAGCCTAACCTTCCAGCTCGCGCCTCATTTCCATATCGTAGAGTACTCTTTCTCTGGCCTTATCGATGCCCAGCGCCTTGCGCTTCTTATCGATATGGGCAATCATCTTGTGGGCGGCTTGAATCGGGTCCGGTTCAAAGTCCCACATACCGCCCAGCATTTCTTCCATGTCTTTGAACAGGTAATCGGTTACATCTTTGCTGCCTGTGGTAGGCCAGGTCACGCCGAACACGGTGTATACGCCCGAAGCGACAAAGTACTGGCCGATGGAGATGGCTTTCTCGCTCATCCACTCCGGCGCCGCACCCGCGACGGGCAGGTCGCTGATATCATCGCCCAGGCCGCCGTCTTTAACCATAGCGGTGGCGGCAATCAGAATACGGCTGTTGTCCACACAGGAGCCCATGTGCAGTACCGGAGGAATGCCGACGGTCTCACAGACTTCAGCCAGTCCCTCGCCGCAATATTTGGCAGCGGCTTCGGGGACCATGAGTCCGGCTTCGGCACAGGCAATGGCATTGCAGCCGGTGGTAATCACCAGCACGTCATTCTTTATCAGTTCCTTTACCATGATGACATGACCCTCATTGTGCTTGACCCGGGCGTTATTACAGCCGACGACGCCGGCCACGCCGCGAATCCTGCCGTTGATGATATTATCGTTCAGCGGGCGGTAAGAGGCACGGAACATGCCGCCCAGCAGGTAGTTGATAGTCTCATGGCTGAAACCGGCAATCTGGTCGCATTTCTCATCGGGAACGTAAGTATTTCCCTTGCGATTGGGGAAGTTCTCGATGGCTGTCTTGACTATTTCCCGTGCCGACTTTATGGCGTCGTGCTCGTCGAACTCAATATGGGTAGCCCCGGGGATTTTAGCCTTGGGGGCGGTGGTGACAATCTTGGTATGGTAGCACTCGGCTACGGTCTGGATGGACTGCATGATGCACTGCACATCCACTACCATAGCGTCGACTACTCCGGTTACTATGGCCAGTTCCTGCTGGAGGAAATTCCCGGCGATAGCCACTCCGTGGCGCATTAATATCTCGTTAGCGGTGCAGCACATGCCGGACAGGTTTATTCCTTCGGCCCCCTTGGACTTGGCCAGCTCCAGCATCTCCGGTTCCCGGGCGGCGGCGACAATCATCTCGGATAGCAGCGGCTCATGGCCGTGAATGATGATGTTCACCTCTTTTTCATTGAGCACTCCCAGGTTTGCCTTACCCAGTATCGGCGCCGGGGTGCCGAAGAGGATGTCCTGAAGCTCGGTGGCAATCATGCTGCCGCCCCAGCCATCCGCGATAGATGCCCGGATACCCTGCTTGAGCAGGTTTTTATAGTCCTGGTCGACCCCGATATGGGTGCGGTGCATTATCTCCACTATTTCACGGTCTATGCCCCGCGGGGCGATGCCCCTCTCGCGCCATAGTTCCTGGCGCTTTAGCGGTGCCTTTCTCAAGGTGATAAGCTCGCCCTCCTGCTTCCCGAATTCAGCCAGGGCCTTTTCACCGATATCGACGGCTATTTCGTTATTGCTGCGGTCGCCGATTTCTATGCCCCAGTCCAAGGCCAGCTGCAGCAGCTTCTGTTCGTCCTTTATCTCGTAGCCCGGTGCTTCTCCTTTGGCCACCGCCAGGAAGAGTTCGGCTACGCCCCGGCCGTGGTCGGAGTGGGCGGAGGCGCCGCCGGCAATCATACGGATGAAGTTACGGGCGGCAATGGTCTCGGCGGTAGCGCCGCAGACGCCCCGTCTCTTCAATTTTTCCTCCGGGGTTTCCTCCTTGCCTTTGGGCAGGGGTACCCGGCAGGGCCCCATTCCGCAGTTCTTACAGCAGCTTCCCACGGAACCTATGGGACACGGCTTCATCGAGTCAGCCCTGTCAAAGACGGTATTAACCCCGTCTTTGGCTGCTTTCTCTATTAGTTCCAGGCTTGCTTTATCGATGCTCTTAGTTGTCTTTTCTTCTTCTGCCATTAATTTTCACCTCACTTATTTAGCAGTCAGGTCAGCCATCATTTCTCTGACCAGTTTTATCGCTTCGGGGTGTCTCATAATTAATACGTCGCCTCCAGCCAGAAGCAGGACCATGGCCGACATGGCTTCCAGCAGGATACCTCGTTTCCTGGCGTCTCCCATGCTGGGGTCTTCCGCCTCGGATATTTTAGCCTCTTTGGTCTTCCAGGCTTCCTTAGCTATGTTGCAGATAATAGGGAACTGGAGCTTTTCATCCTGTTGCGTTAACGCTGCCATCCTCATTCTTTCCATGACTGAATAGCAGTACTCAATGCCGTAGCCGATGCAGCTAACGGTGGGGTCTATGATGAGCGAATTATCGGGAACACCGAGATTGCCCAGCAGGATATTAAGCTGCTTGGCCAGGTTGATGTCTATGGGTGTTGAGGCAACCACGGTATGCTTGTAGCCGATGGCGGCCGCGCCGATTTTCTTGTAGTCGCCCTCTTCGAGCGGTCCCAGAATCAGGCTCTTGTCCTGGATAGCCTCGGCGACGGCTCTCAAGACCTCGGTGTCTTTATCGTGATTGGCCGTACCCCAGACAATCAGCGGGACATCGATGGCGTCGGCCACTTTTTTAACTATTTGAGCTGCTTCGTCAGCCGGGCGGTTCATCCCGTTAGGATCGGTGCTGACCATTTGCAGGCATATCATCTCTGCCCCATAGTCGTTGATGCACTTCTGCGCCCAGGCTACCGGGTCGTCGGTAACGCCGGCGAAAGGCTCTAAAATAGCTTCCGGCCACTCGTCGGGAGGAGAATCGTAGATATCCATGGCTATCTTGGGCAGGTTGGGCATTTCGCCTTCGAAAAGATAGAACGGATAGGCTGATTCACCGCCCACGGTTACCGCTTTGTCGCCCTTTCCCAGGGCCATTTCCTTTATTTTACCGCTGTATGCCGTCTTTGGAATCTCAAATGCCATTTTGCCTCCTTTGTTCAGGCCGGATTCTTCCTTTTTTCGCTGCCAAACCAATCGTCACTGTACCAGTATCGTTCGCCGGATTCAAGGTATTTCAGTTTATCTTCCCGGCTTTCCAGTTTCTGACGCCATTTTCCGGCATCTTCCCCCACCGGCGTATCCGGCTCGTAGGTCTCCGCCAGTACCTCCACCTCTCCCCGGCCGGGCGCTTCCTTTTTTACGGTCTTATAGTCCATGTTCCTTCCTCCTTTATTATGTGAGGCCGGCCGCTACCTTGGCGGCTCTGACCGTATTCATCATAAGCATGGTAATCGTCATGGGGCCAACACCTCCGGGAACCGGGGTGATGGCTTTAGCCTTGGCGCTGACGCTTTCAAAATCGACATCGCCTTCCAGGATTCTCTTGCCTTCGGCTGTTGTGCCGACCTGGTTGACGCCGACGTCAATAACGACGACACCTTCCTTGACCATATCCCCGGTGACGGCCTTGGGTTTCCCCGCTGCCACTATGAGGATATCGGCCCTCCTGGTGTGGAAGGCTATGTCTTTCGTCCGGGTATGGCAGACGGTTACCGTGGCGTTAGCTCCGTCTGCTTTTTGCAGGAGCATGTTGGCGATGGGTTTGCCGACGATGTTGCTCCGGCCGACGACGACTACCTCGGCGCCTTCAATCTGCGTGCCGGAGCGGATGAGCAGCTGCTGAATGCCGGCGGGGGTGCAGGGCAGGTAGTCCGGCTCGCCTATCATCAGCTTGCCTACGTTCACCGGGTGGAAGCCGTCGACATCCTTCCTGGGGTCGATGGCGTAGAGGACTTCCTCCTCGTTCAAACCCTTGGGGAGCGGTAGCTGTACCAGTATGCCGTTTATTTTAGGGTCTTTATTGAGCTTGTCAATCATTTTCAACAGGTCTGCCTGGGAGGTATCCGCCGGGAGGTCGTATCTCTCCGAGTAGATGCCCAGCTCTTGCGATGTTTTCTCTTTAGCGCCTACATAGACCTGTGAGGCGGGGTCGGCGCCTACAAGGACGGTAACCAGGCCCGGCACTATGTTATGTTTGGCCTTGAGGTCGGCAATTTCCTGTTTCAATTCTTCACGGATTTGCCTGGCAACCTCGGCGCCTTTGATAAGTTGTGCTGTCATAGATTTACCCCCTTTTCATCTCGACATTTGTGGTTTTTAATAGCCTGTCCATCAGGTCGTTCACTGCCGCTACCGATCTGCTGGTGTCCGGCAGGGAAAACAGCGGTTTCTGCTCCAGGTCGTACCTTTGCATCTCTTCATCATCCGGGATGATGGCCGCGGGCACGATGCCCAGCTTTTCCATTTCCTCTTTGAGCAGTGGGTCGATTTCGC